>DATLZQ010000092.1:0-29816 GCA_035573915.1 Actinomycetota bacterium | reverse complement strand
GGACGGCGGGGCACGTGATCCCCGGCCTGGCGTTGGCTCGGGCCCTCTCCCGTCGGGGACACGAGGTGACGTTCCTGGGGACGGCGGACCGGCTCGAGGCCGAGCTGGTCCCTCGGGCCGGGTTCGGCTTCCAGCCCGTGCGGGCCCGGCCCTTCGTCCGCCGGCCCTCCCCGGCCGCCCTGGGCGCCGTCCTCACCGCGGTCCGGGCGGTGGGGGAGTGCGTCCCCCTGGTGCGGGGGGCGGGCGCCCTGGTGGGCATGGGAGGCTACGCGAGCGTGGCCCCGGTCCTGGCCGCCCGCCGGGCGGGGGTCCCCGTGGTCCTCCACGAACAGAACGCCGTGCCCGGCCTGGCCAACCGGGCCCTGTCCCGGGTGGCCGCCGCCGTGGCCCTCTCCTTCCCCCAGGCCGGGCGGGGGCTCGCCAGACGGGGCCGCATGGAGGTCACCGGGAACCCGGTCCGGGAGGAGGTCCTGCGGGTGCGGACGGAGCGGCAGGCCCTGGCCCGGGAGGGCCGGGCCGAGCTGGGCCTGGAGGCGGGACGGCGGACGGTCTTGGTCTTTGGGGGGAGCCAGGGCGCCCTGCACCTGGACCGGGCGGCGGCGGGGGCCTGCCGGCTCCTCTCCGGCCGCGCCGACCTCCAGGTCCTGCTCATCACGGGCCCCGACCACCTCGAGGAGACCCGGCGCGGCCTGCCCACCACGGGGCCGCTCCTGGTCCGGACCCTCGGGTACCTGGACCGGATGGAGCTCGCCTACGCCTGCGCGGACCTCGTGGTGTGCCGGGCGGGGGCCACCACGGTGGCCGAGCTCACGGCCTGCGGCCTCCCGGCCCTGCTCGTGCCCTACCCGTACGCCACCGGGCGGCACCAGGAGGCCAACGCCCGGGCCCTCCAGCGCACCGGGGCCGCCAGCGTCCTCCGGGACCAGGAGCTCACCGCAGTGGCGCTGGCCCGCCGGGTGGAGAGCCTGGTGGACCACGAGGAGCGCCTGCGGGCCATGGCCGAGCGGTCCCGGGCCCTGGGCCGGCCCGACGCGGCCGAGCGGCTGGCCGACCTCGTGGAGGAGGTGAGCGGGGCGGCGGGGGCGGGCCGGAGGGTTCGGACGCCCGCCGCGGCCGACCCCCCGCCCGGAGACGGGGTCCCCGACCCCTACGTGTGGAGGAGCGCCCACCTGGTGGGGATCGGGGGGGCCGGGATGAGCGGGATCGCCCGGCTCCTGCTCGCCGCCGGGGTCCGGGTGTCGGGGTCCGACCTCAAGGACTCGCCGGGGCTGGCGGCCTTGCGGGAGGCGGGGGCGACCGTCTTCGTGGGGCACCGGGCGGAGCAGGTGGGCCGGCCCGACGCCGTGGTGGCTTCCTCCGCCATCCCCCCCACCAACCCGGAGCTGCGGGCCGCCCGGGAGGCTGGCGTCCCCGTCTGGTCCCGGGCCCAGGTCCTGGCGGGCCTCATGCGGGGGCGGCGGGGGGTGGCCGTGGCCGGCACCCACGGCAAGACCACCACCACGTCCATGGTCTCGGTCATGCTGTCCCGGCTCGGGCTGGACCCCACGTTCGTCGTCGGGGGCGACCTCAACGAGAGCGGGTCGGGGGCCTCGGCGGGGTCGGGGGAGCTGTTCGTGGCGGAGGCGGACGAGAGCGACGGCTCCTTCCTCCTCCTCCAGCCGGAGGTGGCCGTGGTCACGAACGTCGAGGAGGACCACCTGGACCACTACGGGGGGCGGGAAGAGATCGAACGGGCCTTCGCGGCGTTCGCCGCCCGGGCCCGGGTGGTGGTGGCCTGCTGGGACGACCCCGGGGCTCGCCGGGCCCTGGAGGGGCTCTCGGCCTCCCTGCTCCGGTACGGCCGGGGACCGGAGGCCGACGTCCGGGTGCTCGAGGAGGAGCTCCGCCCCGGGCGGGGCTCCCGCTCCCTCGTGGACGTGGGCGGCCGCCGGGTGTGGCTGGAGCTCGCCGTGCCCGGGGCCCACAACGTGCTGAACGGGGCGGCCGCCCTGGCCGTGGCGAGCGTCCTCCAGCTGGACCTGGAAGCCGCCGCCCGCGCCCTGGCCTCCTTCACGGGCGTGCGGCGGCGGTTCGAACGACGGGGGGAGGCCGGCGGGGTCCTCCTCGTGGACGACTACGCCCACCACCCCACGGAGGTGGCTGCCACGCTCGCGGTGGCCAGGGAGGCGGCCCCCCGGCGGGTGGTGGCCGTCTTCCAGCCCCATCGGTACACCCGGACCCGGGCCATGTGGCGGGAGCTGGGGCGGAGCCTGGCGGGGGCGGACCTCGTGGTGCTGACCGACGTGTACGGGGCGGGGGAGCGGCCCATCCCCGGCGTGAGCGGGAAGCTCGTGGCGGAGGCCCTGGCCGAGGAGGCCCCGGGCCGGCGGGTCGTCTACCTCCCGCACCGCTCCGACGTGGCCCCGTTCCTGGCCGGGGAGGTCCGGCCCGGCGACCTCGTCCTCACCATCGGTGCCGGGGACATCACGATGGTGGGCCAGGAGCTCCTGGGGCTCCTCCGCGAGCGCCTCGGGCGAGTCCCGGGGGCCGCCGAGGCGGACGGCCGCCGGGATGGCTCCTGGGCCGCCGAGCCCGCGGGCGGGCGCGGGCGCGAGGGAAGCACCAGGGCCCCGGAGGGCCCGGCGGGCCCGGGTGGACGCCCGGCGGACACGGGGAGGGCGGGGGCGGGTGGAGCCGGGGGAGGACGGAGCCGTGGGACCTGACGGTCGGGCGGGGGCGTCGCCCGCGGAGCCACCGGTGGCCGGTCCGCCGCCCGACCCCGAGGCGGTGGCCCGGGCGGCCGCGCTCCTCGCCCCCTGCGGCCCCCGGCTGCGGCGGTCCTTCCCCCTGGCCCCCCTCACGAGCTTCCGGGTGGGAGGGCCCGCCGCCCTGTACCTCGAGGCCGAATCCGACGCGGACCTCGAGGCGGCGGCCCGGGCGGTGGGGGAGACCGGCATCCCCTGGACGGTCCTGGGCAAGGGCTCCAACGTGCTGGTCGCCGACGCGGGCTTCCCCGGGCTCGTGATCCGGCTGGGCCGCGGCTACCGGTGGGTGGCCCGGGAGGGGACCCGGCTCCGCGCCGGGGGGGCCATACCCCTCCCCGCCCTGGCCGGGGTAGCCCTCTCCCACGGGCTGGCCGGGCTGGAGTTCGGGGTGGCCATTCCGGCCTCCCTGGGCGGGGCGGTGCGGATGAACGCCGGGGCCCACGGCCGGTCCATGGAGGAGGTCGTGGAGACCGTGGAGGTCTTCGTGCTGGACCGGGAGGAGCGGGTCGCGGTGGCCGGGGCGGAGGCCGGCTTCGCCTACCGCCGCTCGGGGCTCCCCGAGACGGGGGTGGTGGTGGGGGCCACCCTGGCCCTCCACCCGGGGGACCGGGAGGAGATCCGGCGGCGGATGGACGAGGCCAGGGAGTGGCGCCGGGCCACCCAGCCCCTGGCCGAGCCGAACTGCGGGAGCGTGTTCAAGAACCCTCCGGGCGACCACGCGGCGCGGCTGATCGAGGCGGCCGGGGCCAAGGGCATGCGGGTGGGGGGGGCGGTGGTCTCGCCCAAGCACGCCAACTTCATCGTGGCCGGGCCCGGGGCCTCGGCGGCGGACGTGGCCCGGCTGATCCGCGCGGTCCAGGAGGCGGTGCGGGCCAGGTTCGGGGTGGAACTGGAGCCGGAGGTGCAGTTCGTGGGGGACGTCGGGGATGTCGGGGTCTCGGCGGGCTGAGCGGGGGCTGGCCCGGTGGACCAGCCTGGCCCTGGGGCTGGCCCTGGTCTGCGGGGCCGCCTGGTGGGCTACGAACTCCTCCCTCTTCGACCTCCGGTCGGTGTCCGTGGAGGGGGCGGTCCACCTCTCCCGGGCGGAGGTCCTGCGCCAGGCCGGACTGGACCGGGGGACCAACGTCCTGTGGACGCAGCCCGGCGCGGTGGAGCGGCGCCTGGAGCGCAACCCGTGGGTCTTGGAGGCCAGGGTCAGTCGGGCCCTGCCCTCCTCGATGAGCGTCGCGGTCCGGGAGCGGGTGCCGGTGGCGATGCTGGGGGGCCCCACCCCCCTCCTCGTGGCGGGCGACGGGACCGTGCTGGGGCCGGCCCGGGGAGCGTGGACCCTTCCCGCCCTCCGGGAGGAGGGCCTGACGGTCGGCCCCGGCGGGCGCCTCCCGGCCTCTCCAGCCCTGGCCGCCGCCCGGGCCCTCCCCCCGGGGCTGCGGGCCCGGGTCGCGGACGTCTCCGTGGAGGGCGGGCGGTGGGTGAGCCTCACCCTCCGGGACGGGACGGAGGTGCTGCTCGGGACGCCGGAAGGACTCGAGGAGAAGGCGGCCTCGCTCCAGGCCGTCCTGGCCTGGGCCCGGCGGGAGGGGGTCCGCCCCCTGAGGGTCGACGTCCGCGTGCCTTGGGCCCCGGCGCTCATGCCGGCGGGCCCGGGCCCGCCGCCCGCGCAGCCCTGACCTCACCCCTCCCAGGCCCGGCCTCCGGGCGCGGCCCTGACCGCCCCGCGTGAGGAGGGGTCAGTTTGCGCTGGAGGGCGCTCCCTCACCCCGGAGAAGGAGGCGTTGCCCAACCTACCCGGTGCCCGGTGCGCCCGCTGCCGGACCCGTCCCGGGCCCCAGCACCGCTCCACCCGTACCCTCTCTTCCGGCGGGCCTTCGTGGGGCGGTCAGGACGAAGCGGACCGGGGGTGAGTGGCGTGGCTCCGCGACGGGTGGTGCGAAGCCTGGTGCTCCAACACGAGGACTCGACCCCTCCCGGGCTCCTCACCGAGTGGCTCGAGCGACGCCGGGCCGCGGTGGAGGCAGTCAGGGTCGACCTCGAGGAGCCGGACCTGGATCCCACCCACTACGACGTCCTGGTGTCGCTCGGGTCGGAGTCGGCCGCCTACCACGATTCCAATCCCTGCGTCCAGCGGGAGGCCGGCCTGCTCCGGCGGGCCGTGGGCCGAGGCGTCCTCGTCCTCGGGGGCTGCTTCGGCGGCCAGCTCCTGGCCAGGGTCCTGGGAAGCGTGGTGTTCCGCGCCCCCGGCGCCGAGATCGGGTAGCTACCGGTCCGCAGCCACCACCCCGTGGCGGCGGCTGGCCGCTGGTTCCAGTGGCACTTCGATACCTTCACCGTGCCCCCGGGCGCCGGCTGCTGGCGGAGTCGGACCTGTGTCCGCAGGCGTTCCTGGCCGGCCGCAGCATGGGCCTCCGGTTCCACCCCGAGGTAACCCCGGAGATCGCCAAGCGGTGGGTGGAGGGCGCCGTGGGCGAGCTTGAGGCCCGCGGCGTGGACGCCGGGGCCCCTGCTTGAGGAGACGGGCGACAGGGCCACCGAGAGCCGGCGGATGGCCTGGCGCCTGTTCGAGGGGTTCGTCCGCACCGTGGCTGGGGTGGAGCCCCCGGCGCGAGCGGGGGCCAGACTTGACGGGCGGCGCAACCCTGGTGTAGAGTTCTCGCCCTGTGGCCGAGGTTTACATAATCTCAAGCTCAACTCGAGATTGACTTGGGCTGGGAGGTGTCGCAATGGCCGCAGGCAGGGCGCGCAAGACCGAGCAGAGGGACCGGGCGCAGGTGGCTTCGGGGAGAGAGGAGAGGTCCGCAATGCAGGGACTCCACAACTACCTGGCGGTCATCAAGGTGGTAGGGGTGGGCGGGGCTGGCGTGAACGCGGTCAACCGCATGGTCGAAGCCGGCCTCCGCGGGGTGGAGTTCATAGCCATGAACACGGACGCTCAGGCCCTGCTGATGTCTGAAGCTGATGTAAAGCTTGACATTGGGCGGGACACGACGCGCGGACTGGGGGCGGGGTCCGACCCGGAGGTCGGACGGCGGGCTGCCGAGGAGCACCGCGCCGAGATCGAGGAGGTCCTCAAGGGCGCCGACATGGTCTTCATCACCTGCGGCGAGGGCGGCGGGACCGGCACCGGAGGCTCGCCCGTGGTGGCCGAGGTGGCCCGGAACCTGGGAGCCCTCACCATCGGGGTGGTCACCCGCCCCTTCTCGTTCGAGGGGAGGAAGCGGGCCATGCAGGCCGACGCGGGCATCCAGGAGCTCAAGCGGGCCGTGGACACCCTGATCGTGGTGCCGAACGACCGGCTGCTGCAGGTGGCCGACCCGGCCACGCCCATGCTCGAGGCGTTCAAGATGGCGGACCAGGTCCTCTACCAGGGGGTAGAGGGCATCACCTCGCTCATCATGACGCCGGGGCTCATCAACCTGGACTTCGCCGACGTGAAGGCCATCATGACCGGGGCGGGGTCGGCGCTCATGGGCATCGGCCACGGCCGGGGCGAGGGGCGGGCGGAGGAGGCGGCCCGGGCGGCCATCTCGTCCCCGCTGCTCGAGTCCTCCATCCAGGGGGCCAAGGGGGTCCTGCTCTCCATCGCCGGTCCCTCCGACCTGGCCCTCCACGAGGTGAACCGGGCCGCCGCGGCCATCACCGAGGAGGCCCATCCCGAGGCCAACATCATCTTCGGGGCCGTCATCGACGACGCCCTGGGGGACGAGGTCCGGGTCACGGTCATCGCCGCGGGCTTCGACAAGACCGAGCCCCGGGAGGGGCCGGCGCCTCGCGCAGAGGGTCGTCCGGAGCGCGAGGCGATGCCCTCCATCCTCGAGGAGGAGGAGGACGTCTTCAAGCCCGCGCCCGCCGCGGTCACGCTGGACGACGAGGACCTGGACATCCCGGACTTCCTCAAGAGCTGAGGGACCCCGGGGTCCCTCCCGGGGATGGGGAGGCGACCGAGGCGCCCTTCCCCCGCCTTGAGCGCGGGCCTCCCCATCCCCACCCCTTCAGCTAGCGTCGAGGAGGAATGTTCGAGCGGCGCGTGCTGGGCGAGGACCTGGCGGTCCTGGTCCCCCTCTCGCTCGAGGCCGAGGGGTTCGGCGCGGCCTTCACGGAGCGCACGGGCGGGGTGAGCGACGGCCCCTTCCGGAGCCTGAACCTGGGGTTCGCCTCGGGCGACGAACGGGACCGGGTCCTCGAGAACCGGCGACGGCTGCAGGCGGCGCTGGGCGTCGGGGCCCTGGCCCTGGTCAGACAGGTCCACGGGGCGGGAGTGGTGCGGGTCCCGGGCCCCTCCGAGGGGGCCGGTCCGCCGGGGGCGGACGGGCCGTCCCCCCTCCGTCCGACCGGCGACGTCCTCACCACCCTGGCCGCCAACGTCCCGCTGTCGGTGCTCGTGGCCGACTGCGTGCCGGTGGCCCTGGCCGACCCGGCGACGGGCCAGGTCGCTGCGGTCCACGCGGGGTGGCGGGGCATCGCGGCCGGGGTCCTGGAGGCGGCGGTGGCTGCCTTCCCCCGGCCCCGGTCCCTCCTGGCGGCCGTGGGTCCCGCCGTGGGGCCCGACCACTACGAGGTAGGCCCCGAGGTGGCGGCGGCGGTGCGTCGGGCCACCTCCCAGGCCGTCGTGGTCCGGACGGGTGGAGCCCTCCGCCTGGACCTGGGGGCGACCGTCGAGCGCACCCTCCGGGACCTCGGCGTGGCGAGGATCGAGCGGGCTGAGCTGTGCACGGCCTGTCTGCCGGAGCGCTTCTTCTCCTACCGACGGGACCGTCGCACTGGGCGACAGGCCCTGGTGGCCTGGCGGGTGGGCTGAGACCACATGAGCGCCGCGGAGTCGAGCCTTGGGGTGGAGCAGGCGGTCCGGGAGGTCCGGGCCAGCATCGAGGAGGCCTGCCGGCGGGTGGGCCGACGACCGGAGGAGGTCCGGCTGGTGGCCGTGACCAAGGGGGTCCCGGTCCTGCGGGTCCGGGAGGCCCTGGCGGCGGGCGTGGAGGACTTCGGGGAGAACTACGCGAGCGAGCTGGCAGCCAAGGCCGCCCTGGTCCCCGAGGCGGTGTGGCACTTCATCGGCCGGCTCCAGACCGGGACCGCGCCCCGGGTGGCCGACCACGCCCGCTGGGTGCACTCGGCGGAGCCCGAGCGGGCCCTGGAGCGGGTGGCCCGGCGGGTGGCTCGGGCCGGGGGCGAGCTCCGGTGCCTGGTCCAGGTGGACTTCACCGGCCGTCGTCAGGGGGTCCGCCCCGACGACGTCGAGGCGGCCGTGGAGGCCTTGGCGGGGCTCTCGGCGGTCCGGGTGGTCGGCCTCATGACCCTGCCGCCCTGGGAGGGGACGGCAGAGGGCAGCCGGCCCTACTTCCGGGCCCTGCGCGAGCTGCGGGACCGGCTCCGGGAACGGTGGCCGGAGCTCCGGGAGCTCTCCATGGGAATGTCCGGTGATTACGAGGTTGCGGTGGAGGAAGGCGCTACGATGGTGCGGATCGGGACGGCGCTGTTCGGCCCCCGCCCGGCCCCCGCGGGCGGCGGGGCCCCGGGGGATAGTGGTCGAGAGCGGTAAGGAGCGAGCGATGGCTGGGGTGTGGAGGCGAATCGGCCAATACCTGGGACTGGTGGAGGACGAGGACCTCGAGGACCTGGAGGACGTGGAGGCCCCCGAGGCCCGGGGGGAGTCTCCGGTGCGCCGGCTCAACCGGGTGGAGGTCAACACCGTCCACCCGGACACGGCGGTGCGCACGGTCTCGCAGCCCCGCCCCGTGGCCGCCATCCACCGCGCCGAGCCCCGTCGGTTCAACGAGGCCCGGGAGATCGGCGAGAAGTTCCGCCAGGGCGTGCCGGTCATCATGAACCTCCAGACCACCGAGGACGCCATCGCCCGCCGGCTGGTGGACTTCGCCTCTGGCCTGGTCTTCGCCCTCGATGGCAAGATCGAGATGGTCGCCTCCCGCGTGTACCTGCTGACGCCGGCCAACATGGAGGTCTCGGCGGAGGAGCGGGAGCGGCTCGTCGAGGGCGGGTTCTTCAACCAGTTCTAGCGCCGGGCAGCCCGCTCGGTCCGGGGAAGGGCGGAGGATGCGCTACGTCTGTCTGCTGCTCACGGTCTACTGGGTGATCCTCCTCGTGCGGATCCTCCTCTCGTGGTTCCCCCTGCCCTCCTCGGCAGCCGCCCGGAGGGTGTTCGAGCTCATCTACGCCCTCACCGAACCCGTCCTGCGGCCCCTCCGGGGGCTCCTCCCCCCGCTGCGGCTGGGGGCCGTGGCCCTGGACCTCTCGCCGATCGTCGTGTTCATCGTGATCCAGGTGCTGCGGGCGAGCATCTGCTAGGTGGATCCGAGGCCCATGCGGGGAAGGAACAGACGGGGACGCGACGTGGAGCGCTCCTTCCGTGACGAGCGACGGGCCGCGGAGGCCGGGGGGGAACCCCGCCGGCTGCTCCCGCAGGACGTTCAGGAGAAGCGGTTCCACCTGGCCTTCCGCGGCTACAACGAACGGGAGGTCGACGAGTTCCTCGACCTGGTGACCGAGGAGCTGGCTCGCCTCCACGCCGAGAACCGCCGCCTGCGGGACGAGCTCCGGGCCCTGCGGGCAGCCGGGGGGCGGGCCCGCGAGCCCGTGGCCGACGCCACGCTAGCCCGGGCCCAGGAGGAGGCCGCCCGGATCGTGGCCCAGGCCCGGGCCCAGGCCCGGCAGGTCCTGGCCGAGGCCCAGGCTCGGGCGGTCCGGCTCGGGCGACCGGGGCTGCCGGCTGAGGTGGCGGTCTTCCTGGCCCGGGAGAAGGAGTTCCTGCGGGCCCTGGCTGGCCTCCTCCAGTCCCACGCCGAGGGGCTCAAGCAGGAGGTGCGCCGCCTGCGGCAGGCCCCGGCCGGCCCTCCGGCCGCCGGCCCCACGCCCTCTGCCCCCGCGTCGGCCGGCTCCACCGCCCCCGCCCCCGCGTCGGCCACGGAGGCCCCCGCGGAGCGGCCCATCCCCGAGGAGGCGGGCGTCCCGGTGGGGCCGCCCGGCGAGGCGGCGGGCGAGCCGGAGGAGCCGGGGGCGGGGGAAGCGGTCCGGGAGCCGCTCGGCGAGGCAGGAGGCGCGCCCGAGCGAGCCGCCGGGGAAGAGGCCGCCTCGGAAGGGGCGGTCCGGGAGCAGGCTCCGGGCGGCGGGCCGGGCACCGCGGGCGGGCCACCCCAGGGGCCCGAGGAGGACGAGGAGGACGACGAGGAAGAGGAGCGGTCCCTGCGGGAGCTCTTCTGGGGCGAGGCCTAGGCGACGTACGCCTAGCTTAGGGGCCCGTGGGGGCCCGGCGGGGCCCCCACGCCCGCGCCTCGCACCGGCCGCAGGCTGAGGCGGACCTTCTCCCCGTCCACGGAGACCTCGGCCTCTCCGGCCGGCGCCTCCACCGGCCCGCCCACCACCTCCACGGCCAGGACCTCCCCGGCCAGGTGGTCGCGGTGGCGGGCCAGGGCCTCGGCCACGGCGGGCCCGCCCTCCACCCCCAGGACGATGCGGTCGGCTACCTCCAGCCCGGCCGACCTGCGCAAGGCCTGGACGTGGTGGACGAGCTCCCGGACCACGCCCTCCCGGCGCAGCTCCTCGTCGGGCTCCAGGTCCAGGGCCACCGTGACCCGCCCGTCCGAGGCCACCCCCCACCCGGCCCGGGGGACCTGGACCAGCTCCACGTCGTCGGGCCCGAGCTCGACCTCCCCCGAGGATGTGGGGACCGTGACCGTGGCCCCGCCGGCCAGGGCCGAGGCCAGCGACCCATCGTCGGCCCCCAGGGCCCGGGCCACGTCCTGCACGGCCGGGCCCAGGCGGGGCCCCAGGGCCCGGAAGTTCGGCCTGGCCCGCCAGCCCGTCAGCTCCCGGGCGGACCGCGCGAACCGGACCTCCTTCACGTTGAGCTCGTCCGCCACCAGGGGCAGGAGGGGCTCCAGGGCCTCCTGCCGTCCGGGGACGTGGACGTCAGCCCGCCGCAGGGGCTGGCGGACCCGGACCCGGGCCTCGGTCCGGACCTGCCGGCCCAGGGACACCACGTCCCGGGCCAGGGCCATGGCCTCGTCCAGGGCCGGGTCCACGAGCCCGGGGTCGGCCACGGGGAAGTCGGTGAGGTGGACGGACTCGGGGGCCTCCGGGTCCACCTCGGCCACGAGGTTGCGGTAGAGCTCCTCGGCCACGAAGGGGACGAACGGGGCCAGCAGCCGGGCCAGGGTGGTCAGGCACTCGTGGAGGGTGGCGTAGGCGGCCAGCTTGTCCTCCCGTCCCCCGCCCGAGCGGACCGGGTCCCAGAACCGGCGGCGGGACCGCCGCACGTACCAGTTGGAGAGGTCGTCCACCAGCTGCTCCAGGCGCTTGGCGGCCCGGGTGGCGTCGAACCCGTCCAGGGCCTCCCGGACCAGGGCCACGGTGACGTGCAGCTGGGACAGGGCCCAGCGGTCGAGCGGCGGGCGGAGGGCCGGGGGCGGGGCGGCCGCCAGGTCCGGGAGGTCCAGGTTGGCGTAGGTCACGTAGAAGGCGTAGACGTTCCACAGCGTGAGCAGGAACCGCCGGACCACGTCCCCGATGGCCTCGAAGGAGAGCCGCCGGTCCGCCCAGGGGGAGCCCGAGGCCACCATGAACCAGCGGACGGCGTCGGCCCCGAACCGGTCGAAGGCCTCCTCCGGCTCCACCACGTTGCCCAGCCGCTTGGACATCTTCCGGCCCTCGGCGTCGAGGACCAGTCCGTGGCAGACCACGTTTCGGTAGGCGTTCTGGCCGAAGAGCAGGACCCCCTCCACCATGAGCGAGTAGAACCACCCCCGGGTCTGGTCGATCCCTTCGGCGATGAAGTCCGCGGGGAACCGCCGACGGAAGACCTCCTCGGCGGGAGAGCCGGGGCCCATGTAGCCCCACTGGGCGTAGGGCATGGCCCCCGAGTCGAACCAGGCGTCGACCACCTCCGGCACCCGAGCCGCCTCCTCCCCGCAGGTGGGGCAGGGGAACCTCACCTCGTCGATGAAGGGCTTGTGGGGATCGAGGCCGCTCAGGTCCCGCCCGGCCAGCCGGGACAGCTCGGCCAGGGACCCCACCACGGTCTCGTGCCCCTGGGCACACACCCAGATGGGGAGGGGCGTGCCCCAGTACCGCTCCCGGGACAGGGCCCAGTCCACGTTGTTCTTGAGCCAGTCCCCGTACCGTCCCTCCTTGATGTGCTCCGGGTACCAGTTCACCTCCCGGTTGGCCTCGAGCAGCCGGTCCCGGTAGGCGGTGGTCCGCACGTACCACGAGGGGCGGGCGTAGTAGAGGAGCGGGGTCTCGCACCGCCAGCAGAAGGGGTACGTGTGCTCGACCTCCCCCGCCCGGACCAGGAGCCCCCTGGCCCGAAGGTCCTCCACGATCAAGGGGTCGGCGTCCTTCACGAACCGGCCGCGGACGAAGGCCGGGGCCAGCTCGGTGAACCGCCCCTCCTCGTCCACGGGGTTGAACACCGGCCACCCCTCCCGCCGCCCCACCTCCAGGTCCTCCGCCCCGAAGGCCGGCGCCATGTGGACGAGTCCCGTGCCCTCCTCCATGGAGACGAACCCGGCGGCCACCACGCGGTGGGTGCGGTCCCCGTCCACGTTGGGGAAGGGGGGGCGGTAGCGGGTCCCCCGGCCCTCGAGGAGCCGCTTGCCGGGGAAGCTGGCCACCACCTCGGCCTCGGGGCCCAGGGCGGGCTGGAGCCTGGCCTCGGCCAGCACGAAGCGGGCCTCCCCCCGGCGGGCCACCACGTAGGTGGCCTCGGGGTCCACGGCCACGCCCAGGTTGGAGACGAGCGTCCAGGGGGTGGTGGTCCAGACGAGGAGGGCCGAGCCCTCCAGGAGGTCCGGGTCGGCCGCCTCCTCCAGGGGGAAGGCCACGAACACGCTGGGGTCCCGCACCTGCCGGTAGCCCATGGCCACCTCGGCGTCGGAGAGGGGGGTGCCGCAGCGGGGACAGTAGGCGGTGACCTTCACGTCGCGGTAGAGGAGGCCCAGCTCGTGCAGGCGCTTGAGCCCCCACCAGACGCTCTGGACGTAGGAGGGGTCCATCGTCCAGTAGGCGTCGTCCATGTCGATCCAGAACCCCATCCGTTCGGAGACCCGCCGCCAGTCGTCCACGTAGGTCCGGACCGACTCCCGGCACAGCCGGACGAACTCGGCCACCCCGAAGGCCTCGATGTCCCGCTTGGACCGGGTCCCGATGGCCTTCTCCACCTCGACCTCCACCGGCAGCCCGTGGCAGTCCCACCCCGCCTTCCGGTGCACGTAGTAGCCGGTCATGGTCCGGTACCGGGGGTAGAGGTCCTTGAACGTCCGGGCCTCCACGTGCCCGATGTGGGGGCGGTTGTTGGCCGTGGGGGGGCCGTCGTAGAAGACCCACTCCGGGGCGCCCTTGCGGCGCTCCAGGCTCTTCTCGAACACGCGGGCCTCCCGCCAGAAGCGGAGGATGGCCTCCTCCAGCTTCGGGAAATCCGCCTTCGGGTCCACCGGTCGGTATCGGGGCATCGTCCGCTCGCTGATCCAGGGTCCGAGACGCCGGCGCCTCGTCCCTCCCCGGGACGAGGCGCGCTCCCGCCGACCCCCCGCCGGCGCCTCCGGAAGGGTCCGTCCGGCCAGGGGGTCCGTCGTCGCCCGAGGGGCATTGTAGCGACCGCGCCCACCGCCCTGGGGTCTGCCTGCGGGCGCCCCGCCGTCCGGCCCCTCAGCGTCCCTCGGATCCCCTCAGCGGCCCTCGGATCCCGTATGCTGTGTGGCGTCGGTCCGGGGCGCCCTCCAGCACGGGGTCGTTGATGACAACCAAGTCTCCGCTCTCCAAACAGGAACTCAAGGAACTCCGGGAACGCCTCCTCGCAGAGCGGGCGGACCTCCAGGCGCAGTACCGGGAGCTCGAGGAGTCCACCTTCGGCTCGGCCCAGTCGGACCTCACCGGTGAGATGGGCTTCGACGAGGAGTACGCGGACGCCGGGACGGCCACCTTCGAGCGCGAGCGCGACCTGTCCCTCGTCAACAACCTCCGGGACCTGATCGAGCGCATCGACAAGGCCCTGGCCAAGATGGACGAGGGGACCTACGGCCTCTGCGACCGCTGCGGCAAGCCCATCGAGAAGGCCCGGCTCAAGGCCCTCCCGTACGCCAACCTTTGCCTCAAGGACAAGCAGGCCGAAGAGCGGGTCCGCTGACCCGGGCGCTGCGGGGGCCGGGGGGCCGGTCGGCCCGGTGGCTGTTCGGCTGGGCCGCCCTGGCCTACGGGCTGGACCGGCTGACCAAGGCCTGGGCCGAGGCGGCCCTGGCGGGGCGCCCCCCCAGGCGGCTCATCCCGGGGGTACTCCACCTCCGGTTCACCACGAACCCCGGCGGGGCCTTCGGGCTGTTCGGGGAGCAGCCCTGGCTGTTCCTGGCCACCACCCTCGTGGTGTGCCTGGCCATCGTCCTCTCCGTCCCCAGGATCCGGGGGAGCCTCAACGCGGCGGGGTTCGGGCTCATCCTGGGAGGGGCCATGGGGAACCTCACCGACCGCATCCTCCGAGGCCCGGCCTTCTCCGGTAGGGTGGTGGACTTCATCGACCTCCAGGTGTGGCCGGTGTTCAACCTGGCCGACTCGGCCATCGTGGTGGGGGCGGCCCTCGTCGTCCTGGCCGGGCTGCGGCGACCCTCCTGAGGACGGATGGGCCACCGTCCCCCTTCCGGCGGCCCCGAGGACTCGGGCGTCCCCGGGCGGCTGGGGCCCGGCGGCCCCCAGCAGTTCGTGGCCACCCCGGGCCGGCTCGACCAGGTGGTGGCCCGCCGCCTGGGCGTCCCCCGGGCCGAGGTCCAACGGGCCATCGAGGAGGGGCGGGTGCGGGTGGAGGGGCGGGCCCGGGAGAAGTCCTTCCGGCTGGCGGGCGGGGAGCGGGTGGAGGTGGACCTGCGGGGGCCGGGGGAGCTCCCCCCCGACCCCACGCCGGTCCGGGTGCTCCACGAGGACCCCTACCTGCTCGTGGTCTCCAAGCCCCCCGGCGTCCTCACCCACCCCACCCCCTCCCGCCGCTCCGGGACCCTCGTCAACCGGCTCCTGGCCATGGGGGTGCCCCTCTCCTCGGGGAGCGAGCCGGACCGGCCGGGCATCGTGCACCGGCTGGACGCCGGGACCTCCGGGGCCCTGGTGGTGGCCAAGGACGACCGGACCCACGAGCTCCTCGCAGGGATGTTCCGCCGCCACGAGGTGGAGCGGCGCTACCTGGCTCTGGTCCGGGGGGCCGTGGCCGAAGACCGGCTCCTCGTGGAGGCCCCCCTGGGCCGGGAGGGGGCTCGGGTCCGGGTCCGGCCCGTCACCGGGAGGGAGGCGGCCACCGAGGTGGAGGTCCGGGAACGCCTCCCCCGGGCCACCCTGGTGGAGGCCCGGCCCCACACCGGGCGCACCCACCAGATCCGGGTGCACCTGGCCGCCCTGGGCCACCCGGTCCTGGGGGACCGGGCCTACGGAGGGGGAGGGGACCCGGCCGCCCGGCTGGGGCTCGCCCGGCCCTTCCTGCACGCCTGGCGGCTGGCCCTGCTCCACCCGAGGACGGGGGAGCCGGTGGAGGTGGAGGACCCTCTCCCCCCCGACCTGGAGGCGGCGCTGGCCAGGGCCCGCCTGGAGTGAGGGCCAGCCTCGGGGCGCCCGCCCGGGGCGAGCGCCGCCTGGCCCGGGCCCGTCAGTCGGCCAGGCTCCCGGAAAGGGCCCCGGCCTGGGGGAGGCGGAAGATGCCCTCCAGGACGCGGCGGACGACGGGAGCGGCCGTCTGGGCCCCGAACCCTCCCTCCTCCACCACGGCCACCACCACGTAGCGGGGGTCGTTGGCGGGGGCGAAGGCCCCGAACCAGGAGGTGGGCTGGCGGCCGGGGACGTCCGCCGTCCCGGTCTTGCCCCCCACCGGGATCCGGTCCAGGGGGAACCCGGCGAAGGCCCCGGCCGCCGTCCCCCGCACCGGGACCTGGGCCATGGCGTTGCGGACGTAGGCGATGGCCTTCCGGGGGAGGGGGAGGCGTCCCAGCCGCCGGGGGTGGACCACCTTGACCACCCGGCCGTCGGGGGCCAGCACCTTCCAGGCCACCCGGGGCGACCACACCGTGCCCCCGTTGGCGATAGCTGAAAAGGCCACCGCCAGCTGGACGGGGGTGATCTCGATCATCCCCTGGCCGATGGACATGTTGACGTTGTCGCCCGGATACCAGCGGTAGTCCGTGCCGAAGTAGCCAGGGTTCGACTTGAACAGCCGCTCCTTGTAGCGCTGGTCGCCCACCACTCCCGCCGTTTCCCCCGGCAGGTCGATCCCGGTCCGCCGGCCCAGCCCCATCCGCCGTAGGTCCCGCTGCATGAGCTCCTTCCCGGTCCGGTCATAGAGCAGGTAGAACTGGTAGCCCCAGGGGTAGTAGACGGTGTCGCACGAGATCACGATGGACTCGGCGATCGTGAGCCACCCGAAGTGGTAGGGGGCCCAGTTGTTCCACACGTGGCCCCCGAGGGACCACGCGGCGGGGCAGGCGTAGCGGCCATCCAGGGAGGCGATGCCCTCCTTCAGGGCGGCCAGGGCCACCAGGGGCTTCACCGTGGACCCGGGCGGCCAGGTGCCCGCGATGGCCCGGTTGAGCAGGGGGTCCCCGGCCTCCGGCGAGGTCAGCCGGCGGTACTCGTCCCTGGTGAGCTCGCCGCTCACGAACACGGAAGGGTCGAAGCTGGGGAAGGACGCCATGGCCAGGACCCGCCCGTCCCTGGGGTCCATCACCACCACCGCCCCGCTGGTCGCCCGCAGGGGCTGGCCCGAGGCCCGGTGGACCTGTCCCCGGGCCGCCAGGATCCCCTCCCGCAGGGCCCTGGCGGCTAGGCGCTGGATGCGGGCGTCGATGGAGAGGACCAGGTCGTGGCCCCGGGTGGGCGGCAGGTAGCCGAAGTCCGGGTCGAGCAGCCGTCCCTGGGCGTCGACCAGCAGCTGACGGTACCCCCGCCGGCCCTGTAGCCACCGCTCGTAGGTGCGCTCCACGCCGGCCTTGCCCACCAGGTCGCCCGGGCGGTACCCACGGAACTGGTCGGAGGCCAGCTCCCCGGCCGACACCTCGCCCACGTAGCCGATGACGTGGGCGGCCAGCTCCCCCAGCGGATAGTCCCGGACCGCCTCCACCTGGACGTCCACGCCGGGGAACCGGTCCCGGTGCTCGCCCAGGTAGAGGTATGTGCTGAGCGGCACGTCCCGGGCCACCGGCACCGGCTGGTAGGGGTACAAGCGGGGGTCTCGCAGCCGCTGCCGGAGCACCCGGGCCGGCACGCCCAGGACCCGGGCCAGCCGCCCCAGCACCTCCCGCTCCCGGCCCCGGATCTCCTGGCGGGTGACGGTGACCACGATCGAGGTCCGGGTGCTGGCCAGGACCCTGCCGTGGCGGTCGAGGATCTCACCCCGGGGTGGCGGGAGGGCCACCAGCTTGACCGCGTTGGCCTCCGCCAGGCGCGCGTAGCGGGGGGAGGCCAGGACCTGGAGGAACCACAGCCTGGTGGCGAGGGCGCTGAACAGGAGGACGAGCAGGGTAGCCAGGACCCGGAGCCGACGTCGAACCCGTGCGCCCATCGCGCCCTCCGGCCCGACGGCGGGCCCGTCAGGCCCGTTGCTGGATCAGGCGCCCACCCTGCCAGCGGAAGGCCAGGTGGACGACCTCTCCCGGTCCTCCGGTCTCGAAGGTCCTCCCGTTGACCCGGAGCTCCACCCCGCCGGCGTTGCCCAGGACCAGCTCGAGCGCGCGCTGGCCCCGGAGGGTGGCGCGCTCGCCGGGCTCCAGGGTCCGCTCCAGCCGGACCTCGCCGTCCACCGTGGCCCGGACCCAGCAGCGCTGGGTGGCCACGAGCAGGGCCCGGATCCCCCTCGGGGCCTGGACCGGGGCGCGAGGGGCCCTGGCCTGGGGGGACGGGGCCGCCGTGACCCTGGGCGAGGCCGGAGCGGCGCCCGGGGGCTCGGCTCGCTCCCCGGTGGGCCAGAGCGACGTGGCGGCGATGGCGAGGAGCCCCGCCACCGCCCCCACCAGGAGGATGCGGGCCACCAGGTTGCGGGGCGGCTCTCGGGCCGGGATGGAGGTCACCTCGGGGCCGGGGAGCCAGCGGCCGTGGCGCGCCTCCAGGGCGTCGAGGAGGGGCTGGGGGTCCAGGCCGACGGCCCGGGCGTACTCCCGGAGGAAGAACCTGGCGTACACGGGAGCCGGAAACGTGTCCAGGGGCGCGTCCTCCTCCAGAGCCCGCAGGAACCGCTCGGCGATGTGGGTGCGCTGGGAGACGTCCTCCAGGCTCAGCCCCAGCTCCTCCCGGGCCGCGCGCAGCCGGGCCCCGACCGGTGGGGGCTCCTCCACCGGCCGGAGCGACCGCTCGTCCCGGGACGGGAGCGGCGTTGCCATGGTGCGGGCTGGCTCCTCGGTCCGACCTACCTTGAGTATCGGGCAACCGGGGACATTGCGCTGAAGGCCTGTTCAGCGCGCCTGTGGCTGTTGCTGCCGGGGCCGGTATTGCCCGGCCAGCCACCGGAGGAACCGGCCCACGGCCTGGACGTAGCTCTCGACCGACGTGGGTGACAGCCCCGCGGCCAGGAGGTCGGCACGAAATCGGTCCAGCTCCTCCCAGAGCCCCTCCAGGCTCCAGGTGGACCGGCCCATCCCCGGATCACCTCGTCCCTCCACATATAGCGAACCCAGGCGTGGCCGCGCCGTCCGACGGGCCCAGGCGGCGTTCGGAAGCGAAGTCCGGGCGGGCGCTCCGGGGCGGGAGGGGACGACGGTGGCGGGGGAAGGACGCCCCGTCGGCCCCCTCCCGACCTCGAGCCAGGGGAGGTCCATCTCCCCTCGCGGGACCCGGCGCGCTAAGGCCTCGCGGCCCTCGCGGCCGTGGGGGAGAGCCACCTCACCGTAGGACAGTGTCGCCCGCCCCCGGCGGACCGTCGGTCCGCAACCCGACCCCCCCTCTCGGCCTGGACCGCCCCCCGGCCCTGGGGAGGTCGCCGGGGCTCCGGCCGGCCCTTCCGCGCTAGGGGTCGGGCGACGGGATCGCCCCTCACGGCCCGCCCCCCCGCAGGCCCGGGGCGTCCGGCTTCCGGCCGTCCGGGCCCGCCAGCCTCCTCCCGCCCTGGGGCCCGGGCCGCCCGGGCCCCAGGGCCGTCGCCCCGCCGAGACCACCGGATGCCCCCTCCCGGTGGGGGCCTCAGAGGGCCGGGGCCGCGGGGGGGCTCCCGGGCTGCCTCGGTAGCGGCCAGCCCCGCTCCCCCAGCGGCTCGGGCGATGTGGCCGACGCCCAGGCCCCGGCCGGGCTCCACACGTGAGCGCACCGGAGGCAGCGGGCCTGCCGCTCGCGGGACAGGACCACGAGGACCCGGGGGGAACGACAGCGGGGACACCGCACCACTGGTTCCTCCTCTCCCTGGCGGTGGCCCCGCTCTCTGGCCGAACCATACCGCCCCCGGGGTTCGGCGTGCAAAACGGCCCCGGGGCGCCACGAGCGAGGTACGCTGTGAGCTCAAGCGGAGAGAGGAGGAAGCTGAGAGGAGGAGGCCACGGACCTCACGAGCATTATCTGGCTCCTCTTCCTGATCTCTATGGTGCAGCCGCTCCTCCAGCAGCGGCTGCTCCTGGCCAGGCGGGCGGCAGCCATCCGCCAGCTGGAGCGGAAGCGGGGAAGCCGGGTCATCACCCTCATCCACCGGCAGGAGGGCTTCTCGTTCTTCGGCCTTCCCTTCATGCGGTTCATCAACGTGGACGACTCGGAGGAGGTCCTGCGGGCCATCGAGCTCACCGACCCCCGGCGCCCCATCGACCTCATCCTCCACACGCCCGGCGGCCTGGTCCTGGCCTCGGAGCAGATCGCCCGGGCCCTCCTGCGGCACCAGGCCAAGGTCACGGTGATGGTCCCCCACTACGCCATGAGCGGGGGCACGCTGATCGCCCTGGCGGCCGACGAGATCGTCATGGCCCCCTCAGCCGTGCTGGGCCCGGTCGACCCCCAGGTGGGGCAGTGGCCGGCCGCCTCCATCCTGGCCGCCGTGGCCCGCAAGGACCCCAACGAGCTCGACGACCAGACCCTCATCATGGCCGACGTGGCGGCGAAGGCCAGGGACCAGGTCCGCCAGCTCGTCTACGAGCTGCTCACCGGCAACGGCATGGAGGCCGACCGGGCCGAGAAGGTGGCGGAGGTCCTGTCCGAGGGCCGGTGGACCCACGACTACCCGATCACGCCGGAGCTGGCGAGGGAGCTGGGCCTCCCCGTCACGGTCGACCTCCCGGACGAGGTCCGGGCCATGATGGGCCTCTACCCGCAGCCCCGGGGCCGGCGGCCCTCGGTGGAGTACATCCCCGCCCCCTACGGCCCGCCCCCTCCGGCGGAGCGCGGGCCCAGGGAGCGGCGGAGCTGATCCTCCTCGCACGCCCGGCCGGCGGGCCGCTACGCTCCCGATCCGTGACCGCGCGGCTGGCCGAGGAGGAGGCCCATCTGGTCGACCGCCTCCTGCGGGAGGTGGCCACCCGGGAACCGCTCTCGCCGGAGGAGGAACGGGAGCTCGGCCGGCAGGTGGCCGAGGGGAAGGAGGCGGCCCGGCGGCTGGCCGACCCCTCCCTGCCGGAGGAGGAACGGTCCAGGCTCGAGGAAGCCGTGCGGCGGGCCGTGCGGGCCAAGGCCCGCCTCGTCGATCACAACCTGGGGCTGGTAGTCCGCCTGGCGCGCCGATACCGATGGTCGGGCCTGCCGTTCCTCGACCTGTTCCAGGAGGGGGTCCTGGCCCTCCTCCGGGCCGCCGAGCGGTTCGACTGGCGGCGGGGGGCGCCGTTTTCCGCCTACGCCGCCTGGTGGGTCCGCCATGCCCTGTCCCGGGCCGTGCGGGAGGCCCGGGCCACGGTCCGGCTCCCCGACGACCTGCGCACATCCCTGGCCCGGCTGGGGGAGGCCCGGGCCGCCGCCCCCACTGCCTCCTGGGAGGAGCTGGCCGAGCGGGCGGGCGTGGACCCCGAGGAGGCCGAGCACCTGACCCCCCTCCTCGGGACCCCGGTGCCCCTACAGGCGACGGTAGGGGAGGAGGGGACCGTGACCCTGGCCGACCTTTTGGCCGACCGGGAGGCCGAGGAGCGGATGGAGGAGGTCCTGGTGGAGGCGGACGTGGGGCGGCTCCTCCGGGAGGCCGAGCGGGTCCTCACCCCCCGGGAGCGCCACGTGCTGGAACGCCGCTACGGGCTGGGAGGAGGAGAGCCCCGGACCCTGCGGGAGGTCGGCGACGAGCTCGGGGTGAGCGCCCAGCGGGTGGCCCAGATCGAGTCGGCGGCCCTGGAGAAGCTCCGACGGGCCCTGGTCGGGTGAGAGGCGCCGGGCTATTCCTCGCGGAGCTGGCCCAGGACCTGGTCGTGGATGCGGCGGATGGCCTGGTAGCACTCGCAGCTGGCCTCCTCCAGCCCCCCCCGGTCCAGGATGGTCACGGTGCCCCGCGTGTAGCGGATGAGCCCCGCCGCCTGGAGGGTGCGGGCGGCGATCGTGACCGAGGGCCTGGTGACGCCCAGCATCTCCGCCAGGAACTCGTGGGTGAGCTCGAACGTGTCCCTCCCCACCCGGTCGTGGGTCTCGAGCAGCCACCGGGCCGCCCGCTGGTGCACCTCGTGGACGCCGTTGCACGCCACCGCCTGGGAGACCTGTCCCAGCAGGGCCTGCAGGTAGGCGAGAAGCAGGCGCCGGAACCAGGGGTTGCGTTCGACCTCTGCCCGGAGGGCTCCCGCCTCGATGGCCAGGGCCTCCCCCGCCACCTGGGCCATGGCCTGGGTGTTGGGGAGCTGGTCTCCGGAGAGGACGGCTTCCACCCCCACCATCCCCTCGTTGCCCACCGCCGCGGCCTCGATCGTCCGTCCGTCGGTCAGGCGGGTCACCAGGGAGACCAGGCCGCTCACCGGGAAGTAGGCGGTGTGGAGGGCCTCACCCATCCGGTGGAGGAGCTGGCGGGGCTGGAGAGGGACCCTGCGCATGGCCGAGGTGAGGCGGCCCCGCTCCCCTTCGGGTAACGCGTCGAGCAACCGGTTCCCCGACCGGTTGGGGGCTCCCAGCCCCGGCATGGGCGCTCCTCTCCGCCGGGTCTGGGCCCTGGGACAGCGGCGGGCGAGCTGTCGGTGCCGTGGATCCCGGCCGACCGCAGTGGTGGCCCCACTCTACATCCCCCAGGGCCCACCCGACGGCCGGGAAGGGAGGAACGGGGGTCGCCCGTCGCGGCCTCCCTCGTCGGGTTGCGGACGGACACATGGTGGGGCCGGAGGGACGATGCCAACGAGGTCTCTCTCTGGACCGGGGGGTGGAGGGGGCCGGGTCAGGGTCGGGGTGGCCGGCGCTCCCAGGGGGAGGCCCTCTGTCCGGAGGGGTGGAGCGGTGGCCCCGCTCTCGGCCGGGCGGAGGGCCTTCCCCCTTCCCGTCCGGGGCACCGCCCTGGCCCCCGGCAGCCGGCTCCGTCAGCGGCTTGGCGGTTCGCTCAGCGGCTCGGCAGGCGGTCGGCGTCCAGCAGCACCAGGGCGTGCTGGGTGCGGACCTCCTCGCGGGAGGCCAGCAGGGCATCCTCGACCTCCGGCGGGAGGGACCTGGACTCCACGAGCGCCGCCAGCTTGGCCGGGTCCACCGACAGGACCTGCTCCCAGAGCCCCAGGGGCTCAAGGAGGGCCCGGACCCGCTCAGGGTCGGGGGCCGTGACCCGCTGGGGGCGGCGGTCCACGGCCGACCCGTCCGACCCGAACAGGCGCCGGTAGCCGTGCTCCTCGCAGAAGACGTGGATGAGGGCGGCCAGCTCGTCCAGGCGGCGGTAGACCTCTCTGGCCCGGCGCTTGAGGGCGATCCACTCGTCCACGACCTCCGAGATGCGGGGGGACGGGTCGCCCCCCTCCCGCTCGTACCGGTGCCGGAAGAGCGGGCAGAGCCGCTGGAACTCGCACCAGCCGCAGAGGGGGTTCTCCCGGGCCTCGAACTGCCCCGCTGCGATGCGTTCGGCCACGGTGGCGATGCGCCGGCGGAGCTCGTCGGCGTGGGCCGGGGTGCGGACGGTGCTCATCCGCTGGCCTGGGAGGAGGTACCAGAGCGTGAGGCGCTCCGGTTCGATTCCCCAGACCTCTCGGGCCGCGAGGTAGTACACGGAGAGCTGCAGGTCGCGGTCCACCGCAGCCTGCGGGGGGAGGCGGCGGTTGGTCTTGTAGTCGATGATCTCGTAGCCCCCGCCCGGGACCCGGTCCATCCGGTCGATGGTCCCGGTGAGCTGGACCCCCTCCACCTCCACCGTGAAGCGGAACTCCAGGGCGGCCGGGACCCGGAAGGAGTCCGCCACCTCCCGGTGGTAGTGGGCCAGGACCTGGCGGGCGTGCTCCTTGTATAGCCGCTCCTCGGAGGGGTCCCGGTACCCCTCGCTCACCCACTCCGCCTCGAGGATCTCCAGCAGCTCGTCCAGGGGCGGGGCCACGGGGACCGGCCGGTCGTGGAAGCGGTACAGGGCCCGGTGCAGGGACTCCCCGAAGGCCAGGGCGGGGGAGGGGGAGGTGGGGAGCCGCTCCTCGTACTGGAAGCGGTACCGGGCGGGGCAGGCCTCGTAGGTCGAGATGCTCGAGTAGGACAGCCTCATCGTCTGGCTCGTCGGGCGCTCGAGGCCGGAGGGCCTTGCATCCCCGGCCGGGGGCAGTGTACCCTGGCGGGGCCGCGAATTACAAGGATGTAAGCCTTCCACAGGTTTTCCACACCGGTGGGGCCGGGCCCCTCGGCCCCGTCGGGTGGGTCGTAGGCTGAGCGGAGATGGGGCGCGGAAGCTTCGTCCACCTGCACACCCACAGCGAGTACTCGCTCCTGGACGGGGCCTCCCGGATCGAGGAGCTGTGCGAGCGGGCGGCCGCCTTCGGGATGCCGGCCATCGCCCTCACCGACCACGGGGCCATGTTCGGGGCCCTGGAGTTCTACGAGACGGTCCGTCGGTACGGGCTCAAGCCGATCGTGGGGGTGGAGGCCTACGTGGCCCCCGGGTCACGGTTCGACCGAGCCCCCGGGGAGAACGAGGAGAAGTACCGACACCTCACGC
Source organism: Actinomycetota bacterium (assembly GCA_035573915.1). Lineage (GTDB taxonomy): Bacteria > Actinomycetota > UBA4738 > UBA4738 > UBA4738 > DATLZQ01. The sequence goes on along the minus strand of DATLZQ010000092.1, from coordinate 6,068 downwards.
TCCTGGCCAGGGACGAGACCGGGTACCGCAACCTCCTGCGGATCGTCACCGACGCGAGCATCGAGGGCTTCTACCACCGCCCCCGGACCGACAAGGACTTCCTGGCCGCCCACGCCCAGGGCCTGGTGGCCCTGTCGGGGTGCCTGGCCTCCGAGGTGGCCCGGCTCCTGCTGGCGGGGCAGCGGGCCCGGGCCCGGCAGGTGGCCGCGGCCTACCGGGACATCTTCGGGCCCGAGGGGTTCTACCTCGAGGTCCAGGACCACGGCCTCCCCGAGCAGCGCCGGGTCAACCCCCAGCTCCTCGAGCTGTCCCGGGAGACCGGGATCCCGCTCGTGGCCACCAACGACATCCACTACACGGTGCGGGAGCACGCCCGCCCCCACGACGTGCTCCTGTGCATCCAGCAGCAGAAGGTCCAGTCCGACACCAACCGGCTCCGGTTCGACACCGACGAGTTCTACCTCAAGTCGCCCGAGGAGATGCGGCGGGTGTTCGCCGATCTCCCCGGGGCCGTGAACGCCACCCTGGAGATCGCCGAGTCCGTGGAGCTCCTCCCCGAGCTGGAGCGGGCCCTGGTGGAGCGACGCCCCACCCTGCACCTCCCGCGGTTCGACCCGCCCGAGGGGAAGGACCTCGACGCCTACCTGCGGGAGCTCGTCTACCGGGGGGCCGAGGAGCGATACGGGGGGCTCACGCAGGAAGTCCGGGACCGGATCGAGGCCGAGCTGGCCGTCATCACCCGGATGGGGTTCTCAAGCTACTTCCTCATCGTGTGGGACCTCATCCGGTTCGCCCGGGAGCACGGCATCCGGGTGGGGCCGGGGCGGGGGTCGGCCGCCGGGTCGGTGGTGTCCTACTGCCTGCGGATCACAGACCTGGACCCCCTCGCCTACGGGCTGATCTTCGAGCGGTTCCTCAACCCCGAGCGCGTCCAGATGCCCGACATCGACGTGGACTTCGACGAGCGCCGCCGGGACGAGGTCATCCGCTACGTGGCCGAGCGGTACGGGGCGGACCAGGTGGCCCAGATCATCACGTTCCAGACCATCAAGGGCAAGCAGGGGATCCGGGACGCGGCCCGGGTCCTGGGGTTCCCGGCCGCCTTCGGGGACCGGCTGGCCAAGATGTTCCCCCCGGCCGTCCTGGGCCGGGAGTTCCCCATCGACCAGGCCCTGGAGCTCTCCCCCGAGCTGCGGGAGGCCTACGAGCGGGAGCCGGAGGCCCGGGAGGTGATCGACACGGCCCGGGCCCTGGAGGGGCTGCGGCGGGAGGACTCGGTCCACGCCGCGGGCGTGGTCATCGCCGACGCCCCCCTGGTCAGCTACCTCCCCCTCAAGCTGGCCAAGGACTCCCGGGACGACTCCCGGCGCATCGTGACCCAGTTCGACATGCACGGGGTGGAGAAGCTGGGCCTGCTCAAGATGGACTTCCTTGGGCTCCGGAACCTCTCGGTCATCGAGGACACCGTGGCCTTCCTACGCCAGAAGGGGGTGGAGGTCGACATCGACCACGTGCCCCTGGACGACGAGGAGACCTACCGCATGCTCCGGCGGGGGGACACCACCGGGGTGTTCCAGCTGGAGGGGAGCGGGATGCGGGCCCTCATCCGGCAGCTCCAGCCGGACCGGTTCGAGGACCTCATGGCCCTGGTGGCCCTGTACCGCCCCGGCCCACTCAAGGCCGAGATGCACGTGGAGTACGCCGAACGCAAGCACGGGCGCAAGCCCGTGAACTACCCCCACCCGGACCTGCGGGACATCCTGGCCCCCACCTACGGGATCATCGTCTACCAGGAGCAGGTCATGCAGATCGCCGTGCGCATGGCCGGCTACTCCATGGGGGAGGCCGACCTCCTGCGCAAGGCCATGGGGAAGAAGATCCGGGAGGAGCTGGTCCCCCACCAGGAGCGGTTCATCAGGGGGGCGGTGGAGCGAGGGTACCCCGAGCGGGTGGCCCGGGAGGTCTTCGACCTCATCGTCCCCTTCGCCGACTACGGCTTCAACGCCTCCCACGCCTGCGCCTACGCCTACGTGGCCTACCAGACCGCCTACCTCAAGGCGCACTACCCGGTGGAGTACATGGCCGCCCTGCTCACCAGCGTCCGGGACGACAAGGACAAGAAGCCCTTCTACCTCAACGCCGCCAGGCTCATGGGCATCCGCGTCCTGCCCCCCGACGTGAACGAGTCCCTCCTCTTCTTCACCCCCACCGACGGCGACGTCCGCTACGGGCTGGCCGCCGTGCGCAACGTGGGGGAGGGGGTGGTGGAACAGGTGCTGCGGGCCCGGGCCGAGGGCGGGCCCTACCGGTCGTTCACCGACTTCTGTCGGCGGGTGGACGTCTCCGTCCTCAACAAGAAGTGTCTGGAAAGCCTGATCCTGGCGGGGGCCTTCGACTCCCTGGGCTACACCCGGCGGGGCCTCCTCGAGGGCTACCAGAAGGTCCTGGACCCCATCCTGGCCGACCGGCGGGCGGAGGCCGTGGGCCAGGGGTCGTTCTTCGGGGGGGAGGTGGCTCCGGCCCTCGACGTGGACGAGTCGGTCCTGGCCGGTCCGGAGTTCGAGCGGGAGGAGCTCCTCCGCTACGAGAAGGAGATGCTGGGCCAGTTCGTCACCGACCACCCCCTGCTCGCCGTCCGCGAGCAGCTGGCCGCGGTGACCGACATGGAGATGAGCGAGCTGGGGTCGCTGGGGGACGGGGACGTGGTCACCGTGGCCGGGATCGTGGGGCAGGTGGCCCGCCGGTTCACCCGGAAGGGGGAGCCCTACGCGGTGTTCCGCCTCGAGGACCTTACCGGGGGGGTGACCGTGGTGTGCTTCCCCTCCCTGTACGAGAAGGCGGCCGAGCTCGTGGCCCCCGACCGGGTGCTCTTGGTGCGGGGGAGGGCGGACCTCCGGGGCCGGGAGCTCCAGCTCGTAGCCCTGGAGCTGACCGAGCCCGACCTCGGGACCATCCCAGCGTCCGAGGCCGCCCCCGAAGCCGGAGGGGCGGCCGGGCCCCCGGAGGTGGGGGAGGACCCCCTCGTCATCGACGTCCCCCTCTCGGCCTGCACGTCGGGGCTGGTGGCCGCCGTGAGGCGGCTGCTCGGCCTCTACCCCGGGGAGCTCCCGGTCGTGGTGCGGCTCGTACACGAGGGCGGGGCAGACCGGCTGCGCCTAGCCGACGACCACCGCGTGGACGGCTCACCGGCCCTCCTGGCCGAGCTGGCCCGCCTCCTGGGGCCGGGGGCGGCCCGCCTGGAGCGGCCCCCGGCCTCGGACAGGCCCGCCCCCCGGGCCGGGGCCTGAGGGCCGGGCCGGCCCCCGGGACACCCTCGCCGTCGGACCCTCCATCCTCGGCGGCCGATTCGCCGCGCCCGATGTGACTGATTAGAAATAACTAGTCATCGGCACGACGAGCTGGACGCGAGGCGGGGCAGGGTGTCGGCGACCGCCGAGCAGCTGGAGGCCGTGGAGCGGCTCGAGGCCCACGCTATCTGGAACGAGTTCGGGACTCCCGCCCCGCTCATCCGCTACGGTGGGGGCTGCGCCCGGCCGAAGGGGGCCTGCTCGTGGTGGGGGTGGAGGGCTCGCCCGAGGCTGGCTGGGACGTGGCCTACGCCTCCTCCACGGCCACGGGCGACGCGACCCTGGCCGCCGCTCCGTCCCTGTTCGTGGACGCGGCCACCGGGGAGGTCCTGGTCCGAAAGGAGATCCTGGAGCGGTCCCACCCGCCCGGTGACACCTTCGCCGGGCAGGTCCCGGCGGTCGATGCGGCCTGTGGCCCGGACCACGGGCTCTGGACCGTCGGTCCCGGCGAGTCGGTGGGCTCGATCACCGTGACCGTCGAGGCCGCCCTCACCACGAACGACAGCGTCCTCCACCTGCTGCGGGACGGGACGATCGTGGCGTCTCAGGACACCCTGTTCAGCCCGGAGGTCCTGGTGTGGGAGCCCCCCACCGGCGACCCCGGCGAGGGCACCTACACGGTCCGGGTCTGCGACTTCTCGGACGGCGCGCCCTGGCGAGACCCCCGCGACTACCGCGCACGGTCGTCTTCTCCCCGGCGGGGCAGGGGACCGTGTCCCCCTACCCGCCCAAGTGGCGGGTCTTCCCGGCCTTCCCCCAGCTCGGAGGGGAGACCCACCCCTGGAACTACTCCTCCTCGGACACCCGCCAGCTCTGGTGCTGGGAGGCCACGGCCGGGACCCCGCCCCAGCCCATCCCGGGCTGCGAGCGCGAGGTCCAGAACCTCGCCTCCCGGATGCCCTGGGACGTGGACCCGAGGACGGGGGCCCCCACCTTCACCACCCGGGGCAACAACGCGAGCTCCGCGGAGTCGTAGTTCAGCCCCCTGACCCCCGGCCCCACGGGCTTCCGTCCGTTCAGCCTGGCTCGGGAGTACGCCTTCCCCTGGCAGAACCAGTGGTTCACCACCCAGTGCCTCCCGGCCTTCACGCCCGGGGTGACCCAGGACGTCTCGGCGGCCGCCGTCAACCCGTTCGTGGCCCACAACCAGATGCACGACTGGTCCTACTTCCTGGGGTTCACGGAGCGGGCCTGGAACGCCCAGGAGTTCAACTTCGGGACCGGGGGGACGACTGAGCGGGACCCCCTGCTCGGTGACGTGCAGGCGGGGGCGGCCTCCGGCGGCTTCCCCTCCTACCTGGGCAGGGACAACGCGAACATGATCCCCCTCCCGGACGGCGTCCCCCCTATCACCAACATGTACCTCTGGCAGGCCCTGCCGGGCGCCTTCTACGCCCCCTGCGTGGACGGCGACTTCGACATGGCGGTGATCGGCCACGAGTACGGCCACCTCATCGAGAACCGCATGATCGGCAAGGGCGGCACCCGGTCCGGCCACCACGCCGGGACCATGGGAGAGAGCTTCGGGGACTTCGACGCCGCCGAGTACCTGAACGAGTTCGGGTTCGTCCCGGTGAGCGGGGAGGACCCCTTCTCGGTGGGCGCTTACGTGACCGGCAACCACACCAGGGCCGTCCGCAACTACAACATGAGCTGGCCGCGGACGGGGGCCTTCCCGGAGCCGGGCACCTTCCCCCGGGTGAACCCACTCAACTTCAGCGACATGGGCTACGACATCGTCGGCCAGCAGGTCCACGCCAACGGGGAGATCTGGAGCGCGGTCAACTTCGACATCCGCCGGGCTCTGGTGGCCAAGTACGACGCCCAGTTGCCCGGCGGGGGTTCGGGGTCAACGCCACGAGCACCAACGCCTCGGCCGAGGGGACGCCCCAGTCGGATACCGACCCGAAGCCCGACTTCGACGCTCCCGGACCGGGGGAGGCGGTGGTCGCCTTCCGGGTCACGGACGAACGGGGAGTCCCGGTGCCGGCCCGAGTCTACGTGGGCCACTACGAAGCCCGAGTCTCCCCGATCGCGGACACCGACCCGACCACAGGGTCGCCGGACGGCTCGCAGCCGCCGGGAGCGAGCAACCTCGACGACCAGGCGGCGTTCGTGCCCGGGACCTACGAGTTCATGGTGCAGGCCAAGGGGTACGGCGCCCACCGGTTCCGCCTGGACCTGACCACCGGGAACCGCACCGTCGCGTTCCGGCTCCCGGTGAACCTCGCCTCCGTCCACAACGGGCCAGGGCCACTGGGGACGGGTCCGAGCTCAAGGCGCTCATCGACGACACCGAGGCCACCAACTGGGACGACCCCGCCGGGGCCTGCCCGTCGACGTGGCCCAGCCCCAGGTCACGGTGGACCTCGCCGGAGACGCGCCGGTGACCATCGACCGGGTGCAGGTGAGCGCCCTGCTCTTCAACCAGAGCCGCTTCACCGCGCTCCGGCAGTTCCGCATCGACGTGTCCTCGGACGGGGGGCTCACCTACCGCACGGTGCTCACCAGCCCCCCGGACGCCTTCCCCGGGTTCAACCCTCGCCCGGTGGCCCCGGAGCTGATCCTCCGGGAGTTTCGTCTTTCGGCTCCGGTGGAGGCCACCCACGTCCGGTTGGTGGTCCTGAACAACCAGTGCACCGGGAACCCCGCCTTCCAGGGGGAGCAGGACGCCGACCCGCTCAACACCACCGACTGCAGGGTCGGGGCGGGGATCCCCTC
>DATLZQ010000091.1:0-8264 GCA_035573915.1 Actinomycetota bacterium | reverse complement strand
CGGGGGGCCACCCGCCCCCGCCGGGCCGGCCTGGACCGCCCGCTGCCCGAGCCCTGGCCCCTCCTGGCCGCCTCCGACGTCCCCTACGCGCCCTGGACGCCCCGGCCCAGGCCCATGACCGAGGCGGACATGGCGGCGGTGCGGGACGCCTTCGCCCGGGCCGCAGCCCTGGCCGCGGAGGCCCGGTTCGACCTGCTCGAGCTGGACCTCTCCCAAGGATACCTGCTGGCGAGCTTCCTCTCCCCCCTCACCAACCGCCGACCGGACGCGTACGGCGGGACGCTCGAGGGCCGGCTCCGCTACCCGCTGGAGGTGCTCAGGGCGGCCCGGGAGGCGTGGCCGGAGGACCGGCCCCTGGCCGTGCGCCTCACGGCCACGGACTGGGCCCCCGGGGGGCTGGGGCCGGACGACGCGGTGGCCATCGCCAGGGCCCTGGCCGAGGCCGGCTGCGACCTGGTGGAGCCGGTGGCCGGCCAGACGGTCTGGGCCGACCACCCGGACTTCCGCCGGCTGTACCTGGTCCCCCTGAGCGACCGGGTCCGCAACGAGGCCGGGGTTCCCACCCTGGTGGGCGGGAGGATCACCACGGCCGACGAGGCCAACACGGTCCTGGCCGCGGGCCGGGCCGACCTCTGCCTGTTCACGGTCGTCTAGACCGGGTCAGGACGAGGCGGGCCGCCCGGCTCGGGCCGGGCCCCACCCGTGGGGGGCGCTCAGGCCCCCAGGTCGTAGAGGTGGCCCGGGTCCATGTCCAGGCCGTTCATGACCTGCCACAGGGCGGCCAGGGCCTTGAGCGCGTTGCGCCGGGCGAACGGCGGGAGCTCCTCCCCGTGGTCCTGCAGGGTGGAGAGGAGCGTTTCGTAGCAGGCCACCAGGGCCGCCTCGCCCTCGGTGAGCTCCACGCCCATGGCGTTCCTCATGCGAACCGCCTCCGTTCTCCCTCCGTTCCGATGACCACCCGCTCGTCCAGGACCCGTTTGGCCTTGAGCTCGAAGCGGGGGAGGGTCCCCACCTCCACCCGCCGGACCCCGAACCGCAGGCCCTCGTGGGCGTCGGCCAGCGCCTTGGCGAGGTGGGAGAGGACCCGGTCGGCGTCCACCTTCGGGTCGGGGATCTCCACCAGGACCTCGATCTCGTCCCGGATCCCCTCCGCCGTGTACAGGTGGATCTGGAACTCGTCGATCTCGGGGTGCTCCCGGACGATGGCCTCCACCGCCCGGGGGTAGACGTTGGTCCCCCGGACGAGCTTCATGTCGTCCACCCGGCCCCGGATCCCGCCCTCGTAGAGGTCCCAGGTCCGCCCGCACGGGCAGCGGGAGGCCGGGACCCTCACCACGAGGTCACGGGTCCGGTAGCGGAGGACCGGGATGAACCCCCGCCCGAACGAGGTGACCACGCGCTCGCCCATCTCGCCGTAGGGGACCGGGCGGTCCCCTTCCGGCTCGAGGACCTCCTCGATGTAGTTGTCCTCGATGATGTGGGTCCCCCCAGGCTGCTCCGCGCACTCGAAGATCATGATGGTGCCGAGCTCGGTCATCCCAGCCGTGTCCCCGGCCTTGGCTCCCCACTCCGACTCGATGAGCCGCTTGGTGGCGGGGATGGAGCCGGCCGGCTCGCCCGAGAGGATCACCCGCCGGACGCTGCTCCCGGTCAGGTCGATCCCCAGGTTCTTCGCCTCCTGAGCCATGCGCAGGGCGTAGGTGGGGGTGGAGCAGACCACGGTGGCCCCCATCTCCACGATCTGCTTCACCCGCTGCTCGGTGGTCATGGCCCCGCCGGGGAGGACCAGGGCCCCGATCTTCTCGCAGGCGTAGTGGAGCCCCCAGAACCCGATGAAGGTGCTGTAGCCGAAGGCCACGAACACGGTGTCCGAGGGCCGCACCCCGAACCCCCACAGCCCGTAGCACCACATCTCGGCGATCCACTCCCAGTCCCGCATGGAGTCAAGGACCCGGATGGGGGTCCGCCCGGTGGTGCCGGAGGTCATGTGGTAGCGGATGGCCCGCTCCGGCGGGGCGGCCAGGTTGGGACCGTAGGGAGGGTGCTGGAGCTGGCCCTCCATCCACTCGTCCCGGGTCATGAGGGGGATCCGGCGCAGGTCCTGGAGGCCGTTGATGGAGTCCGCGGTGACCCCCGCGTCCCGCAGGCGCTTCGACTGCCAGGGCACTGCGGCGTCCGCCCAGGCCACGAGCTTCCTGAGCTTTCGGACCTGGAGGGCCTCCAGCTCGTCCCGGGGCATGGTCTCGTGCCGCGGGTTCCAGTAGGGAGAGTCGTCCATGGCCGCCCCCTTCGACCGCTCCCGGAGGGCCCCCGGCTGTCCCTCCGGGCCGTCCACCTCCTCCGACTTCGCTCCGGCGGCCCCATCCTACCCGGGTCCGGCTCCGGCGTGGCCGGGCTCAGTCCTCGATGACGACGGGCGTCCCCAGCGGGACGTCCCGCAGGGGGAGGCGCTCGGGGTTGTAGACGCGGACACGGCCGTGGGAGACATGGCGGCCCCGGTCGCTCGGGTCCGCCGTGCCGTGGATGGCCACCCGGCCCTCGACCACCACCAGGCGGACGCGGACCGCGAGGGAACCGGAGCCACCCCGGCCCCCTCCCGCCTCCCGCCACACCACCAGGTCGCCCCGGGCCCGCACGGCCAGGCGACCGCCGGCTCCACGGGGCCGGCGGGCCGGGGCAGGCGGAGGAGGCTGGGGTCCGGGACCTGTCCCCGCAGGTGTTCGGCGACCCGCGGCGAGAGGCCCAGGACAGCTCCCGGACCCTCCGCCACGGCCTCGCTGGAGGGGCGGCCTGGGAGGGCTCGGCCCGGGCCCGTGGCGCAGGAGCTCAGGGGCCGTCGCCAGGGCAACCGGGACGGCCAGCCGGGCCGTGGACTGCGTGCGGCTGGTCCTTCTCACGTCCCGCACCTCCCCACCCACGGGTCATCGGCCAGGACCGCCCGCCGGCGGAGGTCCGGCACGGGCCCGCAGGACGCGTCTTCGTGCCCGACCGGGAGGCTCCGTGCCGGCCGGTGAAGGGCCCGGCGGGCTCCCCTTATGATCCCGCCGGGATCGGCCCGGAGGGACACGGTGTTCTCCCTCACCGACGACCAGCGAGCGCTCGTCGACCACGCCCGGCAGGTGGGCCGGGAGGTCCTGGCCCCGATCGCCCGGGCCGGGGAGCCGGGGCGGGTCAACCGCCGCCTGGTGCGGGCCCTGGCCGAGGAGGGCCTCCTCCCCCGGCTGTTCCCCCGGTGGGCGGGGGGCACCCGGGAGGGAGGGGTGTCGGCCCTCGACCTCTGCCTGCTCCGGGAGGGCCTGGCCCGGGAGTGCACGGAGGCCGAGACCGCCCTGGCCATGCAGGGCCTGGGAGGCTACCCGGTCCTCTTGGCGGGGCCCGAGGAGCTGGCCCGCCGCCACCTCCCGGCGGTGGCCCGGGGGGAGGCCGTGGCGGCCTTCGCCCTCACCGAGCCCGAGCACGGCTCGGACGCCGCGGCCATCGAGCTCCGGGCCGAGCCCGACGGCGCGGGGTTCCGCCTGACCGGGGTCAAGACCTGGATCTCGAACGCCCCCGACGCCGACCTCTACACGGTGTTCGCCCGGACCACGCCGGGGGCCGGGGCCCGGGGCGTAACCGCGTTCCTCCTCCCCCGGGACACGCCGGGGGTGCGCGGCGAGCCCCTCGCCCTCCTCTCCCCCCACCCCGTGGGACGGCTGGAGCTGGAGGGGGCCTTCGTCCCCCGGGACCAGGTGGTGGGGGAGGTGGACGGGGGGTTCCGGGTGGCGATGCAGACGCTCGACCTCTTCCGCCCCAGCGTGGGGGCCTTCGCCGTGGGCATGGCCTGGGCGGCCCTGGACGCCGCCGTGGCCTACGCCGGGACCAGGCGGGCCTTCGGCCGCCCCATCCGGGAGTTCCAGGCCGTCTCCCACCTGCTCGCCGAGATGGCCACCCGCACCGAGGCGGCCCGCCTGCTCGTCTACGCCGCCGCCGCCGCCCTGGACGAGGGGCGGCCCGGGGTGACCCGGACCTCGGCCATGGCCAAGCTGTTCGCCACCGAGACGGCCCAGTTCGTCGTGGACGCCGCCCTCCAGGTCCACGGGGCGGCGGGCCTGGAGCGGGGGCACCTGCTCGAGCGCCTGTACCGGGAGGTGCGGGCCCCCCGCATCTACGAGGGGACCAGCGAGGTCCAGCGGGAGGTCATCGCCCGGGAGCTCTACCGGTAGCCCCGCCGGCCTCCGGGACCACGGCCACCGCCACCAGCTCCACCCTGGCCTCCGGGTCGAAGAGGGACCCCACCTCGAAGAGGGACACCGCCGGGTAGCGGCGCCCGAAGTGGCGGCGCCAGGCCTCCCCGATGGCCTCCAGCGACCCCCGGTAGGCGGCGGCGTCGGTCACGAAGACCTGGACCGAGACGAGGTGCTCCGGCCCCGCCCCCGCCGCGGCCAGGGCCTCCACCACGTTGGCGCAGGCCCGGTCGAACTGGGCCACCAGGGAGTCCCCGACCAGGGAGCCGTCGGGGCGGTGCCCGGCCTGGCCGGCCACGAACACCAGCCGCCCCGGGGCGGCCACCACGGCGTGGGAGAACCCCCGGGGGGGCGAGAGGGACGGGGGGTTGAGGAACCGGTGGGGGGTCTCGGGCGGGCCCTCCCCCCGGCTCACCGGCCCCTCCACGTGGGGTCCCGGCCCTCGGCGAAGGCCCGGTAGAACTCGGCGTGGTCCTCGCTGGTCATGAGGAGGGCCTGGGTCATGGCCTCGAGCTCGAGCGCGGCCCCCAGGCTCATGTCCTGCTCCCGGGAGAGCAGGAGCTTGGTGGCGGCGTAGGCCAGGGTGGGCCCGGCGGCCAGCCGCCTGGCGAGGTCGGCGGCTCGGGCGGGGAGGTCCCCGTCGTCCACGACCTCGTTGGCCAGCCCGTAGGCCAGGGCCCGCTCGGCGTCCACCCGCTCCCCCAGCATGAGGAGCTCCGTGGCCCGGGCCAGCCCCACGGTCCGGGGCAGGAGGTAGGCGGAGCCCATGTCCGCCCCGGCCAGCCCCACCCGGGTGAAGAGGAACTGGAAGGAGGCGGCGCGGGCCAGGAGCCGGAAGTCAGCGGCCAGGGCGATGACCGCCCCCGCCCCTGCCGCCACCCCGTTCACCGCGGCCACGATGGGGAGGGGGCACTCCCGCATCCGCTGGACCACCGCCCCCGTCATCCGGGTGAACTCGATCCGCTCCCGGACCCCCATCCCCTGCAGGCGGCCGATGATCTCGTGGACGTCGCCGCCCGAGCAGAACCCCCGCCCGGTCCCCGTGAGGACCAGGGCCCGGGCCTCCTCCCGGTGGGGGAGCTCGGCCAGGAGGTCCCGCAGGTCCGCGTAGACCTCGAAGGTGAGGGCGTTGAGGCGTTCTGGCCGGGTGAAGGCCACGGTGGCCACCCCGTCCTCCAGGCGGAAGTCGAAGTGTTCCCACCGTTCGGTGAAGGGGGCGGAGGCGCGGAAGGGGCTCATCCCTCGTCCCGGGCGGTCACTCGAAGGCCGGGAAGCCGGTGATGGCCTCGCCCAGGATCAGGGTGTGGATCTCGTTGGTGCCCTCGTAGGTGTAGACCGACTCCAGGTTGTTCATGTGCCGGATGATGGGGTACTCGAGGGTGATCCCGTTGGCCCCCAGCACGGCCCGGGCCTCCCGGGCGATCCGCAGGGCCTCCCGGACGTTGTTGAGCTTGCCCAGGCTAACCTGCTCGTGGGTGAGGCGCCCCTGGTCCTTGAGCCGCCCCAGGTGGAGGGCCAGGAGGAGCCCCTTGTTGAGCTCCACCGCCATGTCCACGAGCATCCGCTGGACGAGCTGGAAGCTGGCGATGGGCCGGCCGAACTGGACCCGGCTCTTGGCGTACTCCAGGGCCGTCTCGTAGCAGGTCCGGGCCGCCCCCATGGCCCCCCAGCAGATGCCGTAGCGGGCCTCGGTGAGGCAGGAGAGGGGCCCCCGCATCCCCACCACCCCGGGGAGCACGGCGTCCCCCGGGACCCGGACGTCGTCCAGCACCAGCTCGGAGGTGACCGAGGCCCGGAGGGAGAGCTTGCGCTCGATGTCCCGAGCCTGGAAGCCGGGGGCCGAGGTGGGGACCAGGAACCCCCGCACCCCCTCCTCGGCCCGAGCCCAGATCACCGCTAGGTCGGCGATGCTCCCGTTGGTGATCCACATCTTGGTGCCCCGGAGGAGCCAGTCCCCGCCGTCGCGGCGGGCGGAGGTCCGCATCCGGGCCGGGTCGCTCCCCACGTCGGGCTCGGTCAGCCCGAAGCAGCCGATGACCTCGCCCGCGGCCATGCGGGGGAGCCACTCCTGCTTCTGCTCCTCCGAGCCGTACTTCCAGATGGGGAACATGGCCAGGGACCCCTGGACGGACATGGCGCTGCGGACCCCGCTGTCCCCCGCCTCCAGCTCCAGGCAGGCCAGCCCGTAGCTCACGGCGCTGGCCCCCGCGCACCCGTAGCCCTGGAGGTGCATGCCAAGGAGGCCCAGGGCGGCCAGCTCCTTGAAGAGCTCCTTGGGGAACTCCCCCCGCTCGAACCACGCGTCGACCTCGGGGAGGACCCGGTCCCGGACGAACTGGCGGACCGTGTCCCGGACCATCCGCTCCTCCTCGCTCAGGAGGCTGTCCAGGTCGAGGAGGTCGGTGGGCTTGGGGCGGACCCGTTCCCTTTCCCTGGGCTCGGTGGCCATGTCCCCGTCACTTTACACGGGCGCCCGGGACGGCCGGCCGCCCGGCCCGGCCGGGGGCCGGCGGCGGCCCGGCTCCCAGGGTAAGCTTCCCCCAGGGCCGCGGGGGTGCAGGCCGATGGAGGAGCCGGAACCGTCGGAGTGGGGAGGGGACACGGAGCGCCGGGAGGGCGAGCTCACCTACGGCGCCTACCTGCGGGTCCCCGAGCTCCTCTCGCTCCAGTCCCCCATCTCCCGGCCCGTGGCCCACGACGAGCTCCTGTTCATCGTGGTCCACCAGTCCTTCGAGCTCTGGTTCAAGGAGATCCTCTTCGAGCTGGAGACCGTCCGGGACGCCCTGTTCCAGGGGGAGACCTACCGGGCCCGCCACTTCCTCAAGCGGGTCCACGCCATCGAGCGGATGCTCCTCGACCACATCGCCGTGGTGGAGACCATGTCCCCCCAGGACTTCCTCCAGTTCCGCGGGTACCTGGCCCCGGCCAGCGGGTTCCAGTCCGTGCAGTTCCGCGAGATCGAGTTCCTCTCCGGCCTCAAGGAGCCGGGCCTGCTCGAGCGGCTGGCCGAGACCCCGGAGGAGCGGGCCCGCCTGCAGCGGCGGCTCTCCGAGCCCACCGTGTGGGAGGCCTTCTGCCACCTGCTGGAGGCGAACGGCTTCCCGATGCCGGCGGGGGACGACGGGGAGCGCCGGGAGGTCCGCCGGGGGAGCCTGCTCAAGCTGATGCGGGACCGGGACGGCTACCCCGAGCTCTTCTACACTTCCGAGCACCTGCTCACCCATGACGAGCTCTTCGCCCTGTGGCGCCACCACCACATCCTCATGGTGGAGCGCCAGATCGGCTCGAAGCAGGGGACGGGCGGGACGGCCGGGGTGGCCTACCTCCGCACCACCCTCGACAAGCGCTTCTACCCCGACCTCTGGGAGGTCCGGAGCTACCTTTGAGGTCCCCCGCTCCCGGTGACGGGCCCCCGGCCCGACCTGCTCGCGGACCCCTCCGCGCCGGGGCCAGACCTGGCGCTCCGGACGAGGAGAGGGGGCCGGTGCTGGCCCCCTCTCGGCTCGCCCAACGCTCGGGCCGGTTCAGGCTTCCCAGACCACCACCTCGTACTGGTGGACGTCGGGAGGCTCCTGGGCCCCGATCTTGTCGAGGGCCTCGGCACGGAGCCGGTTCGCGGCCTCCGCGCTAGCGTTCATGGCCTCCTCGCTCTCCCAGAGCGTGAAGGAGACAAGGTCGCCCGTGGTGCGGTCCGCAAGGGCCACACCCCCCTTGAACCCGGCGAGCGTCCTGGCCGCGGGAAGGACCTCCTCCCGGAAGACCTTCGCCGCCGTCTCGACGTTCTCCGGGGCCGTCCTGAAGACCGTCTTTCGCGCGTGCACCTCCCACCCTCCCTTCCCTCGGTCGACGGCCTCACTGTACGCCCCCCGCCGCACCCTGTCGAGTCGGAGGGCAGCCCCGGGTAGCGTCGGGCCGAAGCCAGTCCGTCCTGGAAATCCCACACCCGAAGGGAAGGGGCACGTAGCGTCCGCTCGATGTCCAGACCGAGGAGGACGCCCACCTCCAGGCCTTCCGGGCCCTCGAGGAGCGGCTCCTCGAGGC
>DATLZQ010000090.1:0-8560 GCA_035573915.1 Actinomycetota bacterium | reverse complement strand
CCGGTCCGGGCGCCGGCGCGTCCTCCCCCTCGGGGAGCACCTCGGCGGCCGGCGGCCCGGCCGCCACATCGACGGGGACCTCGGAGGGCGAGGCCACCGCCGCCGGCTCCCCGGGCGCCCGGGCGGCCTGGGGGCTCGGAGGCGCCTCAGCCGTGACAGGCCCCTCGGCCGGGGTGCCCTCCCTCCCCTGCTCCTGGCCCTCCTCGGGCCCCAGCCTGCCCAGGATGACCGGGAGGGCGGAGGCCTCCGCGAACGCGCTGATCCCCCGGTCCACGGCGGCCATGGCCTCCACGGCGGGCCGGACGGCCTCGAGGATCCGCTCGGGGACGGCGGCAATGCGCTGGTTGGCCTCCCGGATGCTCTCCCGGACCGAGTCGATCATGGGCTCCACCTGCTGGCGCCAGGCGGCGAACCGCAGGACCTCCTCCTGGACGTCGCTCCACAGCCGCTCCACCTCGGCGATCTGCTCGCGGGTGGCCTCCCAGGCCCGCCGGATGATGGCCCCCGCCGACTCCTCCGCCGCCCGCACCACCCGGGAGAGCTCCTCGCTCACGAACCCCATGGGGGCCGAGGCCGGCCGGGGCTCGGGCGTCCGGGTCCGCTCCTCGAGAGCCGCCCACACGTCGTTGGCCAGCTGCTCGACCTGCTGGCGGAGGGCGGCCATCTCCTCGTCCCGCCTGGCCAGCTCCCGCTCGAGGTCCTCGGCCCGGGCCTCGGCCTCCTTGGCCCGGAGGGCCACCGCGGTGATCATGGCGTCCCGGTCGGCGAGGAGCTGCTCCACCGCCGAAGGGTCGTAGCCCAGGAGCCGCCGGCGCAGTTCGACTCTCCCGTCCTTCATGGCTTCCTCCTTGACGCTCCGCCGCAGTATCGGGGCTCCGAAGGGCCGGTTCAACGACCCCGGCCCGTTCCGTACACTTGCCCGCGTGACGGAGCGCCGACCTCCCTTCGCCTCGGTGGAGGAGCTGCAGGAGGCTCTCCGCCGGCAGGACTACCTGGCCGACCGCCCCCTGGCCACGGCTATCTACCTGGCCGTGTCCCTGGACAAGCCCCTGCTCCTGGAGGGCGAGGCGGGGGTGGGGAAGACGGAGGTGGCCAAGGCCCTGGCCGGGGCCCTGGGCCGGCGGCTGATCCGGCTCCAGTGCTACGAGGGGATCGACGCCAGCCAGGCCCTCTACGAGTGGAACTACTCCCGCCAGCTCCTGGCCGTCCGGGCCCTCCAGGCCCAGGAGGGCGAGGCCCGGGTCCGGGACCTCTTCTCCCAGGAGTTCCTGGTCGAACGCCCCCTGCTGGCCGCCCTGCGGGCGGGGGACACGGCCGTCCTCCTCGTCGACGAGCTGGACCGGGCCGACGACGAGTTCGAGGCCTTCCTCCTCGAGGTCCTCTCGGAGTACGCCGTCACCATCCCTGAGGTGGGCACGGTCCGGGCGGAACGGCCCCCGGCCGTGGTCATCACCTCCAACCGGACCCGGGAGCTCCACGACGCCCTCAAGCGTCGCTGCCTCTACCACTGGATCGACCACCCCTCCCTGGAGCGGGAGGTGGAGATCATCCGGGTCCGGGCCCCCGAGGCCTCCGAGTCCCTGGCCCGGCAGGTGGCCCGGGCCGTGGCCCGGCTGCGGGCCCTGGAGCTGGCCAAGCGGCCGGGAGTGGCCGAGGCCATCGACTGGGCCCACGCCCTGGCCTTCCTGGGGGTGGAGAGCCTGGACGGGCAGGTGGCCGAGGCCACCCTGGGCTCGGTCCTCAAGGACCACGAGGACCTGGAGGTGGCCCGGGCCGCCATCGCCCAGGTCGTGGAGGGCGAGTAGGGGCATGCCGGCGCCTCCCACCGACGATCCCGGAGGCCTCCCCGACCCCCTCGGGCGGCTGGTCGGGTTCGGGCGCTACCTCCGGTCGGTGGGCCTGGAGGTGGGGACGGGCCGGATCCTCGCCTTCTGCCGGGCCGCCGCCCTCCTCGACCCCTTCGACCGCACCGACCTCTTCCTCGCCGCCCGGGCCACCCTGGTCTCCCGCCGGGAGGACTTCGCCCTCCTCGAGGCGGCCTTCCAGCGCTACTTCGGGGCCGAGGGTTGGCAGGAGCCCGAAGCCCC
This sequence comes from Actinomycetota bacterium, assembly GCA_035573915.1. Taxonomy (GTDB): domain Bacteria; phylum Actinomycetota; class UBA4738; order UBA4738; family UBA4738; genus DATLZQ01. The sequence continues at coordinate 6,473 of DATLZQ010000090.1, read as the reverse complement.
GGCCCCGGAGGCCCGCCGGCGGCCGGAGGCCTCGCCGCCCGAGGAGGGGGCGGAGCCGAGCGAGGAGGTGGTGGCGGCCTCGGCCTGGTCGGTGGCCGGGGAGGACGAGGAGGAGGCCGAGGAGAGCACGGCCGTGCGGATCGTGGCCAGCAGGGCCGAGGTCCTCCGGGGAAAGGACTTCGCCCAGCTCACCGAGGACGAACGGCGGGAGGTCCTGGCCCTCATCCGCCGGATGGCCCCTGGCCTCCCCCTCCGGCGGTCCCGGCGGCTCCGGCCCGCCCCGGCCGGGCCCCGGTTCGACGTCCGCCGGACCCTGCGCAACTCGCTCCGCACCGAGGGGGAGCCGTTCCGCCGGGCCTGGCGGGAGCGGCGGGTCCGCCCCCGGCCCCTGGTCCTCATCCTGGACGTCTCGGGGTCCATGGCCCCCTACAGCCGGCCCCTCGTGGAGTTCGCCCACGCCGCGGCCACGGCCGGGCGGCGGGTGGAGGTGTTCTGCTTCGGGACCAGGCTGACCAGGGTCACCCGGGCCCTCCGGACCCGGGACCCCGACGCCGCCCTCCGGGCGGTGGCGGAGACGGTGGTGGACTGGGAGGGAGGGACCCGGATCGGCGACTCCCTCCAGGAGCTGCTCCGGCGGTGGGCCTCCCGCTCGGCCCTGCGGGGGGCCGTGGTGGTCCTGTGCTCCGACGGCCTGGAGCGGGGCGACCCCGAGCTCCTCAGGCGGCAGGTGGAGCGCCTGGCCCGCCTCGCCCACCGCCTGGTCTGGGTGAACCCCCTCAAGGGGAGCCCCCGCTACGAGCCCCTGGCCCGGGGGATGGCGGCGGCCCTCCCCCACGTGGACGCCTTCCTGCCCGGCCACAACCTGGCCAGCCTGGAGGCCCTGACCGCGGCCATCGCGGCCTGACCGGGGCCATCGCGGCCTGACCGGGGCCATCGCGGCCTGAGGACCGGCCCGGGAGGGCCCCGGGGTCAGGGCCTGGACCGGCCCCCGCCCGGCCACTCCCGCTTGCGGGGCTTCCGGGCCAGGAGGTCGTCCAGGGAGGCCTTGGGCCGCTCCTCCCGCTCCAGCAGCTCCTCCAGCCTGGGCCCGCCCAGGTCCCCGGCGGCCGCCATCATCTGCTCCAGGGACTTCCCGGCCTGGCCGGTGAGGCGGATCCGGAGGGCGGCCAGGACGGCGGCGTGCTCCTCCGACAGGCCCTGGGAGACCTTGATCTGGGTCAGGGCCTGCTCCGCCCGGCGCAGGAGCTTCTCGTCCTCCTCCACCCGGGCCCGGAGCCGCTCGAGCTCGCCCACGCCCACCAGTCTGACACGCCGGGGCCGGCGGCGGGCGGGCTCCCGGACGGGCTCCGAGCGCCTAGCCCCGCTCCGGGGCCCCGGCGTAGGCCGCGGGGTCCGCCTCGAACTTGCCTCGGCACGCCGCCGAGCAGAAGTAGTACGTCCGGCCGGAGAACGTGGCCCGGTGGCGGGCCGTGGCCACCGCCACCGCCATGGAGCAGACCGGGTCGATGGCCTCGTGGGCGGCGGAGACCGGGCCCGGGGGCGGGGCTGGGCCCAGCTCCCCCGCCGCCCGCCGCCGCACCAGGTCGGCCAGGACGGCCACGGCGATCTCCTCGGGGGCCACCTTGCCCAGGTCCAGGCCGGCCGGGGCCCGCACCCTGGCCAGCTGCTCCTCGCCCACCCCCCGGTCCCGCAGGTAGGCGAGCACGTGCTCGGCCCGCTGCCGGGAGGCCACCAGGCCCACGTACGGGGCCGGGGTGGCCAGGGCCCGCTCCAGGGCCTCCTCGTCGTAGTGGCCCTGGGTGGCCACCACGACGAACGACCGCTCGTCCGCCCCGGCCGCCCGGAGGTCGAGGGACGTCAGGACCCGCTCCACGCCCGGGTGGTCCGCCGCCGACCCCTCCTCGTCCACCAGCGTGGCCCGCCACCCCAGGGCCTGCGCCAGCCGGGCCAGCGTGTTCGCCGCCGGGGACCGCCCCACCACTACCACGTGGGGAGGGGGAAGGACGGGCTCCACGAAGACCTCCAGGGCCCCCTCGCTCTGGCAGGCGATGGGAACGGCTACCACCCCCTCCCGGTGGTGCTCCGCCAGCTCCTCGGGGGGCCCGAGGAACAGGAGCCTGGGCGTCCCCTCGTCCAGGGCCCGGCGGGCCTCCGCTACCACCGCGGGCTCGGCGCAGGCCCCTCCCAGCCACCCGTGGACGTGGCCGTCGGCCGTGACCAGCCCCCGGGACCCCACCTGGCCCGAGGACGGGCTGCGCCGCCACACCACGGTGGCCAGGACGTAGGGCTCTCCCCGGGCCGACAGGGCCCGGGCGAGCTCGAGGACGTCCTCGGTCACGAGGCGCCGGCCCTGGCCCTCTGGATGGCCTCCCACACCCGGGCCGAGGTGAGGGGCATGTCGATGGTGCGCACCCCCAGGTGCCAGAGGGCGTCGATGACCGCGTTCACGTAGGCCGCCGGCGAGCCCACCGTGGCCGACTCCCCCACGCCCTTGGCCCCCAGCGGGTGGTGGGGGGAGGGGGTGACGGTCTCGTGGAGCTCGAACCTCGGGGTCTCCCAGCTCGTGGGGAGCAGGTAGTCCATGAAGTTCGAGCCGATGCAGTTGCCCTGCTCGTCGAAGGTGATGAGCTCCATGGCGGCGATCCCGAAGCCCTCGGTGAGTCCCCCCATGATCTGCCCCTCCACGATCATGGGGTTGATCCGCACCCCGCAGTCGTCCACGGCCACGACCCGAAGGGGCTTCCACTCCCCCGTCTCCGGGTCCACCTCCACGACCACGGCATACGTCCCGAAGGGGAAGGTCATGTTGGGCGGGTCGTAGTAGTGGACCCCCTCCAGGCCCGGCTCCTCCCCGTCCGGGGGGTTGGTGTAGGCGGCGAAGGCCACCTCCTGGATGGTCTTGGCTCGGTCCGGCGCTCCCCGCACGAAGAACCGCCCCCGCTCGAACGCCACGTCCTCCGGGGCCACCTCGAGCAGGTGGGCGGCGATCCGGCGGGCCTTGTCCCGGAGCTTGCGGGCCACCACGGCCGTGGCCGCCCCGCCGGTGGGGGTGGAGCGGGAGGCGTAGGTCCCCAGGCCGTAGGGGGTGTGGTCGGTGTCCCCGTGCTGGACCTCCACGTCCTCCGGGGGAATCCCCAGCTCCTCCGCCACGATCTGGGCGAAGGTGGTCTCGTGGCCCTGGCCCTGGGTCTGGACGCCCAGCTTGAGGACGGCCTTCCCCGTGGGGTGGACCCGGAGCTCGGCGGAGTCGAACATCTTGATCCCCAGGATGTCGAACTCCTTGGAGTGGCCGGCCCCCACCACCTCGGTGAAGCTGGCCAGCCCAATCCCCAGGAGCTTGCCCCCCTCCTGGCGGCGCCGGGCCTGCTCCTTGCGCAGCTCCTCGTAGCCCAGCTTCTCCAGGGCCAGGTTCATGGCCCTCGGGTAGTCCCCCGAGTCGTAGACCCAGCCGGTGGCGCTCCGGTAGGGGAACTGCTCGGGCCGGACGAAGTTGCGCAGCCGGAACTCGGCCGGGTCCACCCCCAGTTCGTAGGCGGCGGTCTGGACCAGCCGCTCGATGAGGTAGGAGGCCTCGGTCACCCGGAACGAGCAGCGGTAGGCGACCCCGCCGGGGGCCTTGTTCGTGTAGTACCCGTCGGCCTCCACGAAGGCGGCCGGGATGTCGTAGGAGCCAGTCACGATGTGGAACAACCCCACCCGGAACTTGGTGGGCTGGGCGTCGGCGTAGAAGGCCCCGTGGTCGCCCACCACCTTGACGTGGAGGGCGGTCATCTTCCCGTCCTTGACCGCGAGCCGCCCGGTCATGTGGAAGTCCCGGGCGTAGCCGGTGGAGATGAGGTTCTCGGTGCGGTCCTCGATCCACTTGACGGGCCGGCCCAGGAGCAGGGAGGCGGCCGTGGCCACCACGTAGCCGGGGTAGACGGGGACCTTGTTGCCGAAGCCCCCGCCGATATCCGGGGAGATGATTCGGATCTTGTGCTCGGGCAGCCCGGCCACCAGGGCGAACACCGTCCGGTGGGCGTGGGGGGCCTGGGAGGTCATCCACAGGGTGGCCTTCCCCGTGGCCGGGTTGACGTCGGCCACGATCCCACAGGTCTCCAGGGGCGAGGGGTGGGACCGCGGGTAGTGGGTGGAGAGCTCCACCACCCGGTCGGCCTCGGCGAAGGCCCGCTCCACGGCCTCCCGGTCCCCCGTCTCCCAGTGGAAGATGTGGTTGTCGGTCTGCCCCTCCTTGTCGTCCCGGATGACCGGGGCCCCCGGCTCCATGGCCTTGAAGGGGTCGGTGACCGGGGGCAGGGGCTCGTACTCCACCTCGATGAGCTCCAGGGCGTCCCGGGCCACGTAGGGGTCCTCGGCCACCACGGCCGCCACCTCCTGCCCTTGGAAGCGGACCTTGTCGGTGGCCAGGACGGCCTGGGTGTCCCCGGAGAGGGTGGGCATCCAGGCCAGGTTGTGCTGGGCCAGGAGCTCCCCGGTGACCACGGCCACCACGCCCGGGAGGGCCTCGGCCCGGGAGGTGTCGATCTTCTTGATCCTCGCGTGGGCCAGGGGGCTTCGGAGGATGGCCATGTGGAGCATCCCGGGGAGCTTCACGTCGTCCACGTAGGTCCCCTTGCCCCGGATGAAGCGGTCGTCCTCCTTGCGCTTGACCCGGTGCCCGACCCCCTGGACCTCAGGTGCCTCGACAGCCATCGTCCGCCTCCTCCCCTAGCGTCCGCCCTGGCCGGCCCTGACCTCGGCCAGCTTCCGGCCGGCCCACTGGACGGCCTTCACGATGTTCTGGTAGCCGGTGCAGCGGCAGATGTTGCCCGAGAGGGCCCACCGGACCTCCTCCTCGCTCGGGTTCGGGTTGCGCTCGAGGAGGGCCAGGGCGGTGAGCATCATCCCCGGGGTGCAGAACCCGCACTGCAGCCCGTGTTCCTCCTTGAACCCCTCCTGGATGGGGTGGAGTTGGCCGTCCCCCAGGCCCTCCACGGTGGTGATCGACCGCCCGTCGGCCTGGACCCCGAAGATCGTGCACGACTTGACGGGGACGCCGTCCAGGAGGACCGTGCAGGCCCCGCAGCTCGTCGTGTCGCAGCCGATGTGGGTGCCGGTCAGCCCGAACACCTCCCGGATGAGGTGCACGAGCAGCAGCCGGGGCTCCACGTCGGCCGTCCGCTGCACGCCGTTGACGGTGACCGTGATCTGCATGGCGTCCTCCTCCCCTCAGGCCCCGGCCCCGCGGGCCAGCTCCAGGGCCCGGGCCAGGCCCCGCCGGGTGTAGACCTCCACCATGTGCCGCTTGTACTCGGCGCTGCCCCGCACGTCGGTGGTGGGCTCCGCCGCCCGGGCCGCCAGGCGGGCCGCCTCGGCGAAGGCCTCCTCGGTGGGCTCCGCCCCGGCCAGGGCCTGCTCCGCCTCCACCGCCCAGAGGTTGGTGGGCCCCACGGCGGTGAGGGCGATCCCGGCCCTGCCCACTTTCCCGTCGTCCAGGGTGAGCTGGACCGCCACCCCCACCGTGGCGAAGTCCCCCACCTTCCGCTCGAGCTTGAGGTAGGTGCCGCCGGACCGCCCCCGGGGGGCGGGGACCCGGACCTCGGTGATGAGCTCGTTCGGCCGGAGGCTCGTGGTGAAGCTGGAGACGAAGAGGTCCCGGAGCGGGATCACCCGCTCCCCGGCCACGCTCCTGGCCACCACCTCCGCCTCCAGCGCTAACATGACCGAGCCCCAGTCCCCGGCCGGGTCGGCGTGGGCCAGGGACCCGGCCAGCGTCCCCAGGTTGCGGACCAGGGGGTCGGCGATGACCGGGGCCGCCGCGGCCATCGCCGGATAGCGGGCCCGCACCAGCTCGGAGTCGGCGATCTCGTTGTGGCGGGTGATGGCCCGGACCCGGAGCCACCCGTCCGACTCCTCCATCCCCTGGAGCTCGGGGATCCGGTTCACGTCCACCAGGCGCCCCGGGGAGGCGAACCGGAGCTTCATGAGGGGGATGAGGCTCATCCCCCCGGCCAGGACCTTGGCGTCCTCCGCGTAGCGGTCGAGGAGCTCCAGGGCCTCCTCGACGGTCTGCGGGCGGTGGTACTCGAATCGAGCGGGGAGCATTCAGACCTCCTTCCGAGAGAAGGCCGAAACCCGAGAGGAGCCCGAGACCCGGCCGCGCTCAGGGCCCAGCGGCCTGACGCCAGGCACGCCGGGCGCGCCCCTCGCGCGAGGCATGAGACCTGCCGGAGGCGGGATCCGCATCGCCACCGTCCCAGGGAGCGGGCACTCCCGACCGAGCCCCGAACAGCCGCCCCACGCAGCGTCTTACGACAGGTATGTGGAAAAAGTCAAACGGCGGCCCGCCCGCCGGTAGCGTCGGGCCGAAGCCAGTCCGTCCTGGAAATCCCACACCCGAAGGGAAGGGGCACGTAGCGTCCGCTCGATGTCCAGACCGAGGAGGACGCCCACCTCCAGGCCTTCCGGGCCCTCGAGGAGCGGCTCCTCGAGGC
>DATLZQ010000089.1:0-27503 GCA_035573915.1 Actinomycetota bacterium | reverse complement strand
CGCCCGCCGGCCTCGCGCTCCGACTGACCTCAACCGGTGAACGGGGGGTTGCCCAAGACCGGCTCGGCCGGCTCGGCCTGCCCGGTTTGCTCGTGGTCGCCCGGGCCCTCCGGCTGACCGGGGCTGCTCCCGCCCACCAGGGTCGTGGACGTGGTGCTCGACGACGTCGTGCTGGTGGTCGACGAGCTCGTGGTCGTGGAGCCGTCACCGCCCGGTAGGGTGGTCGTGGTGGTCGTCTCGTCCCCGCCGGCCACCGTGGTGGTGGTCGCGGGGACGGTCGTGGTGGTGGGCTCCGTCGTGGTGGTCGTGGAGGGCTGCGTCGTAGTCGTGCTGGCTTCCGTCGTCGTGGTGGTGGCCTCGGTGGTCGTGGTGCTTTCCTCCTCCACGTCGTAGCAGAAGTCCACGTGGCTCAGCCCATAGGGCTGGCCGTTCTTCGGGTTGGTGGGCGTGGTGAGGCCCGTGTCTCCCGTGCTCTCGGGGCTGTAGACGTACACGTTCGCGTTGGGCCCGCCCTTCACGATCACGGCGTCGACCCCGATGTTGGAGGACCAGCTGATGCTGTCCCCTGCCCTCATCACCGTGACCGAAAGAGTGCCGTCCGTGAACGAGGTGGTCCCTTGCCCGGGTTCCCCGGCGAGGAGCGCCGTCCACCCATAGTCCCCGCACCTCGGATTGCCTTCGACGAGAGTGGGGACCACATGGTCGGCCCGCGCCAACGGTGACAGGACGAGGACCGCGGCGGTCAGGCTGGCGAGCAGCACGCCCACCCGCGACCGGCCCCGCGACTGAGAGACGCGTCCACCGTTCCGGAGTCGGCCCTCCATCCCCGCTCCGCTCTCCCAGCCCTTTCCCGGCTTCATGGCCTCCTCCTCACTCGCCCGCGGGCGCTTCGGTGTCCTCTCGCTGCGCGCCCCTACCGATTCGCTCCGGGCGCACGCTGATCATCCATAGGAGTCAGCGGCGCGCCAATCAGGCGAAGCGACCAATTTCTAAGGTCGCAACCCATGCCAACGGCAGGGCGCCACTCGGCGGAGACGCCATGGGTCTTTTGACCGAGGGCCGGGCGGGCCTCCTCAGCCCAGGAGGAAGCCCAGGAGGATCCACCAGCCCCTCTGGGGGCCAGGACCCGGTCCCTGCGTCGCCCCCCTCGCGCATGCACTTCTCCTTTCGGTTGCGGGCAATGCCTACGGGCTCGCGGCTCCTCGAACTACGGAGGCTCGTTCGGGCCTCGACCGAACGACGGAGCCGGACTCCCCCTCACAGGCCTAGGGATCGTACGATCTCCTTACCAGCGACTGTCAACGGCCAAAGGTCCAATTGGGTAGAAAACCGCCAAAAGACCTAGCCTGGCCCTTCGAGGACCCTCGACCTCTACTCCCACTCGATGGTCGCGGGGGGCTTGGAGGTGATGTCGTAGGCCACCCGGTTCACGCCGGGTACCTCGGAGACGATGCGGGAGGCGATTCGGTCCAGGAGCTCGTAGGGGAGCCGGGCCCAGTCCGCCGTCATGGCGTCCTCGCTGGTGACCGCCCTGATGACCACGGGGTGCTGGTAGGTCCTGCCGTCCCCCATGACCCCGACGCTCCGCACCGAGGCCAGGAGGACCGCGAAGGCCTGCCACAGACGGCGGGCCAGGCCGGCCCGCCGCACCTCCTCCTGCACGATCCGGTCGGCGGCCCGGAGCACCTCCAGCCGCTCCCTGGTCACCTCCCCCACGATCCGCACGGCCAGGCCCGGCCCAGGGAACGGCTGCCGCCAGACGATCTCCTCGGGGAGGCCGAGCTCCTCCCCCACCCGCCGGACCTCGTCCTTGAACAGGTCGCGCAGGGGCTCCACCAGCTCGAACTCCATGTCCTCGGGGAGGCCACCCACGTTGTGGTGGCTCTTGATCCGCGCGGCGGCGCGGGAGCCCGACTCCACCACGTCGGGGTAGAGGGTGCCCTGGACGAGGAACCGGGCGTCCCGGCCCTCCGTCCGGGCCACCTCCTCGAAGACCCGGATGAACAGCCCTCCGATGGTCCGACGCTTCTCCTCGGGGTCGGTGACCCCCGCCAGGCGCTCGAGGAAGAGGTCGGAGCGGTCCACGTAGACCAGCGGCACGTGGAAGTGCTCCCCGAAGGTGCGGACCACCTGCTCCGCCTCTCCGGCCCGGAGCAGCCCGGTGTCCACGAACACGCACGTGAGCTGCTTGCCCACGGCCCGGTGCACCAGGAGGGCGGCCACCGCCGAGTCCACCCCACCGGAGAGGGCGCACAGGACCTGTCCCTCGCCCACCTGGTGGCGGATCCGCTCTACGGCCCGCTCGATCACGTTGGCCGGGGTCCACTCCGGGAGGAGGCCGCAGGCGCCGTGGAGGAACCGCTTGAGGATCTCCAGGCCCCGAGGGGTGTGGGCCACCTCCGGGTGGAACTGGACCCCGTAGAGCCCTCGGGCCGGGTCCTCCATGGCCGCCACGGGGGTCGCGGCGGTCCGGGCGGTGACGCGGAAACCGGGCGGGGCGGCGGTCACGGTGTCCGCGTGGCTCATCCACACCGTCTCCTCCGGCCCCAGGTCGGCCAGGAGCAGGCCCGGCTCCTCCACGAGGAGGGTGGTCCGCCCGTACTCCCGCACTCCCGTGGCCTCCACCCCGCCACCGAGAGCCCGGGCCATGGCCTGCTGCCCGTAGCAGATCCCGAGGACGGGGATCCCCAGCTCGAACAGGGCCGGGTCGACGGCGGGGGCGCCCGGCTCGTACACGGAGGCCGGCCCGCCCGAGAGGATGAGGCCCCCCGGCCGCCGAGCCTCGAGCTCCGCCAGGGGGGTGTCGTGGGGGACGATCTCGGAATAGACGTGGCACTCCCGCACCCGGCGGGCGATGAGCTGGGCGTACTGCGCCCCGAAGTCCAGGACCAGCACCGGCCGGGGTTGGCTCACCTGGCCCTCAGTTCGCCCCCAGGCCCTGGGCCACCTGCAGGGCCTTGCCCTCGGTCTTGATGGCCGGGGCGATGACCAGCTCCGCCTTCTGGAACTCCCGGATGCTCGCGTAGCCCGTGGTGGCCATGGAGGTCCGGAGCGCCCCGAACAGGTTGAGGGTCCCGTCGTTCTCGTGGGCCGGGCCCAGGAGGATCTCCCGGAGGGTCGCCACCTGCCGGGTGGCCACGCGCGCCCCCCTGGGGAGGTCGGGGTGGAACGTGGCCATCCCCCAGTGGAAGCCTCGGCCCGGGGCCTCGTAGGCCCGGGCCAGGGGGGAGCCGATCATGACCGCGTCGGCCCCGCAGGCGATGGCCTTGGCGATGTCCCCGCCGGTCCGCATCCCCCCGTCGGCGACGACGTGGACGTAGCGCCCGGTCTCCCGGAGGTGCTCCATGCGGGCCCCGGCGGCGTCGGCGATGGCCGTGGCCTGGGGCACCCCCACCCCGAGCACGCCCCGGGTGGTGCAGGCCGCCCCCGGGCCCACCCCCACCAGGACCCCTACCGCCCCCGTGCGCATGAGGTGGAGGGCGGTCTGGTAGCTCGCGCACCCGCCCACGATGACCGGGAGGTCGAAGCTCGAGATGAACTCCTTGAGGTTGAGGGGCTCGCTCCGGGAGGAGACGTGTTCGGCCGAGACCACCGTCCCCTGGATGACCAGGATGTCGAGCTCGGCCTCCAGGACCAGGGGAGCGTACCGCCTCACCTTCCCCGGGGTAAGGGAGGCGGCGCTCACCACGCCCCCCTCCTTGATCTCGCGGATCCGGCGGACGATGAGCTCCTCTTTGACGGGCTCCCGGTACAGCTCCTGCATCCGCCGGGTGGCCTTGTCGTCGGGCTGGGCCGCGATCTCCTCGTAGACCGGCTCGGGGTCCTCGTAGCGGGTCCACAGGCCCTCCAGGTTGAGGACGGCCAGCCCCCCGAGCTTTCCGATCTCGATGGCGGTGGCCGGGGAGACTACGGCGTCCATGGCCGAGGCCATGAGGGGGAGGTCGAACCGGAAGGCGTCGACCTCCCAGGAGATGTCCACGTCGTCGGGGTCCCGGGTCCTCCGGGACGGGACGATGGCCACCTCGTCCAACCCGTACGCCCGCCGGGCCGTCTTCCCCCTGCCGACCTCGATCTCCACGCTCACCGCCTCCCTCAGCCCCGCCAGGTACGACGAACGCCCGCCCGGGGAAGGGCAGGCGTCCACGCGTGCATACCCGAATGGTACCCGGAGGGAGCCCGGCCGGGACGGAGGCCGGCCCGAAGGGAGCCGGGGGAGCCTCCCGCCCGCCCTATTCCAGGTCGGCTGGGGCCGGGGCCCGGGTGTAGCCCAGCTCCTCCAGGCGGGCCAGGATCTTCTGGAGGGACTCCTCCACGGACTCCCGGTCCGTGTGCACCACGACCTCGGGGTCCTCCGGGGGCTCGTAGGGGTCGGACACCCCGGTGAAGTTCTCGATCTCCCCCCGCAGGGCCCGGGCATACAGCCCCTTCACGTCCCTCCGGACCAGCTCCTCCAGGGGGGCCTCCACGTAGACCTCCACGAAGTCCCCGATCTGCTCCCGCACCCGGTTGCGGACCTCCCGGTAGGGGGAGATGGCGGAGACCACCACGGCCACCCCGTTTCGGGCCAGGAGGTGAGCCACGAAGCCGATCCGCAGGATGTTGGTGTCCCGGTCCTCCTTGGAGAACCCGAGGCCCTTGGAGAGGTTGGTCCGCACGACGTCGCCGTCCAGGAGCTCCACCTTGTGCCCCCGGCGGCGGAGCTCCGGGACCAGGCGCTCGGCCAGGGTGGACTTCCCGGCCCCGGAGAGCCCCGTGAACCAGACGCAGAAGCCCCGCTCGGGCCGCTCCCCCCCGCCGCTCACAGGAAGCTCCTCCCCACCGCCCCCTCGGGCGCCTCCAGCCCGTAGAGGGAGAGGATGGTGGGACCCACGTCCACGAGCCGCAGCCCCTCCCGGCGGCCCGCGGCCCCCTTGGCCCCCACCATCACGAACACCCCCTGTCGGTCGTGGTTGGCCCCGTCCGGCCCCGTGTCGTTCTCGTAGGTGAAGACCCGGCCCGTCCCCACCTGCCCCACCGAGCGCCACTCCAGGTCCCCGAAGTACACGATGAGGTCGGGGGCCACCCCGCGGACCTCCGGGTAGACGTCCTCCGGCTTGAACACCCGGTTGCCCAGGGGCTCGCCGTCGGGGCCGGACATGGCCTCCAGGGCCCCGGCCAGCTCGTCCCGGACGGCCTCGTACCTGGCCGGGTCCACCACCCCTTGGGGCTCCCGGCCCCGGACGTTCAGGAACACCCGCCCGTAGTAGCCGCCGTCCCCCCAGGCCACGGTGCGGGCCCAGTCCACGGGAGCCTGGGCGATGGGGGTAGGCGAGCCCACGGGCTCGGCGAACGCCAGGTAGCCGTTGGCCGCCAGCCACTCGTTGAGGCACACCCCCCCGGCCATGGCCTGGGCCCCGTGGTCGGACATGAGGATCACCACGGCGTCCTCGGGGAGGGCCTCGAGGAGGGAGGCCACCTGCCCATCCAGGAACCGGTAGTAGTCGCGGAAGGCGCTCTCGTAGGGGTTGCCGGGGACGTGCTTTCGGTGGGCGGGGTCCACGTGGTGCCAGAACACGTGGTGGAGGCGGTCCGGGGCCATCTCCACGAGCATGAAGAAGTCCCACGGCTTGGTCCGGGCCAGCCGGCGGGCCACCCGGAACCGCCGCTCGGTCATGACGAACACCTGTCGCAGGACCACCTCCTCCCCCTGCTTTCGGAAGTCCGGGATGTCGAAGACGTATTCGTCGCCCCCGAGCTCCTCGGCCACCTCGGCGGCGAGCTCGGGGGGATAGGTGAACTCCCTGGCGGAGGGGGGCGTGAGGAAGCAGGAGATCCGCCACCCCTCGAGGGGCCGTACCGGATAGGAGGGGGGGACCCCGACGAGGAGCGACCGCTTGCCCGCCCGGCCGAGGAGGTCCCACACCGCCGGCTCCCGCACGGAGTGGCTGGTGGCGATGGCCAGCCCCTCGTAGGTGGTGTCCCTCCGGTTGCGGAACCCGTAGATGCCGAGCTGTCCCGGGGTCTTCCCGGTCATGGCGCAGGCCCAGGCCGGCACGGTGATGGGGGGCAGGATGCTCTCGAGCTCCCCGTGGAGGCCCCGCTCCAGGAGGGAGCGGACCGTGGGCATCTCCTGGGCGAGCTCCCCGAACAGGAGCTGCGGCGTGGCGCAGTCCAGGCCGATCACGGCCACGCGCGGACCCTCGCTCACGAGCAACCTGTCCTTCGGGTCGGTCGGATGGTCGACGTTCGAGCCGGCGCCCCAGGCGGGGAGCCGCGGCTATTGTAACGGGGCGATGGTGGCGCCCGGCCCCGCCCGGCCCGAGGCCCGGGCCCGACGGCAGGCGTGAACGCCCTCCGCCGGGCTCTGTACGTGCAGGCCGCCGTGTGGGCCGTGGCCGGCGCCGCCCTGGCCGCCGCCCCCGGGTTCGTCGCGGTCACCCTGTTCGGCCAGCCCGCGCTGCCCGGACCGGCCTGGGTCCGGATCGCGGGCATCGAGGCCTTCGGGCTGGCCCTCCTCATGGTGCTGGTGGCCCACCGGGTGGAGGAACTGTGGTGGTGGTCCTGGGCCTTCGCCCTGGTGTCGGTGGGCGTGGCCGCGGTCACCCTCCTCCACGCGGCCTTCGGCCTGGGCCCCGGCGAGTCCAGGGCCCTCTGGTGGTCGTTCGCCGCGGTGAGCACGGGGTTCGCCTTCTGGCTCCTCTACGGCCTGTTCGTGTCCTCGGCCGAGCAGCCCCTCCCGGGCTGACCGGCCCACTTCCGCCCGCGCCTCGGACTAGCTACATTTGACTAGTTGCGCTCCATCGGGAAGAACTACGGGACGTTCCCCATCGACCAGGTGGTCCGGGACTGGCGGGCTACGACGACAACGGCCACGGCGCCCACGTGGCCGGGATCGCGGCCGGGGCCGGACGAGGCGTCCTCCCGACCCACCTGGGCCGGCTGCCCGGGATGGCCCCCGGGGCCTCCTTGGCCGGGGCCAAGGTCTGCCTGGCCGTGGGGGCCTGCCTCAACAGCAGCGTGATGGCGGGCCTCCGGTAACCTGGCCGCGGACCCCCCCGAGGGGGCCGGGGCGGACATCGTGAACGTGAGCCTCGGCTCGGGGCGCTTCTACTTCTCCCCCCTGTTCGGGGCCGAACAGGTGACCAACAACGACCCCGAGGCCCAGCTGGTGAACGAGCTGGCCGGGCGCTACAACGTGCTGTTCACCATCTCCGCCGGCAACAGCGGGCCCGTCCTGCAGAGCACCGGATCCCCCGCCGTGGCCTCCCAGAGCCTGGCCGTGGGGGCGGCCATCACGGACTTCGACCTCAACCACCCCGTCGAGGAGACCCTGCACGGGGAGTTCGGCAACATCCGGCCGGAGGCCGTGGCCGCGGGGGCCACGGGCGGCCCTGGTCTGGGAGGGCTACGAGCGGGCCACGGGGCAGGACCCCCTCTACTACCGGCTTAAGGCGGCCCTGGTGAACACGGCCGGCACGCACGCCTTCGAGGGGCCCGTGGTGGGCCTCATCTCCGGGATCCGGGCCAAGCTCATCGGGGAGGACCCCCAGGCCCTCTTCCCGCTCCGCAACGATCGGTGGGTAGGGGTCACCGGGGAGGGGGCGGGGCGGCTCAACGCCCCCGCCGCCCTCCTGGCCCTGACCCGAGGGGTCATCGCCTACACCCCGGCGGTGGGGGAGCTCGACGACGTCCACGAGCTGCAGCCCTCGTGGGCAGTGGACGACGTGGCCCCCGGGGAGAGCACGGTCGCAGACCTTCCTGCTCCACGGCGCCCCGGGCCTGGGAGGGAAGGTCCGGGTGACCTTTAGCGTGGAGAGCGGCCCCGAGGCGGTGGGGGTGTTCCCCGCCCCGGCCAAGTGGTTCAAGCTGCCCAAGGGGGTCTCGGTGGGGTCCAACGCCGACCAGCCGGTGCAGCTCAAGCTCAACGTGCCCCGCCACCGCGGCCCCGGGTCACTACACCGCCACCGTGGTGGGCTCGGTGCGCCTGAGTCCCAGCACGACCCAGACCCTCCGCATCCCCGTCCAGTTCTTCGTTCCCGTGCAGGACCCCGACCCTGCCGACGAGCCGGCCGGGGTGGGGCTGGAGGGCCCGATCTGGGCCGAGACCACCACGGACTACTCGGCCATCGGGTTCGAGGATCCCACGGCCGACATCTTCACCGACTGGACCACCCTCCCGCTCCGCCTGGCCTGCGGCACCACCCGGGTGGACCTGGCCGTCTACGACGTGGAAGGGGCCGACCACATGGATGTGTTCGTGTTCGCCGACAACGGCCAGGAGGTCGACTCAACCGTCACCCCCTTCCTCCACCACGCCGTCCCGGGCGGGGCCCTCTACGCCCTCACCACCCAGGACCGCCCGGCCCGGGTGTCCATCCGGGACGGCGACGACCGCCAGGAGCTCTCCCTCCCCCTGCGGTTCGCCTACACCTCGGACCCCGCCACCAACCTGGAGAACTTCTACGTCGACGACGTGCGGATCCTGGACGCGGCCGGCAACGTCCTCTTCGCCGACGACATGGAGACGCCGGGGAACTGGGTGCCCGGGGGGAACCCCGGGTTCCAGTGGGTGACGGCGAGCGGGTGAGCCCTGGCTGAGGCGGCATTCCCACCTCGGTCCTGACCGGGCCCGCCGGGCCCGGGGGTCGGCCGCAGGCGTGGGCCGCGTCCCGCTGCACCTACGGCCCTGACCGGGCCCAGCTGCGCCCGGGGGTCGGCCGCTCGAATCACACGACTGGAATTCCTGTCACCCCGGTGCCCTAACGTGACGAATGTCACAGGAGAGCCCGAGTGGGGGACCGCCGAGCGAGGAGCCGGGGTGAGTCAGGGACCGGTCGAAGACCGAGCGGGGGCACGGGCCGGGCACGGGCCGGGGGTGGGCCGAGCCGTCCTTGCCGCCCGGGCCAGGCTCGCTATGCTTCGGCCATGCTGGTCCTTCTGGGACGGCTGGCAGGCCGCGGTGGCCTACGCTCCCGGTGACCGGGTCAGGGCTCGGGACCAGGCCTGGCGGGTCCAGGGAGTGGAGGAGGTCACCGCCGGCCAGCACCTTTTGAAGCTGCTCCCGGCCGGCGGTGACGGCGGGCAGCCCCCGGCAGTGGTCACTGGGCAGCGCCCGCTAAAAGGAGGGTCATCCACGGTGGAAGGCGGTGGGCGGTGACAAGGCTTCGGACTCGCGTCCCGCGAAAGGGGAACCACACGTCTGCCAACCTGGGGTTCGAGGCCCAGCTCTGGGCGGCCGCCAACGCCCTGCGCGGGTCGATGGACGCTGCCGAGTACAAGCACGTCGTCCTGGGTCTGATCTTCCTCAAGTACATCTCGGATGCCTTCGAGGCCCACCACGCGAGGCTCGAGGCCGAGCGCGACCAGGGCGCCGATCCCGAGGACCCCGACGAGTACCGGGCCGAGAACGTCTTCTGGGTCCCGCCCGAGGCCCGCTGGTCCCACCTGCAGCGCAGCGCCCGCCAGCCCGCCATCGGCCAGCTCGTGGACGAGGCCATGACGGCTGTGGAGCGGGACAACCCCTCGCTCAAGGGGGTGCTCCCCAAGGACTACGCCCGTCCCGCGCTCGACAAGCAGCGCCTGGGCCAGCTCATCGACCTCGTCTCCAACATCCACCTCGGGGGCGGTGACAACCACGCCCGCGACATCCTGGGCCGCGTCTACGAGTACTTCCTGGGCCAGTTCGCCACCGCCGAAGGGAAGAAGGGCGGTGAGTTCTACACGCCCCGCTGCATCGTCAAGCTCCTCGTCGAGATGCTCGAGCCGTACCGCGGCCGAATCTACGACCCCTGCTGCGGCTCGGCGGGGATGTTCGTGCAGTCCGAGGAGTTCATCCGCGCCCACGGCGGGCGGATCGGCGACATCAGCATCTACGGCCAGGAGCTGAACTACACCACCTGGCGCCTGGCCAAGATGAACCTCGCCATCCGCGGCATCGACGGGCGGATCGAGCAGGGTGACTCGTTCCTGAACGACCGGTTCCCCGACCTCAAGGCCGACTACATCCTCGCCAACCCGCCGTTCAACATGAAGCGCTGGGGAGGGGAGCACCTGCGGGAGGACAAGCGCTGGAAGTTCGGCGTCCCACCCGTGGGCAACGCCAACCTCGCCTGGGTGCAGCACATGATCCACCACCTGGCGCCAACGGGGCTCGCCGGCTTCGTGCTCGCCAATGGCTCGATGTCCTCCAACCAGTCCGGCGAGGGCGAGATCCGCAAGAACATCATCGAGGCCGACCTGGTGGACTGCATGGTGGCGCTGCCGGGCCAGCTCTTCTACTCGACCCAGATCCCCGCCTGCCTGTGGTTCCTCGCCCTCGACAAGAAGAACGGCCGGTTCCGCGACCGCTCGGGCGAGGTGCTCTTCATCGACGCCCGGACGATGGGCCGCATGGTGGACCGCACCCACCGCGAGCTCACCGACGAGGAGATTCGCAAGATCGCCGACACCTACCACGCCTGGCGCGGTAAAAATGTAGGGGCGAATGATGATTCGCCCCAACCCAAGTACGCCGACGTGCCCGGCTTCTGCAAGAGCGCGACGCTGGAGGAGATCCGCAAGCACGGCCACGTGGTCACCCCGGGGCGCTATGTGGGCGCCGAGGCGCAAGAGGACGACGGCGAGCCGTTCGAGGAGAAGATGCGGCGCGTGGTGGCGCAACTGCGCGAGCAGCAGGCCGAGGCCGCGAAGCTTGACGCTGCTATCGCCAGGAACCTGAGGGAGCTGGGCCATGACGCTTGAGGAGTTGCTGAAGGCAAAGCGCGAAGAAATTCTGCGCGTCTGCGCCAAATACGGTGCTCGCAACGTTAGCCGCCCAAGGACCCCGGCGAAACCCGGAACCTCGCAGCTCGAAGCCGACGGATGGCTGGCATGAAGACGCGACGACTCAACGCTGACAAACCGCACCTCTGGAAGGCGGACATCGCTGCGTCTGTTGACCGCTTCAACCAGTGGTTCATGGACACCGCGCCCGAGGCGTTTCGGTCCACACGCGTCAAAACCACCGAACATGTCAAGAGCGCGCTTCTCGCGACCAGCGACCTGCGAGCCCTGAATGCAGCCACGTTGAAGGCAAACCCCCACGCGCTCCCGATGCTGCGCATGTGCACCGCACCACCGCTCGCCGTCGACCGACTCGTCGGTTTGGCGGGTGTAAGCAAGAATCTCGTTGGACGAATGGAGAAGGGTAAGCTACCAACCCGAATGGCGGCTGCCGACCTTGACATGGAGCTGACAAAGATCTGCGGCATTCTCTCACGACTCTTGGACCGGGACATTTTCCCCTGGCTGGACAATCGCGAGGGTCCAACCGATCATGAACGCGACCGGGCTTCAACGATCGTTGCCGACCGGCTTTGCAGCGCGGTAGCGAATCCCATTGTCCGCAACGCTCAGGAGCAACGGCAGCTTGCCCTGATCGGCGACTATCTCGATCAGCTTGGCTATCGAAAACAACCCCACCCATCAGACAAGCCGCTCACGGATATGGAGCCGGGCACGTATACCTTCCGCTTGAATGTGCCTGTCGGAAAGACTCATAGGGTCAATATCCCGATCGACGTTGTTATCCAACCCAAGAAACTTCGCAAGGACCGGCTGCCAATCCTTATCGAGGCCAAGTCAGCAGGTGACTTCACAAACACGAACAAGCGGCGCAAGGAAGAGGCAACGAAGATTCATCAGCTACAGGCCACCTACGGGAAGGCCGTGACCTTCGTGCTATTCCTTTGCGGGTATTTCGGCAGCGACTATCTGGGTTACGAAGCCGCCGAGGGTATCGACTGGGTGTGGGAGCACAGGATCGACGATTTGCGAAAACTGGGGTTGTAGGACCAATGCTGGCGAAACACGCGAATGCCATCGAAGTGCGGCGACAAGCCATCCAGGCGGCGCTCGATTCAAGGAAGTCTGCGGCCGAGAGAAACCGCCTGGGTCAATTCGCGACTCCATACGCCCTCGCAGTCGAGACTGCCCGCTACGTCAAGTCCGTCGCCGGAAACCGATTGCGGGCGGTTCGATTCGCCGATCCCGCGATCGGCACCGGCAGCTTTTACTCCGCTGCGCTTGCGGTGTTCGGTTCAGAGCGGATCGAACGCGCTGTGGGTGTCGAGCTTGACCCCGCGTTCTGGGCTGCCGCCCGCGACCTGTGGGCGCCGCTCGGGCTCGAGGTGGTGCAAGGCGATTTTACCCGCATTGTCACAAGCTCCCGCCGTCCGGCCCCGCCTAACCTGATCCTTACCAATCCCCCTTACGTGCGGCATCACCACCTCGATCGCGCCGAGAAGGAGCGCCTACAATCGCTGGTCTACCGAATGACTGGCGTCAAAGTCAGTGGCCTTGCGGGCCTGTATGTGTACTTCATGCTTCTCGCGACGGCATGGATGGAGGACGGCGGCTATGCGGCGTGGCTTGTGCCCTCGGAGTTCATGGACGTGAACTACGGTATTGCCCTGAAGCGATATCTCACAGACCGCGTCACGCTAATCCGAGCCCACCGCTTCGATCCGGAAGACGTGCAATTCGGCGATGCCCTGGTTTCTTCGGTTGTCCTCGTGTTCCGTAAGGCACCGCCCCCTTCTGGGCACGTCGTAGAGTTGACGTTCGGGGGGACTATCCCGAGACCGCAAGCAAGCGATTCGATTCCCTTGGAACAACTGCGCGAGTCGCGGAAGTGGACCGTGTACCCACGTCATGCGCACAACGATAGGCGAACGTCAAGCACCGATGGCGAAGTGACGCTGGGACACCTCTTCCGTATCCAGCGCGGTATCGCGACCGGCAACAACAAGTTTTTCATCCTCGAACGCCGCAAGGCCGAGAGGCGGGGTTTTCCGAGGCGCTACCTTCGGCCCATCCTGCCCAGTCCGCGCTTCCTCAAAACGAGCATCGTTGAGGCGGACCGAGACGGCTACCCGCTTATCGAACCTCAACTCTGCGTCATCGACTGCGACCTGCCGGAAGGGGTCCTACGAGTCCGGCACCGAACCCTCTGGGAGTACCTCCAGACCGCCGAGGCGCTGGGCATCAAGGATGGTTACCTCGTTGGCAAGCGAAGCCCTTGGTACAGGCAGGAGCAACGTGACCCTGCCCCGTTCCTCTGCACATACATGGGACGCGGTTCCGATGACAAGCGGCCGTTTCGGTTCATCTGGAACCGGTCCAGGGCTATCGCGACCAACCTCTACCTGATGCTGTATCCAAGAGGCAGCCTGGCGTGGCTCTTGCGGGAGCATCCTGATTATGCTGCCGATGTGTTTGCACTACTCAGTCAGGTGACCGGTCACGAACTTCGTGGCGAGGGTCGCGTCTACGGTGGCGGTCTTAATAAGATTGAGCCGAGCGAACTCGCTCGTATTTCCGCGTCAGCGTTTATCGATAGGTGGCCCGAACTCAGGTGCGCGGCATACCGCTACGGAGTGTTGTTTTGATGAGGTGTTGAGTTCACCGGGTGCCCAATAACCGGTTGCAGCGGACGGCGCTTACGCCCCAGCGCTGAACGGGAGCGTTGGACAGACGTCGCTTTTTCCCAGCTCCTCCGCGATTTCATCGTCTTCGAGGATGAGGGGGCGACAAGCTCGCCAAGAAGATGGCCGGGTACCACCAGTTCCATGCAGTCCGGGTGGCGGTGGCCGAGACGCTGCGCGCGGCGAAGCTCGCCCACGTGGATCGACTGGCGCATGAGACTGGGCGCTACGAAGCGGGGCGCACGCCCGGAGGCAAGCCGGGTGACCGGCGCATCGGGGTGGTCTGGCGCACGCAGGGCTCGGGCAAGAGCCTGACGATGGCCTTCTACGCGGGCCGGATCATCCGCCACCCCGCGATGGAGAACCCGACCATCATCGTCCTCACCGACCGCAACGACCTGGACGGGCAGCTCTTCGGGGTGTTCTCCCGCTGCCGGGCCCTACTGGGCCAGGACCCCATCCAGGCGGAAAGCCGCGCTCAGCTTCGCGAGCTCCTCCAAGGGCGACAGTCGGGCGGGGTCATCTTCACCACCATCCAGAAATTCCTCCCCGAAGAGAAGGGCGACCGGTACCCGCAGCTCTCCGATCGCCGCAACATCGTGGTGATCGCCGATGAGGCCCATCGCAGCCAGTACGACTTCATCGACGGTTTCGCTCGTCACATGCGCTACGCCCTGCCGAACGCGTCGTTCATCGGCTTCACCGGGACGCCGCTGGAGCTCGAGGACAAGAACACCCGCTCGGTCTTCGGCGACTACATCTCGATCTACGACATCCAGCGCGCCGTCGAGGACGGGGCGACCGTCCCCATCTATTACGAGAGCCGCCTGGCCAAGCTCGACCTCCCGGAGGAGCTGAAGCCGAAGGTCGATGAGGAGTTCGAGGAGGTCACGGAAGGCGAGGAGGTCGAGCACAAGGAGAAGCTCAAGACCAAGTGGGCGCAGCTCGAAGCGGTGGTCGGAGCAGAGAAGCGCCTCCGCCTGGTGGCCCAGGACATCGTGGCTCACTTCGACCAGCGCCTCGAGTCCCTCGAGGGCAAGGCGATGATCGTATGCATGAGCCGGCGGATCTGCGTCGAGCTCTACAACGAGATCGTGCGCCTCCGCCCCGCCTGGCATCACGACGATGACGACAGGGGCGAGATCAAGGTGGTGATGACGGGCTCGGCCTCGGATCCCGCCGAGTGGCAGCCGCACATCCGCAACAAGCAGCGCCGGGAGTTCCTCGCCAAGCGCTTCCGCGATCCGAACGACCCCTTCAAGGTGGTCATCGTGCGGGACATGTGGCTCACGGGCTTCGACGCCCCGTCCCTCCACACCATGTACCTCGACAAGCCGATGCGTGCCCACGGACTGATGCAGGCCATCGCGCGGGTGAACCGGGTCTTCCGGGACAAGCCCGGGGGGCTGGTGATCGACTACCTGGGGCTGGCTCACGAGCTGAAAGCAGCGCTCGCCACCTACACCGCGAGCGGCGGGAGCGGGCGCACCGCCATCGATCAGAGCGAGACGGTGGCGGTGATGGAGGAGAAGTACGAGGTCTGCTGCGATCTGTTCCACGGCTTCGACTGGTCGCTCTGGAAGACGGGGCGACCGGGGGAACGCCTCGCGCTGCTGCCGGCCGCCCAGGAGCACATCCTGGCTCAGGAGAACGGCAAGGAGCGCCTCCTCCAAGCCGTCTCGGACCTCTCCCGTGCCTTCGCGTTGGCGGTGCCCCACGAGCGGGCCCTGGCCATCCGCGACGACGTGGCCTTCTTCCAGGCGGTGCGGGCCGCGCTCGCCAAGCGCGCCCCGAGCGAGCAGCGGACGGAGGAGGACCTCGACCACGCCATCCGCCAGATCGTCTCCCGTGCCATCACGCCCGAGGGCGTGGTGGATCTGTTCGCGGCCGCCGGTCTCAGGAAGCCGGACATCTCGATCCTCTCGGAGGAGTTCCTGGCCGAGGTGCGGGGGATGCCGCAGCGGAACCTCGCCGTGGAGCTGCTCCGCAAGCTCCTCGAGGCGGAGATCAAGACCCGCCGACGGAAGAACGTGGTCCAGGCCCGCTCGTTCGCCGAACTCCTCGAGCAGGCCATCCGCCGCTACCAGAATCGGGCGGTCGAGGCGGCTCAGGTGATCGAGGAGCTGATCGCGCTCGCCAAGGGGATGCGAGAGGCGGACCGAAGGGGCGAGCGGCTCGGCCTGTCCGAAGAGGAGCTGGCCTTCTACGACGCGCTCGAGACCAACGACAGCGCCGTCAAGGTCCTCGGGGAGCCGACCCTCCAGCGGATCGCCCGCGAGCTCGTCGAGACGGTCCGGCGCAACGTCACCATCGACTGGACCGAGCGCGAGAACGTCCGGGCCCACCTTCGCCGGCTCGTCAAGCGCGTTCTACGCAGATACGACTACCCGCCGGACAAGCAAGAGAAGGCCACCCTCACGGTCCTGGAGCAGGCGGAGCTCTTCGGGGCGGAATGGGCGGAGCAGGCCGCGCCAGCTCCGGTGGCAGCGGTGACGGCGCCAGCGCAGGCTCCGGCGCCAGCACCAACGGCGGTCGTGCCGTTCCACCGCATCGTCCCGACGGAGGAACAGAAGTACCGGACCTGTGTGCCGCTGCTCACGCTCCAGGCCGCCGCAGGTGCGTAACCGGAGCCGCAAGGCCGCCGACGCCGAGGGATGGCGGCACGTGGAGATCCGCCTCGAGCCGGAGAACCCGGCGTTCCCACCCATCGTCCTGCGGGAGGCCGACGAGGGTGAGGTCCGCGTGGTGGCCGAGCTCCTGGAGGTGCTGTAGCACCGGCCCGGGCGCGGTCGGCTGGGCAGCGACCAGGGGGCCGGCCGGCCCCCTGGTCCTCTCCCGGGTCTGCCGCTGAGCGTCTGCGGCCGGGTCAGTGCATGTGGCCGTGGCCGGCGCCGGCCCTGGCCTTCTTCTCCTCCTCTTCCTCGGGCTTCTCCACCACGGTGGTCTCCGTGGTAAGGACCAGCCCGGCGATGGAGGCCGCGTTCTGCAGGGCGGAGCGGGTGACCTTGGCCGGGTCGATGATCCCGAACTTGAACATGTCGCCCCACTCGCCGGTGGCGGCGTTGAAGCCGACGGCCCCGGACTCGCTCCGGATCCGCTCCACCACCACACCCCCCTCGTAGCCGGCGTTCTCCGCGATCAGCCGGGCCGGCTCGGAGAGGGCGTTGCGGACGATGAGCGCCCCGGTGGCCTCGTCGCCCTGGAGCCCCAGCTTGTCCGGGCCGGCGGCCTCCTCGGCCCGGATCAGGGCCACCCCCCCGCCCGGGACGATGCCCTCCTCGATGGCCGCCCGGGTGGCGGAGACGGCATCCTCGATGCGGTGCTTCTTCTCCTTGAGCTCGACCTCGGTGGCGGCTCCCACCTTGATGACCGCCACGCCCCCGGACAGCTTGGCCAGCCGCTCCTGGAGCTTCTCCCGGTCCCAGTCAGAGTCGGTCTTCTCGATCTCCGCCTTGATCTGGTTGATCCGAGCCTTGATGTCCTCGGGGTTCCCCTGGCCCTCCACGATGGTGGTGTCGTCCTTGGTCACCACCACCTTCCGGGCCCGCCCCAGCATGTCCACGGTGACGTTCTCCAGCTTCACCCCGAGCTCGTCGGAGATGACCTGGCCGCCGGTGAGGATGGCCATGTCCTGCAGCATGGCCTTACGGCGCTCCCCGAACCCGGGGGCCTTGACCGCCACCGACTGGAACGTGCCCCGGATCTTGTTCACGACCAGCGTGGCCAGGGCCTCGCCCTCCACGTCCTCGGCGATCACCACCAGGGGCTTGCCGGCCTGGACCAGCTTCTCCAGCAGGGGCAGGAGCTCCTGGACGCTCGAGATCTTCTTGCCCACGAGCAGGATGTAGGGGTCCTCGAAGACCGTCTCCATCCGCTCGGGGTCCGTGACGAAGTAGGGGGAGATGTAGCCCTTGTCGAACTGCATCCCCTCCACGAACTCGAGCTCGATCCCGAACGTCTGGGATTCCTCGACGGTGATGACCCCGTCCTTGCCCACCTTCTCGAAGGCCTCGGCGATGGTCTCGCCGATGGTCCGGTCGGCCGCGGAGATGGTGGCCACGTGGGCCACCTCCTCCTTGCCCTCCACCTCCTTGGCCTGGCCGGCGATGTGCTCCACGACGGCGGCCACGGCCTTCTCGATGCCTCGCTTCAGGGCCATGGGGTTGGCCCCCGCGGCCACGTTCTTCATGCCCAGCCGGACCATGGCCCGGGCCAGGACCGTGGCCGTGGTGGTCCCGTCACCGGCCACGTCGTTGGTCTTGGTGGCCACCTCCTTGGCCAGCTGAGCCCCCATGTTCTCCCAGGGGTCCTCCAGCTCGATCTCCTTGGCGATGGTCACCCCGTCGTTGGTGATGGTGGGCGCTCCCCACTTCTTGTCCAGCACGACGTTGCGTCCCTTGGGCCCCAGGGTGATGGCCACGGCGTCGGCCAGCTTGTTCACCCCGGCCTCCAGGGACCGCCGTGCCTCCTCGCTGAACTTGAGCTCCTTCGCTGGCATGGGTCCTCCATGTCTCCCGTCGTGTCCAGCCGAACGAGGGACGCTCAGCTCTCCACGACCGCGTAGATGTCCCGGGCCTGGAGGATCACGTACTCCTCGCCCTTGTACTTGTACTCGTTGCCCCCGTACTTGGAGTAGATGACCCGGTCACCGACCTTCACGTCCAGCGGCACCCGCTGCCCGTCCTCCCACCGGCCGGGGCCGACGGCCACCACCTCGCCCTCGGTGGGCTTCTCCTTGGCCGTGTCGGGGATGACGAGCCCCGAGGCCGTGGTCTCTTCCTCCTCGATGGGGCGGACCACCACGCGGTCCTCGAGCGGCCGAATGCCGAACTTCTCGCCCATTCCCTCCTCCTTGCTGACGACGGCCCTTAGCACTCTGCCTGCCTGAGTGCTAACAGAATAGCCGGCGGGCGGCCAACCAGTCAACGCGGAGGCCCGGCGACGGGTCCCCGGTCCGGTCCCTGGCCCGGTGGGCCTCGGGGGGCCTAGACTCCTCCCATGGCGCCCTGCCCGGCTTGCGGGTTCGACAACCCTCCGAGCTTCCGGTTCTGCGGGTCCTGCGGGCGGGCCCTGGGCCGAGCCTGCCCGGCCTGCGGGGCCGAAGCCCCCGTGGGGACCCGATTCTGCGGGCAGTGCGGGGCCCCCCTGGAGGCGCCGGCCCCGCCGGGCCCCGCCCCCCAGGCGGAGCGACGCCTGGTCTCGGTCCTCTTCGCCGACCTCGTGGGGTTCACCCCGCTCTCGGAGGAGCGGGACCCCGAGGCGGTCCGGGACCTCCTCACCCGGTACTTCGAGACCGCCCGCCGCCTCGTGGGGCGGTACGGGGGGACCCTCGAGAAGTTCATCGGGGACGCGGTGATGGCCCTGTGGGGGGCGCCGGTGGCCCGGGAGGACGACCCCGAGCGGGCGGTGCGGGCGGCCCTCGAGCTGGTGGAGGCCGTGGCCGCCCTGGGGGAGGAGGTGGGAGCCCCCGGCCTCCGGGCCAGGGCCGCGGTCCTCACCGGCGAGGCCGCGGTGACCCTGGGGGCCGAGGGGCAGGGGATGGTGGCGGGCGACCTCGTGAACACGGCCTCCCGGGTCCAGGGGCTGGCGGCTCCGGGCTCGGTCCTGGTGGGGGAGGTCACCCGCCGGGCCACCGAGGCCGCCCTGGTCTACGAGGACGCCGGCCTCCACGAGGTCAGGGGCAGGGCCGAGCCCGTGCACCTGTGGCGGGCCCTGCGAGCGGTGGGCGGGGTCCGGGGCGCCCTCCGCTCCGAGGGCCTGGAGGCGCCGTTCGTGGGCCGGGGCCGGTAGCTCCGCCTGGTCAAGGAGCTCTTCCACGCCTCGGCCGACGAGCGGAGGGCCCACCTCCTGTCGG
Source organism: Actinomycetota bacterium (assembly GCA_035573915.1). Taxonomy (GTDB): domain Bacteria; phylum Actinomycetota; class UBA4738; order UBA4738; family UBA4738; genus DATLZQ01. The sequence goes on along the minus strand of DATLZQ010000089.1, from coordinate 8,207 downwards.
TGGTGGGGATCGCCGGGATCGGCAAGTCCCGGCTGGCCTGGGAGTTCTACAAGTACCTGGACGGGATCGCCACCCTCGTCCTGTGGCACCGCGGCCGCTGCCCCGCCTACGGCGAGGGCATCACCTACTGGGCCCTGGCCGAGATGGTCCGGATGCGGGCCCGGATCGCGGAAGGGGAGGACCCGGCGTCCGCCCGGGCCAGCCTGGCGGCCTGCCTGGAGGAGCACCTCCCCGACCCCGAGGAGCGCCGCTTCGTGGAACCCAGGCTGGCCCACCTCCTGGGGCTCGAGGACCTCGCGGTGAACGACCCCCAGGAGCTGTTCCCGGCCTGGCGGCTGTTCTTCGAGCGGCTGGCCGAGCGGCACCCCGCGGTCCTCGTGTTCGAGGACATGCAGTGGGCGGACGGGGGCCTGCTGGCGTTCGTGGAGTACCTGCTCGAGTGGTCCCGCGGCCACCCGCTGTTCGTGGTCACCCTGGCCCGGCCCGAGCTGGGGGAGCGCTTCCCCAGCTGGGGGGCGGGGAGACGGAACTTCACCTCGCTCACCCTCGAGCCCCTGACCCCCGAGGCCATGGAGGCCCTCGTGCGGGGGCTGGTCCCCGGCCTCCCCGAGCCCCTCCGGCGGGACGTCGTGGCCCGGGCGGAGGGGGTCCCCCTCTACGCCGTGGAGACCGTCCGGATGCTCCTCGACCGGGGGCTCCTCGTCGAGGAGGGCGGCCGGTACCGGGCGGTGGGCCCCGTGGAGACCCTGGAGGTGCCCGAGACGCTCCACGCCCTCATCGCCGCCCGGCTGGACGGCCTGGCCCCGGCGGAGCGGAAGGTGGTCCAGGACGCCTCCCTCGTGGGGAAGACGTTCACCGCCGAGGCCCTGGCCGAGCTCAGCGGGCTCTCCGTCGCCGAGCTCGAGCCCCTCCTCACCTCGCTCGTGCGCAAGGAGGTGTTCGGGGTCCAGGCCGACCCCCGGTCCCCCGAGCGGGGGCAGTACGGCTTCCTCCAGGACCTGGTCCGGCGGGTGGCCTACGAGACCCTCTCCAAGCGGGAGCGGAAGGCGCGGCACCTGGCCGTGGCTCGACGCCTGGAGGCGGCGGGGTCCTCGGAGGAGGAAGAGCTCGTCCAGATCGCCGCCTCCCACTACCTTGAGGCCTACCGGCTGGCCCCTGACGCCCCGGACGCCGCGGAGGTCCGGGCCCGGGCCCGGCGGGCCCTGGTCCGGGCCGGCCAGCGGGCCGCCTCCCTGGCCGCGCCCGACCGGGCCCGCTCCTACTTCGAGGAGGCCCTGGCCCTCACGGACGACCCCATGGAGCGGGCCGAGCTGGCCGAGCGGGCCGGCCAGGCCGCCCTTGGAGCGGGCCGCGAAGAGCTGGCGGCGGCCCACTTCGAGGAGGCCGTCCGGACCTTCGAGGCCGCGGGCCGCCTGCACCACGCGGCCCGGGCGTCGGCCCGCCGGGCCGAGGTCCTCTGGCGGAGAGGGGAGCTGGACCGGGCCCTCCAGGAGATGGAGGCGGCCTTCGCCGTCCTCGGGTCGGAGGAGCCGGACCAGGACCTGGCGGCCCTGGCCGCGCAGCTGGCCCGCCTGCACTACTTCCGGGGCCACCTGGACCGGGCCAGCGAGCGCCTCGAGCACGCCCTGGACGTGGCCGAGTCGCTGGCTATCCCCGAGGTCCTGTCCCAGGCGCTGAACACGAAGTGGCTGGTCCTCTCGGCCAGGGGACGGTACGAGGAGGGCACGGCCCTGCTCCGACGGGCCCTCGACATCGCGCTCGAGCACGAGCTGCCCGAGGCCGCCCTCCGCGCCTACAACAACCTGTCCGTGGCCATGGCGGAACGCGACCGCTACGAGGAGGCCGTCACGCACGCGCGGGACGGACTGGCCTTGGCCAGGAGGGTTGGGAACCGCTTCTGGGAGGTCATCCTCCTCAGCCAGACCATCGATGCGCTCTGGGGCCTCGGGCGGTGGGACGAGGCCCTGGCCGCGGCGGACGAGCTTCCCTCCCCGGACGAGATCCCCTCGGACGCCGCGGCCTCCCCTCGAATCCTCCTCCACGCGGGGCGTGGCGAGCTCGACCGGGCGCGGGAGCTCCTCCGAGCCCGCTCCGCCCGTCGGGATTCGTCCGACGTGCAGGACCGTTCGATCTACTTCACGCTGGAGGCCGAGGTCCTGGCGGCCTCGGGGAGGTACGCCGAGAGCCTGGCGGCCGCCGAGCGGGCCCTCGAGGGCCGGGAGCTCCTGGGGCTGTCCCACCCGTGGCTGCGTTTGGCGCTGGTGCGAGCGGCCGAAGCCAGCCTCGCCCTTGGGGACCTCGACCGGGTCGAGGGGATCCTGGCCCTGGTGGAAGGGGAGCGGCCGGGCAGGGTCCCGACGTTCCTCCGAGGCCAGGCCGCCCGGTTCCGGGCCCTCCTGGGCGCGCGGCGAGGCCAGGACGACGTCGAGGAGGGGTTCCGGGCGGCCGCCGCCCTGTTCCGCGAGGTGGGCCTCCCCCTGTGGCTCGGGGTGACGCTCCTCGAGCACGGCGAGTGGATGCAGGCCCAGGGGCGGGCCGACGAGGCCCGGCCCCTCCTCCAGGAAGCTCGAGGGATCTTCGAGCGGCTGGGCGCCCCGCCGCTCCTGCGGCGCCTCGAACAGCTCACCGGGACCTCGGTCCCAGCCTAGGAACCCCCCCGGACCCCGCTACCCCTCGGCCACCACGAACGTGCCCAACATGAGGTTCGGGTGGACGTCGCAACGGAAGAAGTAGGACCCCGGGGCCAGGGCCTCCACCCGGTACGTGGTGCTTGCTGGCCCCGTCACGATCTCGCCCTGGAACAGGGCCTCCGAGGCGCTCTGGTCCGTGTAGATGGCCAGGTTGTGAGGGACGCCCGAGTCTCGGTTGTCGAAGCTGAGCCGGAACGGCCTCCCGGCCGGGGCCGCCAGGCACCCCGTGTCGAAGCGCAGGCCCTGGGCCACCAGGTGGAGCTCGGTGCCGTCCGGCCGGCAGGTGGCGGCCTGGGGCGGGAGGGGGCCCACCTCCACCCCAGGGGGCAGCGTGGCGGTGATGCCCTGCTCCCCTCCCCACCGGGCGGTCCGGGCCACGGCGGCCACCCCCACGGCCAGCCCCGCCACCAGGACCGCCGTCAGGGCAGCCTGGAGGGCTACCCTCCCGGGGCGGAGCCACACCAGCACGAGCAGGAGGACCGCCAGGGGAATCCCCACCGCGATCCCCAGCACCGCCTTGGGGTCGTGGAGCTGGGCGAGCACGACCGTCACCAAAGGATACGGGGGCGCGAGGACGTCCGCCTGCCCCGGGGTCACGGAGGACCGGGCGGACGTCCCGTTCGGGCCCGAGGTCAGGCCGACCGTCGGCTCAGGTGCCGCGGAGGTAGGCCACGGTCTCCCGCAGGCCGTCCTCCAGGTGCGTCCACGGCTTCCAGCCCAGCTCCCGGCGGGCCAGGGTGGCGTCCAGGGCCATCCGACGCAGGTCGCCAGGGGGCGGGGGAGCCGGCTTGGGCGCTCCCCGGTAGCCCGTCACCCGGGCCAGGAGGTCGAACAGCTCCCGGATGCTCGTCTCCACCCCCGTGCCCACGTTCACCGTCAGGCCATGGCCCCGGTCGGCAGCCAGGGCCAGGGCGTGGACGGCGTCGTCCACGAAGAGGAAGTCCCGGGTCTGGGCCCCGTCACCCGCCACGGCGGGCGCCACGCCTTCGAGCATGGCCGAGGCCAAGGCCCCCACCACGCCCCCCGACGGGTCCTGTCTGGGACCGTAGACCGTGGGGAGCACGACCGAGACGAAGTCGAGCCCCCGGTGCCGCTGGTAGAAGCGCAGGTAGTCCTCGGCGGCCCGCTTGGAGACGGCCGCCGCCGTGGTGGGCCGGGCTCCCGCCAGGGCCGCCTCCCGCACCGGAAGACGCCGCGGCTCCCCGTAGACCGCGGCGGAGCTGGCGAACACCACCTTGCGGGCCCCCGCCCGGGCCGCGGCCTCCAGGACCGAGAGGAGCCCCAGCACCCCCGCCCGGGCGTGGCGAACGGCCTCCAGCTCGAAGGGCGAGGCCCGGGGAGCGGCCAGGTGGAAGACCACCTCGGGCCGGTGTCGCTCGAAGAGGCCGGGCAGCCCCTCGGCCAGGACGTCCACGTTGTAGAAGGTGAACCGGGACCCGTAGGCTCTGGCCTCCACCAGGTTCGCCAGCCTCCCCGTCGAGAGGTCGTCCACTCCCACCACCCGCCGACCCTCACCCAGGAGCCGGTCACAGAGATGGGAGCCGATGAAGCCGGCGGCCCCAGTGACCAGGGCGGTGGTCACGGCCGGCCCGCCCCGCTCGGAGGCCCGCAGGCCTCGCCCACCCGGTCGGTCACCTCAGCTGGCCCGCCCGCCGGCGTCACCCCAGGGGCAGGGTGGCCGAGGCCCCCACCGAAAGGTCGGTGCGCTCGCCCCGGTGCAGCCGGTAGTAGCCGGCGCAGGCGATCATGGCGGCGTTGTCGGTGCAGAGCTCGGGGGGAGGGACGAGGAGCTCCAGGCCGTGCCGGGCGGTCCGTTCGGCCATGAGCTCCCGCAGGCGGGTGTTGGCCACGACCCCCCCGCCGAGGAGGACCTTCCGCACCCCCCGCTCGAGGGCGGCGGCCACGGTCTTCTCCACCTGCACCTCGACCACGGCCTCCTGGAAGGAGGCGGCCAGGTCGGCCAGGTCCACCTCCTCCCCTCTGGCCCGGGCCTGCCGGACGTAGCGGACCACGGCGGTCTTGAGCCCCGACAGGGAGAAGTCGAAGCCCCGCTCCAGGGCCGCCCGGGGGAACCGGATGGCCCGGGGGTTCCCCTTCCGGGCCAGCCGGTCGATGGCCGGGCCCCCCGGGAACCCCAGCCCCATGAACCGGGCCACCTTGTCGAAGGCCTCCCCGGCGGCGTCGTCCAGGGTCTGGCCGAGTAGCTCGTAGCGGTGGGGCTCGGGAGCGTAGACGAGCATGGTGTGGCCGCCGGAGACCACGAAGGCCACGTACGGTTCCTCGATGGGCCCGTGCTCGAGCACGTTGGCGTAGATGTGCCCCTCCAGGTGGTTCACCCCGATGAAGGGGACGTCCAGGGCCAGGGCCACGGCCTTGGCCGCCGCCATCCCCACGAGGAGCGCTCCCACCAGGCCCGGCCCCACCGTCACGGCCACCGCGTCCACCTGGGCGAAGGAGATCCCGGCCTCGGATAGGGCCATGGCCAGGAGGGGGTTGAGGTTCTCGAGGTGGGCCCGGGCCGCGATCTCCGGGACCACCCCCCCGAACCGCTCGTGGAGGTGGGCCTGACTGGCCAGGAGGTTGGCCAGGACCTTCCGGCCGTCCTCCACCACCGCCACGGCCGTCTCGTCGCAGGAGGTCTCGATGCCCAGGACCCGCACGGCCCTACCTGTCCCCTCCTGGGTCCCGCGCCGGGCCGCCCATCAGGGACGGATGCCTCCCGGCACCGAGCCGATGATCTGCTCGAGCCGCTGGCGGTACTCCGGGCTCCGGATGTCGTCCACCCACATGACCAGGGCGTCCTCGCCGGTCTCCTGGTAGTAGCCCTTCCGGATCCCCACCGGCCGGAAGCCGAACCGGCTGTACAGGCGCTGGGCGCCGTAGTTCGACACCCGGACCTCGAGGGACACGGCCCGGGCCCCCATGGCCAGGGCTTCCCGGATCAGCTCGTACATGAGCCGGGTGCCGATCTTCTTGCGCTGGTGGGCGGGGTGCACGGCGATGGTGGTGATGTGGGCTTCGTCCCCGTAGGACATGATGCCCCCGTAGCCCACCACCTCCTTGCCGAACTTGGCCACGAGGTAGGCGCGGCTCCGGAGGTCGGACAGCTCGGAGAGGAACAGGTTGGGACTCCACGGGCGCGGGTAGACCTGCCGCTCGATGGCCATCACGCCCCGGAGGTCCCGCCGGCGCATCCGGGTGACCTGGAGCTCAGGCGCCTCTTCGACGCCGATCCCAAGCGATCTCCGCATCCGCCTTCCTCAGGTAGTAGGGCGAGAGGTCGAACAGCCGGTCGAAATCCTCCCGGGCGAACCGGGGCACGGCCAGCTCCACCAGGGCCGCGGCCTGGGGGTGGGCGAAGGCGGGGGACGCGAACTCGACGTGGCTCCCGGCCTCCTCGAGGACGCGGCGGTAGGCGACCGCCCCATTGCCGACCAAGAGGATATCCTCCGGCCGGGCCACGAGCTCGGCCTGGAGGGCCTCCGGGGCCCCCAGGCGGAAGTCGGTCTCCCGGGCCACCCCGCCCGGGACCGGCCGGTAGAAGGCGAAGAAGACCTCCCCTCGCCTGGCATCGATGATGGCGCAGATCAGCCGCCGCCCGAACCGCACCCCGTAGGCCAGGATGTCCAGGGACCCCAGCCCCACGATGGGAAGCGAGAGGACCTGGGCCAGGGTCTTGGCGGTGGCGATCCCCACCCGCATACTGGTGAACAGCCCCGGCCCCAGCCCGACCGCGATCCCCCCCACCTGTCCCATGGAGACCCGGGTCTCCCGCAGGAGGTGCTGGATGCTCGGCAGCACCACCTCGTGGTTCGGCTTCCCCGTGGCCACCGAGATCGAAGCCAGGATCCCCGACTCGGTCCCCAGGGCCACGGAGGTCTGAGGCGTGGACGTCTCGATCCCGAGGACCAGCACCGCTCCCTCCCGCACCAGGCTACCCCACGGCCCGGTGCCCGGCCGGCAGCCGCCCGGTCGGCTGGCGCCGCCCCCGCCGGTTAGCGCGCCCCGGGCGGCCCTCCCCCCGCCCGCCGCTCAGCCCGCCACGGGGCGAGGGCCGCCTCCACCTGCTGGTGGCGTCGGGCCCAGCCCGGGCCCCTGGGGGACACGGCCAGGAGACGGACGTCCTCGTCGGCCGGGGGGATGGTGAGCTCCACCTGGAGGTGGCTCTCGGGGAGCAGCGACTCCACGGCGTCCCCCCACTCCACGAGGACCAGCCCCCCGGCCTCTAGGATCTCCGGGAAGCCCAGGTCCACCACCTCCTGGAGCCGGTCCAGCCGGTAGACGTCCACGTGGTAGACGCGCAGGCGTCCCTCGTACTCCCGGACCAGGGTGAAGGTGGGCGAGAGGACGGGCTCGGTCACCCCGAGCCCCCGGCACAGCCCCTGCACCAGGGTGGTCTTCCCGGCCCCCAGGTCCCCGGTGAGGGACACCACGTCCCCCGGTTCCATCACCTCGGCCAGGGCCTCCCCGAGGGCCCGGGTGTCCTCCGGGCCGCGGGTCACGAGCTCCAAGGTCCCCATCCGGGGTCAGAACAGCCCCAGCTGCTCCTGGACGGCCACGGCCGGGCGGGGCTCGTCCAGGACTTGGCGGAGCGTCCGGAAGTCCTGGCGGAGGGCGGCCATCTGGCCGCTGGCCTGCCCGCCCCCGTGGAGGACGGCGGCCGGGTGGAAGGTGGGGATCACGGTCCGGCCCTCCACCACGAATCGCTGCCCCCGCACCCGGCTGATGGACACGGGTCGGTCCAGGATGACCCGGGTGGCGAAGTTCCCGAGGGTCACGATGACCCGGGGCTGCACGATCTCCAGGGTCCCCCGCAGCCAGGGCTTGCAGGCCTCGATCTCGTCGGGCAGGGGGTCCCGGTTGCCCGGGGGGCGACACCGGACCACGTTCGTGATGTAGACGTCCTCGCGGGCAAGGCCGATCTCCCCGAGGAGCCGGGTGAGGAGCTGGCCGGCGGCCCCCACGAACGGCTCGCCCTGCCGGTCCTCGTGGTACCCCGGCCCCTCCCCCACGAACATCACGTCGGCGTCCTCGTTGCCCACCCCGAACACGACCTGGGTCCGTCCCTTGGCCAGGCGGCAGCGCTGACACGACATGGCCTGCCGCCGGAGCTCCTCGAGCGGTGTGGTCATGCCGAACGGTCCTTTCTCGCCGTGGGGAAGCCCGGAACGTCCTCCGCGAGGAGCACCGCCCGTCGGATGGCCTCCGCCACGACCCGGACCGCGAGCGCCTCCACCAGGCGCTGGTCGGCCTCGACCGTCCCGGTGGCCAGGGTGAAGACGGTGTCCCCGTCCCACATAGTATGCGCGGGCCGGACGGCGGAGTGGATCCCCTCGTGGCCGGCCAGGGCCAGAAGGTGGGCCCGCTCCTTGGAGAGGCGGGCCGTGGTGGCCACCACGACCAGGGTGGTGTTCGGCGCCGGGCCCGGCGAGCCTGGCTGGCCCGGCGGGCACGGGGCGCCCAAGGGGCCCGGCGGGCTCCCGGTCCAGGGCCAGGCGGCCGGCCGGCCCTCCGCCT
>DATLZQ010000088.1:0-39715 GCA_035573915.1 Actinomycetota bacterium | reverse complement strand
CGCGGGCTGGGTCCTCACCCGGCCCGAGCCCCCGCCGGACGGGGGCGGGGACGCGCCGTCGCCGTGACCGGCCGGCGGCTCCGGCCGCTGCCCACGCCAGCGCCCGGCCCCTGAGGCCGGCTCAGGCCGCCAGGGCCGCCCGGGCCTTGGGGACGGTCTCCTCGGGCTTCACCCGGTACCAGGCCTGCTCCACCCGGCCCTCCTCGTCGATGAGGAAGGCCGAGCGGACGATCCCCACCACCGTCCTGCCGTACAGGGTGCGTTCCCCCCACACCCCGTAGGCGTCGGCCACCCGGTGGTCGGGGTCCGACAGAAGGGGGAACCCCAGGCCGTACTTGCGGTCGAAGGCCGCCTGGGCCTCCGGCGGGTCCGGGCTCACGCCCACGACGTCCACGCCCAGGGAGGCGAGCTCCTCTCGGGCGTCGCGGACCGCGCACGACTGGGTCGTGCAGCCCGGCGTGTCCGCCTTGGGGTAGAAGTACAGGAGCACCTTCCTCCCCCGGTAGTCCTCCAGCCGGACCGTGCGACCGGCCTGGTCGAGCAGGGCGAACGAGGGCGCGCGGTCTCCTCGCTGCAGCCTCGGCATGCCCTCAGCATAGTGGGCGTAGGCTCTTGCTCGCAGTGGCCGAGCATCCCGACCCGTGGTGAGGGAGCGGCGCCCTGGCGCCCGCCGTGGGCTGCGGCCGAGGAGGGCCGCGCCCCACCCGCACTCGCCCGCCCCCAGGCTGCGCGACCTCCCCGCCCCCCGCCCCAGCCGGGGAGCCATCGGCCCCCTGTTCGGGGCGGCGGCCTTCGCATGGCCCTACCGCCTGGTCCTGGCCGGGCTGTACCGGGCCGGGTTCCGACCGTGGCAGCTCACCCTCCTCTCCCTCACGGGGAACGGGGTGGTGGCCTGGCTCCTGCTGAGCGGCCGCTCGTTCCTGCCAGGAATGTTGTTGCTGGTGGCGGGGCTCCTCGACGTGTTCGACGGGGCCCTGGCCCGCCTCCGGGGGGAGGCCAGCCGGCGGGGGGCGTTCCTGGACTCCGTGGTGGACCGGCTCTCGGACATGGTGGTGTTCGGCGCCCTGTTCTGGGCCCTGGCCCGGCACGGGGACGAGGTGGAGGCGGGGCTGGCCCTGGCCGCCCTGGTCGTGTCCCTGCTCGTGAGCCACGTCCGGGCCGAGGCCGAGGCGGCCGGGCTGTCCCTCACCGAGGGGCTCATGCAGCGGCTCGAGCGCTACGTCCTGCTCATGGTGGGGCTCACTGCTCCCCGCGCGCTGCTCCCCGTCCTGGCCCTGCTGGCTGGGTTGGGGGCCGTGACGCTCCTCCAACGCGTGGTGCTGGCCTGGAGGCAGCTCGCCAGGACCGCGAAAAAAGAAGAGTGACAAGAACGGCCCCCCAGGCTTGACCGGAGAGCGTCCAGGGGGTAGAAAGCAAACGGAACTGCTGGAGCCTTCGGGCTCCGGCAGTTCCTTTTTTTCTGGGGCCGTTCTCGGGAAGCTCCCGGCTCCGGGCCCCAGGGGACGGACCACCGCCGGCTTGCCCCACTGGCGGGGGGACCACCACCGGCTTGCCCCACCGGGCGGGCCCCGCCCATAATCTACCGAGTGGTAGAGAGCCGGCCCGAGGGGACGTCGCTGGTCCGACGCGAGCTCGCGGGCAAGCGCGTGCTCCTCACCGGGGTCACGGGCTTCCTGGGGGCCGGGCTGCTCGAGCGCATCCTTTGGGACCTCCCGGACACGCACGTGAGCGTGCTCGTCCGGCCCCGGTTCGGAAGCTCCGGGCGGGAGCGGGTGCGCGAGGTCCTCTCCGGGACCGCCTTCGCTCGGCTCCGGGAGCGGGAGGGCCGAGACGGGCTGGAGCGGCTCCTGGACGCCCGCGTCCGGGTGCTGGAAGGGGACGTGGCCGAGGACCTCCCCGACCTCCCTTCCGACCTGGACGTGGCCATCCACTGCGCCGCCTCGGTCTCCTTCGACCCGCCCGTGGACCACGCCTTCCGGACCAACCTCCTGGGGACCGTCCGCCTCTACCGGGCTCTGGCCGAGGCCGGGAGCCGTCCCCACCTGGTCCACGTCTCCACGGCGTACGTGGCCGGCACGAAGAAGGGTGTGGTGCCGGAGGCGCCCCTCGAGCACGACGTGAGCTGGCGGGATGAGCTGGAGGCGGCCCTGGAGGCCCGCCGGTCCGTGGAGGCCGCCTCCCGGAAGCCCGAGATGCTCGAGCGGTTCCTGGAGCGGGCCCGGGGCGAGCACGGGCGGGCCGGCCCCCAGGAGGTGGCGGCCGCCGCCGAGGAGCTGCGGCGGGAATGGGTGGATCGCCGGCTCGTGCAGTACGGGCGGGCCCGGGCCCGGTCCCTGGGCTGGCCGGACGTCTACACGTTCACCAAGGCCCTCGGCGAGCGGGCCGCCGAGGAGGTGGCCGGGGAAGCCGGCCTCCCCCTCTCCATCGTCCGCCCCTCGATCATCGAGAGCGCCCTCCGGCACCCCTACCCGGGTTGGATCGAGGGGTTCAAGATGGCGGAGCCCATCATCCTGGCCTACGGACGGGGCTCCATCCCCGAGTTCCCGGGGATCCCCGAGGGCGTCATCGACCTCATCCCGGTGGACTTCGTGGTGAACGCCGTCCTGGCCGCGGCGGCCCGGCCCCCGTCCCCGGGGACGGCCGCCTACTACCACGTGAGCTCGGGGGCCAGGAACCCCCTCTCCTACCGGCGCCTCTACCAGCTCGTGCGGGAGTACTTCCTCCGCCACCCCCTCCCCGAGCGGGGCCGGGGCTCGTACCTCGTCCCCCGGTGGGAGTTCCCCGGCCGCCGGTCCGTGGAGCGCCGACTCCGGGCCGGCGAACGCCTCCTCGAGGCCGCCGACCGGGTGGTCAGCCGGCTCCCCCGGTCCGAGCGCGTCCGCGAGCTGGTCCGCCGGGTGGACCGGGAGCGGGACCGCCTGGAGTTCGTCCGCCGCTACGCCGACCTCTACGGGGCCTACGTGGAGATGGAGGTCATCTACACGGACGAGCGGTGCCGGCGTCTGTTCGAGTCCCTCCCGGAGGCGGACCGGAGGGACTTCCCCTTCGACCCCACCGCCATCGACTGGCGACACTACCTCCAGGACGTCCACTGCCCTTCCGTGACCAGGGTGGTCCGGGCCCCCCTGCCCTCCCGTCCCGAGCCCCGGGTCCGGGTGGTCCCCCGCCAGGACGGGGTGGTGGCCGTCTTCGACATGGAGGGGACGCTGGTCGACTCCAACGTGGTCGAGTCCTACCTGTGGCTGCGGATGGCGGAGCTCACCCCCGACGGCTGGCTCCCCGAGCTGGCCGACCTCCTCCGGGCCCTCCCCACCTACCTCGCGGCCGAGCGGCGGGACCGGGGGGAGTTCCTGCGGCGGTTCTACCGGCGCTACGAGGGCGCCTCGGTGGAGGGAGTCCGGCGTCTGGTCCGGGAGGAGGTGGGGGACCTCCTCCTCCAGCGCCTGTCGCCGGCAGCGGTCCGTCGGGTCCGGGAGCATCGGCGGGCCGGGCACCGGACGGTCCTCATCACCGGGGCCCTGGACGTGTTCGTGGAGCCCCTGGCGCCCCTCTTCGACGAGGTCGTCTCGACCAGGCTCGCCGTGGAGGACGGCCGCTACACGGGGTACCTGACCCGGCCGCCGCTGGTGGGGGAGGCCCGGGCGGCCTGGCTCCGCCGCTACGCCGCCGGGTCCGGGGCGGACCTGCGGCGCTCCTACGCCTACGCGGACAGCCACTCGGACCTCCCGCTCCTCCGGGCGGTGGGGAACCCGGTGGCGGTCAACCCCGACGTGGCGCTGTACCGGGTGGCCCGAAAGCGGCGGTGGCCGGTGGAGGACTGGCGCCGGGTCCGGGGCACGCCGCGCGTCCTCGTCCCGGAGGCCATGCCGTGAGGGGGGACGCTCAACCGGGGGGCGCTCGGGCGGGTGAGAGGACCCGCGGAGCGCCGGGCGGGAACCGCCCACCGTGGCCACCCAGCGGAGCGGGGGCACCACTCGCCCGAACAGCCGCCGTGACGACGAGGAGGCCTGATGCTCGCCCTTGAGCTCTTCCGCTCGGTCCCCCGCTACCTGGCGGCCCGGGCCGTGGGCGAGCGCCTCCCGGGCCTCCTGGCCGGCCCGCTGGCCCCCGTCCGCCTGGTCAACCGCGACGAGCCCCTCCCGCCTGGCGAGGGCTGGGCCCGGGTCCGCCCCCGCCTCTCCGGGATCTGCGGCTCGGACCTGGCCACGGTGGCCGGGCGGGCCTCCTTCTACTTCTCGCCCCTGGTCTCCATGCCGTTCGTCCCGGGCCACGAGGTGGTGGGGGAGCTCCACGACGACCTGGACGACCTCCCGGCGGGGACCCGGGTAGTCCTCGAGCCGGTCCTCTCCTGCCTGGCCCGGGGCCTGGACCCCTGTCCCTCCTGCACCGCCGGGAGGCGGGACCGCTGCGACCGGGTCACCGTGGGTCACGTGGCCCCGGGGCTCCAGACCGGCTACTGCGCGGACACCGGCGGGGGGTGGGGCGAGGTCCTGGTGGCCCACCGCTCCCAGCTCCACCCGGTCCCCGACCACCTCCCCGACGAGCGGGCCGTGCTGGTGGAGCCCCTGGCCTGCGCGCTGCACGCCGTCCTCCGGGCCCGCCCGGAGCCGGGGGCCACCGTCCTCGTGGTGGGGGCGGGGACGGTGGGGGCCCTGTGCCTGCTCGCCCTGCGGGAGTTCACCCAGGCCGGCCGGGTCCTCGTGGTGGCCAAGCACGGCCGCCAGCGGGAGCTGGCCAGGCGCCTCGGGGCCACCGACGTGGTGGGGACGGCCGAGGCCGTGGCCGCCCTCCGCCGGGCCACCGGGGCCCTCCGGCTCACGCCTGAACGGGGGCTCCCGTTCCTCCTGGGCGGCGTGGACGTGGCCCTGGACTGCGTGGGCTCCCGGTCCTCGCTCGACCTCGCCCTGCGCACCACCCGGGCCGGGGGGCGGGTGGTGCTGGCGGGCATGCCGGAGAGCGGGGTCGACCTGTCCCCCGTGTGGTTCCGGGAGCTCGAGGTGGTCGGGGCCTACGCGGCGGCCACCGAGCTCACCGACGGGGGCCCGGTGAGGGAGTTCGACCTGGCTTTGGAGCTGGCCCGGGAGGCGCCCCTGGACGGGTTCGTGGGAGCCGTCTACCCCCTGGCCCGGTGGCGGGAGGCCCTGGACCACGCCTTCTCCGCGGGCCGGCTGGGGACGCTCAAGGTGGCCTTCGATCCACGACGGGGCTGAACGGAGGGAGCAGAGCGATGGCCAGACCCGGCTTCGTGCTGGAGGTGGACGAACGGACCCCCCCGCTCCTGGTGCACGAGGGCGAGGGCTTCCGGCTGGAGAAGTTCCCCCTGGGGACCCGGGTGGTGTACCCGCCGGACCCCCTGCCTCCCCTGCGGGACGTGGAGGGAGCCATCCGCCGGGCCCTGCTCGACCCCATCGACTCCGAGCCCCTCCCCGCCCTGCTCCGCCCGGGCATGCGGCTCACCATCGCCTTCGACGACATCTCCCTCCCCCTGCCTCCCATGCGGCGGCCGGACGTCCGCCAGCGGGTCATCGAGCAGGTCCTGGAGATGGCCGCCCGACGGGGCGTGGACGACGTCCAGCTCGTGGTGGCGAACTCCCTCCACCGGCGGATGACCCCGGCCGAGATCAAGCGGACCGTGGGCGAGCGGGTCTTCCGCTCGTTCTGGCCGGAAGCCCTGCGCAACTTCGACGCGGAGGACCCCAAGGGCCTGGCCTACCTGGGGCGGACGGACAAGGGGGAGGACGTGGAGATCGACCGGCGGGCGGCCGAGTCTGACCTGCTCGTGTACGTGAACATCAACCTGGTGGCCATGGACGGGGGGGTCAAGTCGGTCCCCGTTGGCCTGGGCTCCTACCGGAGCATCCGCCACCACCACACCGTGCACACCATGCTCCACTCCCGGTCCTACATGGACCCCGAGAACTCGGCCCTCCACCACTCCTGCGCCCGGATGCACCGGCTGGTGGCCCAGCACGTGCGGATCTTCCAGGTGGAGACCACCCTCAACAACGAGACGTTCCCCACGGCCTTCGGCTTCCTCAACAGGCGGGAGTGGGAGTGGTCCCTGGCCGACCAGGCCGCGTACCTGGCGGCCAAGAGGGCCAACGACGCGGCCCCGCCCCGGGTGCGCCGGGAGGTGTTCCGCCGCATCGAGGCCCCCTACGGGGTGACCGGGGTCCACGCCGGGGAGACCGAGGCCGTGCACCGCCGGACCCTGGCCAACGTCCACCGTCAGCAGCTCGTGGAGGTGGACGGGCAGTCCGACGTCCTGGTGGTAGGCCTCCCCTACATCTGCCCCTACAACGTGAACTCGATCATGAACCCCGTCCTCGTCAACTGCCTGGGGCTCGGGTACTTCTTCAACCTCTACCGGGGCAGGCCGCTCGTGCGCCGGGGCGGGGCCATGATCGTCTTCCACCCCACGCCCTGGGAGTTCCACCAGGTCCACCACCCGAGCTACATCGACTTCTTCGAGGAGGTCCTGGCGGAGACCACGGACCCGGCCCAGGTGGAGGCCAAGTTCGAGCAGCAGTACGCCACCGACGAGTGGTACCGGCACCTGTACCGGACCTCCTACGCCTACCACGGCGTCCACCCCTTCTACATGTGGTACTGGACGGCCCACGCCATGGAGTACCTGGGGGACGTGATCTACGTGGGGGCCGACCGCCGGGCGGTGGCCCGCATGGGGTTCCGGACCGCCTCCACCTTCGCCGACGCCCTGGAGATGGCCACGGACACCGTGGGGCGGAGCCCCAGCATCACCTACCTGCACTGCCCGCCCCTGGTCATGGCGGAGGTGCGGTGATGGCCTCGCTCCTGGAGGACCTGCGGCTGGTGGCCCGGGGCTGGCGGTGGACGCACCGCCCGCTGGTCCCCCGCTCCGCGGAGCGCTTCCTCCCCGCGCCTGACCCCAAGGAGTTCCCCACCGCCTGGGCCCGCACCCCTCTGGCCCGGGCCGTCCGGGAGGGGGTCCAGCGGTTCGTCCTCCGGCCGCTCGTGTGGACGGAGACCGAGCCCCGGGTGGAGGGCCTGGACCACCTGGAGGGGCTCCGCCCGCCGGTCATGTTCGTGGCCAACCACGCCAGCCACCTGGACGCGCCCCTCGTGCTGTGCTCCCTCCCCAGGCGGTGGCGGGAGCGGACGGCCACCGCCGCCGCCGCCGACTACTTCTTCGACGTCCTCTGGCGGGCCGCCGCCACGGCCCTCGTTTTCAACGCCTTCCCCATCGAGCGCAAGGGGGCCCGCCGGGGCACGGGGACGGCCCGGCGGCTCATCGAGGAGAGGTGGAACCTCCTCGTGTTCCCCGAGGGCACCCGGTCCCGGGACGGGTGGCTGCAGCGGTTCCGGCTGGGGCCGGCCCGCCTGGCCGTCGAGTACCGGCTGCCGGTGGTGCCGGTGGCCATCCGCGGGGCCTACGCGGCCATGCCCCGAGGGCGGGGGTGGCCCCGGCCGGGGCGCCTCCCCGTCTCGGTCCGCTACGGCCCGCCCCTCCACCCCGAGGAGGGGGAGGACGCCCGGGGCCTGAACGCCCGCCTGCTGCGGGCCCTGGAACGGCTGTGGGACGAGGACGCCACGTCCTGGTGGGCCTCGCTCCGCCGGGAGGCGGAGGGGAAGACGCCTTCCCTGGCCGGGCCGCCCGCCGCCCGGTGGCGGCGGGTGTGGGAAGCGAGCCGCCCCCTCCCCCGCCCCCGGCCGCGGCCCGTGTGGGAGGCGGGGGAGTCCACGACCCGGGGCGGGGGGGAGGAGCGGTGACCCGACGCAGGGCGGAGGGGCGGTGACCCGGACCGGCGGGGAGGCCCGGCGGCGCCGCCTCCTCCAGGAGGCCATCCGGCTCTTCGGCCGCCACGGCTACGAGGGGACCAGCCTGGAGGCCGTGGCCTCCGCCGCCGGCGTGCGCAAGCAGACCCTCCTCTACTACTTCCCCACCAAGGAGGCCCTGCTCGAGGCCTGCGTGGCCGAGACCAGCCAGCGGGTGGCCTGGGCCCTGTCCGAGGCCCTGGAGGGGGAGGCCTCCCCCTCCCAGAAGGCGGAGACGGTGATCCACACGCTGTTCCGCCTGGCCGAGGAGTGGCCGGAGTTCCCCCAGTTCGTCCGGGAGGCCGGGCGGCTGGGCCCGGAGGTCGTGGAGCGGTTCGCCGCCGCCCTGGAGCCGCTCCGGCTGCGGGCCCTGAGCTTCCTGGCCCGGGGGATGGAGGAGGGGCAGATCCGCCGCCAGGACCCGGCCCTCCTCCTGTTCACGCTGTACACGGCGGTGGTGGGCTCCATCACCGAGGCCGGGGTGCTCAGGGCCGTGGTGGGCGAGGACCGGGGGCGGCTCGCCCTCCACCGGCGGGAGCAGGAAGTCCTGCGGTTCGTCCGGGGGGCCCTGTTCGCCGAGGGAGGGGCCCGCCGGGAGCGGGCCGCCCGCCGGGCCTGAGCACGGCTCGACTCGGGTCACCGCTGGCCCGGGCCATCCGGCTCGGAGGCCCCCCTTGATCGGGCCCGCCTCGAGGCTCTAGGCTCGGCTCACCTGTAGGCCCGACCGGCGCCATGGCAGAGATCGTCCTGGACCGAGTGAGCAAGGTCTTCCCCGGAGGCGTTCGGGCCGTCTCCGACGTGGATGTGACCATCCGGAGCGGTGAATTCTTCGTCCTGGTGGGCCCCTCCGGCTGCGGCAAGACCACTATCCTTCGGATGATCGCCGGCCTGGAGGAAGTGAGTAGCGGGAGGATCCTCATCGGGGGCCGGGACGTGACCAGCCTCCCTCCCCGAGAGCGGGACATCGCCATGGTGTTCCAGAACTATGCCCTGTACCCGCACATGAGCGTCCGGGACAACATCGCCTACGGACTTCGCGTCAGGAAGGTGCCCAAGGCCGAGGTGGAGCGACGGGTGACCCGGGTGGCCCGGATGCTGGGCCTAGAGGAGCTCCTGGACCGAAAGCCCGCCGCCCTCTCCGGCGGGCAGCGCCAGCGGGTGGCCATGGGCCGAGCCATCGTCCGGGAGCCCCAGGCCTACCTCATGGACGAGCCCCTCTCGAACCTCGACGCCAAGCTTCGGGTGGACATGCGGGCCGAACTGGCCGCCCTCCATCACCGACTGGGCGTGACCACGGTGTATGTAACCCACGACCAGGTGGAGGCCATGACCCTGGGGCAGCGCTGTGCGGTCCTGCGGGACGGCCGGGTGCAGCAGGTGGACACCCCGCAAAACCTGTACCGGCATCCGGCCAACCTCTTCGTGGCGGCCTTCATCGGCTCCCCCTCCATGAACCTCGTGGAGGCCACCGTGGCCGAGGGGGCCGTGGAGTTCGCTGGCCACCGCGTGCCGCTCTCGCCCCGGCGGCGGCCCGGTGCGCCTCCCGGAGCTCGGGTCATCCTGGGCATCCGTCCCGAGGCCTTCGAGGACGCCGCGTTCTCGCCACCGGGCCTGCCCGAGCTCCGGGTGCGGGTCACCGTGCTGGAGGAGCTGGGAGCCATGGCCCACGTGGTCTTCGCCCTGGACGCGCCCAAGGTGGACCTGGACGCCGTCCGGGCTGCGGCTGACGTGTCCGAAGACACCGCTCCCCTGGTCGGGGAAGGCGAGGCCCAGGTCCTCTTCACCGCACGGGTGGATCCCCGGACCTCGGCTCGCCCGGGTCAGTTCGTCCGGCTCACCGTCAACCCCGACCTCTTCCACTTCTTCGACCCGGCCACCGGGAAGGCCCTGCTGGAGGCCACCCCCGCTCCCCTTGAGGCACGGACCTGATTGGAGGGAAGAGGTGGTCTCGGGGTCTGGACCACGAACGAGGGCGGAGCTCGCCGTGGCCTACGCGCATCGATCGAGGAGGTGATCGACTGGATCGGAAGGCGTCCCCATCCCTCCATCCCGCTCTCAAGGGCCCTGACGGGCCACGATCCGGGTCCGACGTGGAAAGGAGTCACGGAAGATGAACCGAGCGTTGCGATTCCTCGCCCTGGCCGCCGTGGTGGCCCTGGTCGGAGCGGCGTGCGGGGGCCAGGCGGCGCCCCCCACGGCGACCGGGACGGCCCCGCCCACCACGAGCCCTGCGCCGACCCTCTCCGGATCCCTCCTCATCTGGGCGGACGAGACCCGGGCCCCCATCATCAAGACCTTCGCCGACCAGTTCGCAGCCCAGAACCCGGGGGTCACCGTCGAGATCCAGCAGCTCAACTTCGGGGACATCCGCGACCAGCTGACCCAGGCCGGGCCGGCCGGCGAGGGGCCTGACGTCATCATCGGGGCCCACGACTGGCTGGGCCAGCTGGTGACCGCCGGCGTGGTGGCTCCCATCGACCTGGGCGACAGGGCGGAGGAGTTCCTCCCCGTGGCCATCCAGGCCTTCACCTACAACGGGCAGCTGTACGGGGTGCCCTACGCCATCGAGAACGTGGCTCTGGTCCGGAACACGGAGCTCGTCCCTGAGCCTCCGGCCACCTGGGAGGAGCTCACCCAGGTCGCCCTGGACCTCAAGGAGAAGGGGGCCGTGGACATCCCCCTGGGGCTCCAGGTTCCCGACCCGTACCACGAGTTCCCGCTCTTTTCGGCCTTCGGGGGCTACGTGTTCGCTCAGAACCCCGACGGGACCTACAACCCCGAGGACCTCGGGATCGACAGCCCCGGCGGGCTGCGGGCTGCCCGCGCCTTTCGCGAGTGGACGAAGATGGGGCTGATCAACAAGGACGTCAACTACGACGTCATGATCGAGAAGTTCGGGACGGGGAAGGCTCCCTTCGCCATCACTGGCCCCTGGGCCATCAGCCAGCCGGACACGGGATTCAAGGCCACCGGGGTGCCTTACGTGGTGGAGCCCATCCCGCCCGTGGAGGGAGGCATGCCCCGGCCGTTCGTGGGGGTCCAGGGGTTCATGGTCTCGGCCTTCGCCAAGAACCCCCTCATCGCTCAGACCTTCGTGGTGGACTTCATGGCCACCGACGAGGCTCAGTACGCGCTCTACCAGGTTGGCGGGAGGGCTCCCGCCCTCCGGAGCGCCTTCGAGCGGGCGTCCTCGGACCCTGACATCCAGGGGTTCGGACAGTCCGGCGCCAACGGGCTCCCCATGCCCGCCATCCCCGAGATGGCCTCGGTCTGGACGGCCTGGACGGACGCCTACACGATCATCTTCAGCGGCAAGGGCGACCCCGAGAAGGCTTTCCGGGACGCGGCGGAGCAGATCCGGACCCTGATTGCCGGAGGCTGACGGGGCGAGGAGCCGGAGGGACGGAGGGCGCCATGGGGCGGGTGGGGAGAGCCTGGCCCGCGCTCTCCGTCCCACCCGGCCTCGCGGTCAAGCTCCTGCTGCTGGCAGCCGTCAACGGCCTGGCCCTGCTGGGGCTGCCCCGCATGGTGGAGCAGCGTCAGTGGGGGCTGGTGGTCGGCGTGGTGGTGGCCACGGGGGCCGTGGACGTTGTGTACCTGTCCCGGGTCCGGTCCCTCCTCCCCCTCAAGTACCTGATCCCGGGAACGATCCTCCTGGTCCTTTTTCAGCTGTATCCGGTCCTCTACACCTTCTACACGTCGTTCACGAACTGGAGCACGGCTCACAACCTGAGCAAGGAGCAGGCCATCGAGCTCATCCTGGCCCGGTCCGAGGCGCCCAGGCCGGACGCCCAGAGGTTTCAGGCCCGGCCGCTGGTCGATCCCCAGGGCCGCCTGGCCCTGCTCCTCACCGACCGACAGGGGCGGCTGTTCCTGGGCACGCCGAACGGGCTGGAGGCGCTGCCGCCGGCGGAGGTGCGCGAGGGACCGGCTGGGGTGGAGGTACGAGGGTACCACCAGCTCAGCCTGGTGGAGGCAGCCGCTCACCAAGAAGAACTCCTGGGCCTCCGGATCCCCACCGCGGGTGGCTCGATCCGGCTCAACACGGTCACCACGGCCGCCGTGGCCACCCCCACCCTGCGGTACGACCCCCGGCGGGATGTGATGGTGAATGTGGAGAGCGGCAAAGTCTACCGGCCGGTGGAGGGGAGGTTCGTGGCGGACGACGGGGAGGCCCTCTTCCCCGGGTGGCGGGTCTTTGTCGGGTTCGACAACTACGTCAAGGCCTTCACCTCGCCGGCCATCCGAGGCCCCTTCTTCCGAGCGTTCGTCTGGAACTACGTTTTTGCCGCCAGCACGGTCTTCCTGCAGTTCGTGCTGGGCTTGGCCCTGGCCATGGCCCTCGACCACCGGCGCCTGCGGTGGCGTCGGGTCTACCGGTCCCTGCTGGTCATCCCCTATGCTCTCCCAAGCTACCTGACCTCGCTTATCTGGGCCGGCCTGCTCAACCAGCAGTTCGGACCGGTCAATCGGCTGCTGGGGACGAACCTCGACTGGCTGGGGGACCCTCGGTGGTTCGGGCTGCTTCCCAAGTCCGCCATCCTCCTGGTCACCATGTGGCTGGGCTTCCCCTACTTCTTCCTGGTCACGACGGGAGCCCTCCAGTCCATCCCGGCGGAGTACACGGAGGCGGCCGCGGTGGACGGCGCCTCCGGCTGGTACGCCTTCCGCACGGTGAAGCTGCCGCTCCTGCTGACGGCCGTGGCTCCCCTCCTGATCGCCTCGTTCGCCTTCAACTTCAACAACTTCAACACGATCTACCTGTTGACCCGGGGGGGGCCACCCATCGCCGGCGCCCAGACCCCGGCCGGGCACACGGATATCCTCATCACGTACACGTACCGGCTGGCCTTCGAGGTGGGGCAGGGTTCCCAGTTCGGGTTCGCCACCTCCATCTCCGTGCTGATCTTCGTGATGGTCATGGCCATCTCCATGCTCAGCTACCGCAAGACCAAAGCCTTGGAGCAGGTGCGCTGATGTCGGAGCTCGTGAGGCCCGTGCCGGTGGCGGTGGAGAAGACCCCGCCCCGCGCAGCGGAGGGGCCGAGGCGACGGCGCTGGGTTCGGGAAGTCGGCTGGCGACACTTCGTGGCCCTGGCGGCGGTCCTGTTCGCCCTGTACCCGGTGGCCTGGGTGGTCACGGCCTCCATCAACCCCACCGGCAGCCTGGCCTCCCAGCAGCTGGTCCCCACGGAGCCTACCCTGCGCCACTACCGAAACCTCCTGCGGGGAGAGATCGGAGGGGCACCGGTACCCTTCCTGGCCTGGGTCCGAAACACCCTCACCATCGCCGGCGTGTCCTCCCTGGGGATCGTGTTCTTGTCCGCTCTGGCCGCCTACCCCTTCAGCCGCCTGCGGTTCCGGGGTCGGCGGGCCGGGCTCCTCACGCTCTTGCTCGTGCAGATCTTCCCCTCCTCGGCTGCGGCCGTGGCCGTCTTCCTGCTACTGCTCAACCTGGGGAACGTCTTCCCGGCCATCGGCATCGGGGAGAAGTGGGGACTGGTCCTCGTCTACATCGGGACCGGCCTAGGGCTCAATGTGTGGCTCATGAAGGGGTTCTTCGACACCATCCCGGTCTCTCTGGACGAGTCGGCGCGGGTGGACGGGGCCAGCGAGTTCCAGATCTTCTTCCAGATCACCCTCCCTCTGGTCACCCCTATCCTGGCCGTGGTCGGGCTCATCGCCTTCGTCGGGATCCAGAACGACTTCATCCTGCCCAGCGCCGTCCTCAAGCAACCCGACGACTACACCCTGGCCGTGGGGCTGTGGCAGTTCGTGTCCCAGCGCTACGGGGCCCGGTGGGGCCCGTTCGCCGCGGGGGCCATGATGGGGGGCGCGCCCATCGTGGCCCTGTGGTTCGCGCTGCAGCGCTACGTGGTGTCCGGCCTCACTCAGGGAGCGGTCAAGGGATAGGCGTGGCCGCTCCCCTCGGCCCCTTCTGCGACGGCCTCCCGCTGGCCAGGCCCCACCACGACGGCTCCGAGCGCTACGTCTCAAGCCCCTGCCCGGCCCTCGGGGACACGGTAAGCCTCTGGGTTCGCGCCCCCAGCGGGTCCGCCCGGCGGGTGTGGGTCCGCTGGGTCCGGGACGGAGAGCCCTGCTTCCGGGAGGCCCGCATCGATCGGCGGGGCCCGGCCGAGACCTGGTGGCGGGTGGACCTGGAGGTGACCAACCCGGTCACCCCCTACCGGTTCCTCCTGTGGGACGAAGAGCGCCCCTGCTGGTTGACGGCGGAGGGCGTGGTCCCCTGGGACGTGCCCGACGCCACCGACTTCCGGCTGGTGACCTTCGACCCCCCGCCGGCGTGGGTGGCCGACGCCGTCTTCTACCAGGTCGTCCCGGACCGGTTCGCCTCCTCGGGAGCGGCCCGGACCTGGCCCTCGTGGGCCCGGCCGGCCCGGTGGGAGGACCCCGTAGAGCGGGGAGGTCGGGCGGCCATGACCCAGCTCTACGGCGGGGACCTCATGGGGATCGAGGAGCGGGTCGACCACCTCGAGGGCCTGGGGGTCAACGCCCTGTACCTGACCCCGTTTTTCCCAGCCGAGTCGAACCACCGTTACAACGCCTCCACCTTCGACCGGGTGGATCCCTTCCTGGGCGGGGACGAAGCCCTGGCCCGGCTGGTCCGTGCCCTCCACGCCCGGGGGATCCGCGTGATCGGGGACCTCACCCTCAACCACTGCGGGTCCACGCACGAGTGGTTCCTGAGAGCCCAGGCCGACCCCGGCTCGGTAGAGGCCGCCTTCTTCCACCGCCGCAAGGAGGGGTGGGCGTACTGGCTGGGGGTGGTGACCCTCCCCAAGTTCGACCACCGCTCCCCGGAGCTCCGCCGCCGCCTCTACGATGGCCCGGACTCGGTGGCCGCCCGGTGGTTGCGTCCTCCCTTCGACCTGGACGGCTGGAGGATCGACGTGGCCAACATGACCGGTCGCTTCGGGGAGGTGGACCTGACCCGGGAGGTGGCCCGGACCGTCCGCCGGACCATCCGGGAGGTGAAGCCGGACGCCTATCTCGTCGCCGAGCACGCCCACGACGCCAGCTCCGACCTCCTCGGGGACGGGTGGGACGGGACCATGAGCTACGCGGGGTTCACC
Organism: Actinomycetota bacterium; assembly: GCA_035573915.1. Classification (GTDB taxonomy): domain Bacteria; phylum Actinomycetota; class UBA4738; order UBA4738; family UBA4738; genus DATLZQ01. Next base: position 24,825 of record DATLZQ010000088.1, on the reverse strand, counting down.
CGGCCCCTGTGGTGTTGGCTGGCCGGGCCGGGGGCCCGACAGGTTGACTTCCTGGGGAGGCCGGCCGGAGTGCCCAGACTCCCCGGTTGGGCGGCGGCGCGGACCATCGACCTGTTCCGCTCGGCCGTCCCCTGGCGCTCCTGGGTGCACAGCCTGACGCTCCTCGGCTCTCACGACACGGCCCGGTGGCGCACGGTGGCCGGGAGCCGGGAGCGGGCCCTGGTGGGCTTCGGGGTCCTGCTCACCTTCCCAGGAGTCCCCTGCCTGCTGTACGGGGACGAGGTGGGGTTGGAGGGCGTGGACAACGAGGACGCCCGCCGTCCCATGCCCTGGGACCCGGGCCGGTGGGACCTGACCACCTACCAGGTGGTGCGGGACCTGGTGCGGCTCCGGCGGGACCGGCCGGCCCTCCGCCACGGGGGGTTTCGCTGGGTCCACACGGGGGACGACACCCTGGCCTACCTCCGAGAGTCGCGGGAGGAGCGCCTGCTCGTGCTGGCCGCCCGGGCCCCCCACGAGCCGGTGAGGATCCCAGCGCTGGCCCTGGGGTTGCGGGGCGGGGCCCAGCACCTCGCTGGAGGGCCGGATCTCCGTCCCGGGGGGGACGGGACGGTCGCCCTACCCTCGGACGGCCCAGCCCTCCACGTTTGGGAGCTCCCGTGAGACGCCGGGCGGGGCTCCGGGCGCGGGCCGCCGCCCTGGCCGCGGCCCTGGTGCTCCTGCTCCCGGCGTGTACGGGGCCAGGCCCCAGCCCCGCGTCCCCGACCGCGGTCACCCCAGGCCCCGGGAGACCGCCGCCCACCCGGACCTTCGGACCAGCCCCGTGGTTGCGGGACGCCGTCCTCTACGAGGTCTTCGTCCGGAGCTTTGCGGACTCGAACGGGAACGGGGTGGGGGACCTGGACGGGATCACAGGCCGCCTGGACTACCTCCGTGGGCTCGGGGTGACCGCCATCTGGCTCACCCCCATCCACCCATCCCCCAGCTATCACGGCTACGACGTCACGGACTACCTCTCCGTGAACCCCGACTTCGGAACCACCCAGGACCTTCTGGAGCTGGTGGAGGCGGCCCACGCCAGGGGGATGCGGGTGATCCTGGACTTCGTGGCGAGCCACACCTCCCGCTACCACCCCTTCTTCCTCGACGCCTACGGCAACCCCGACTCCCCGTACTCCGACTGGTACCTCTGGAAGGATCCGGCCCACGTCACCTACCAGTCGTTCTTCGGCAATGAGTCCATGCCCAGCGTCAACCACCAGACCGAGGCGGCCAACCGGTACTTCATCGACGTGGCCCGGCACTGGATGGACCTGGACGGAGACGGCGACTACACCGACGGGATCGACGGCTTCCGCTGCGACTACGCGCTGGGGTCGCCGCACGCCTTCTGGAAGGAGCTTCGGGCCGCCCTCAAGGCTTTGAACCCCGAGGTGCTCCTGCTGGGAGAGGTGTGGGTGGAAGACCCCGTCACCCAGGCTCCGTACTTCGAGGACGAGTTCGACGCGCTGTTCGACTTCCCGCTCTACCACGTCCTGCAGGGAAGTCCCGAGGTGGCCGGGGACGGCCTCCTGGGAGGAGGGGGGTTCGTGAGCCGGTTGGTGAACGTGGTGGAGGAGCAACACGAGGTCTTCCCCCCGCACGCGGTCCTTGTGCGGTTCGCCGGCAACCACGACACCGACCGGGTGGCCTCGGAGGTCCGGGGGGATGAGGCCCGGATGCGACTGGCGGCGGCCCTGGTGGCTACCGCCGGAGGCATCCCCATGCTCTACTACGGGGACGAGGTCGGGCTCCGGGGACACAAGGGGAACGGGCCGTTCTACGACGAGTACCGGCGCGAGCCCATGCCCTGGACGGCCTCCGGCCGGGGTGGGGGAACGCCGGACTGGTTTGCGGACCGGCGGTTCGACCGCCCGTGGGACGGGGTCTCGGTCGAGGAGCAGGACGGGGACCCTGGCTCGCTCCTTAACTTCTATCGGCACCTGTACCAGGTTCGAGCGGCCAGCCCCGCCCTCAGGGACGGCGACTACGAGCTGCTCGCGTCGGCGCCCGAGGACGTGTGGGCCTTCTGGCGCTGGACCGACGACCAGGTGGTAAGCGTGCTCCTCAACTTCGGGACCGACCCGGCCACCGTGCGGCTGGACGCGGCCCGGGCCCCCGGTCCGGTCGTCGACCAGCCCGTGGACCTCCTCACGGGGCGGCCCGTTCACCTCCGGGGAGGGGCGGTCCGACTGAACCCGGCCGGGGTCCTGCTGCTGGACTGGACGCCCTAGCCTCCTCTCTCCGTGGAAGCCGCCCTGGCCCCCCTCAGCGCCCTGGAGGCCGGAGAACGAAGCGGCAGGGCAGGGAGGCCTGGCCCACCGGGCCCCGTGCTCAGCAGGGCCTGGGCCCCGAGGGCGGCGAGGGTGACGGCCGTCCCCACCCACACCGCCAGGTTGATCCCGAAGTGGAACCACACCAGCCCGAGGTTGTCGCCCAGGAGGCCCGGGGCCGTCCGCACGCCGCTGGTCACGTGCTGGGCCACCTTGGCCACGTGTTCGGCCAGGTGGTAGGACTGCACCGCCACCGCAGCCAGAAGGAAGCTCAGGCCCGAGGGGCGGGCCAGGAGCGCGGCCGGCAGGTGCCGGAGGAAGAGGGCTGTCGCCCAGACCAGGAAGCCCAGCAGCACGAGGTTGAAGGCGAGGTGGAGCCACTCGGTGTCCACCGTTTCTCCCAGCAGGCCGCTGCGCTGCTCGGCCTGGAGCACGTAGACCTGGACCACCTGAACCACGTGCTCCACCATGTGGAAGGACTGCACCGCGAACCCCGCGCCCAGGAGGGCCATCGTCCGCGACGTCCACCTCCTCGCCCGGCGGCCCCCGAACCGGCGGACCAGGAGCGGCCCGACGGGCCGGAGAGCCACGCGGACCAGCGAGAGCCCGGCCACGCTGGCGGCGGCCACCCACAGGGCGGGCACCGCCCCCCGCCACCCGGGAGGCCACAGGGCCAGGGGCGAGCGGTCCACGAGCCGGGCCCCCTCCGAGAGGTGGACGGGCCCACCGGCGGCCCCCGCCACCGCCCCGTGGTCCAGCTGGAGGGCGGAGTGGAAGAAGGCCACCACCCCGACGCCGGCGAACATCCTGCCCGGGCCCTGGCCGGGCCGCACCCCCGCCACCCGGTTGCGCCGGAAGACGCAGTTCGACATGTCACCGCAGTAGAGGCCCGCCCCGGCCACGTCCCGCACCACGTTGCCCTCCACCAGGCCCTCGCTCATCTCGTCCACGGCGATGGCCCGCTGGGTGGTTCCGGTCACCACGTTCCCCCGGAACTCGACCCGGCTCACGTGGGAGACCAGACCCTCCTGTCCGGCCGACACCACGCACCCCTCGACCACGGTTCGGGGTCGGCCGTTGGCGTTGCGCACGTCCACCCCCTGCCCGTAGGGGGTGACGAACGACCCCACCGCGCACCCGCGCACGGTGGCCGAGGCGTCCGACACCTCCACTCCCTGGAGCTCCTGGCCCCGCAGGACGAGGTCCTCGAGGAGCACCCCGTCCGCTTCCTCGACCCGCACCCCGCTCTCCCCGCCTACCACGGTGAGGGACCGAAGGACCGAGCCGTCCGCCCGGACCGTGACCGGGCCCCGGACCACCGCCCCCGGCTCCCCCTCCACGGTGAGCGGCCGGTCCAGGGCGAAGGGTCCGTAGGTCCCCGGGCGGAGCCGGACCACGGACCCCGCCGGCAGCGAGCGCACCGCAGCCCGCAGAGCCTCGTCGGACCCCACCACCACGACCGCCGGGCCCCCCAGGCCCCACGCCGCCGCCACGGCCACCACGGCCGCGGCCCCAGCCACCAGGGGTCGCGCCGCCCTCACTTCACCGACCCGGCCAGGATGCCCTGCACGAAGTAGCGCTGGAAGGCGAAGAACACGACCAGGGGGACGACGAGCTGCAGGAAGGCCCCGGACGAGATGATGTCCACGTTGCTCCCGAAGGCCCGCAGGTTGGACTGGATGAACAGGGTGAGCGGGGCGCTCCGAGGAGAGGCGAACACCAGGGCCACGAGGAGGTCGTTCCACACCCACATGAACTGGAAGATGAGCAGCGAGGCGATGGCGGGCAGGCCGAGGGGCAGCACCACCCGCAGGAAGATCCGCAGTTCGCCCGCTCCGTCCATCCTGGCCGCCTCCAGCAGCTCGTGGGGGATCCCGATGAAGAAGTTCCGCAGGAGGAAGATGGCGAAGGGAAGGCCGAAGGCCACGTGGAAGAGGACCACCCCCGGGATGGTCCCGTAGATCTTGAGGACCGAGTACAGCTTGGCCACCGGGATGAGGGCGATCTGCAGGGGCACCACGAGGAGCCCCACCAGCACCAGGAACAGGGCGTCCCGACCCGGGAACCGCCCCCAGGCGAAGGCGTAGGCGGCCAGGGCCGCGATGAGGACCACCAGGAGGGACGACGGAACGGTGATGAGCACCGTGTTGCCGAACGACCGGAGCATCTCGGGGTTGTCCAGGAGCCGCCGGTAGTTCTCCACCGTCAGCTGGCTGGGGACCGTGAACACCTTCCACCAACCGCTCTCCGCGTAGTCCTGGACCGTGCGGAAGGAGGTGACGAGCAGCCCCACCGATGGCACCAGCCACAGGAGCGCCACCGCCACCAGGACCACGTTCACCGGGCCCCGGGTGACCAGCCGCACCAGCCGGGCCGTCGCCCCCTCCCGGGGCCTCGTCCCCACGCGCACCGCCACCGTGGCCATCAGGTCCCCGCCTTGAACCGCCGGTAGTTGAAGGCCATGGCCGGCAGGACCAGCACGAAGAGGAACACGGCCAGGGCGCTTCCCATCCCCTGGTCGTTCACGCCCCCGAAGGCCTGCCGCCACATCTCCAGGGCGATGACGTTCGCGTCGTCCTGCACGGAGCCCGGGGCGATGACGAAGATCAGGTCGAAGATCTTGAGGACGTTGATGACGAGAGTGACCAGGACCACCAGGACCACGGGGACCAGCAGGGGGATGGTGACCCGGCGGAACACCTGGAACTCGCTGGCCCCGTCCACCCGGGCTGCCTCCAGCACGTCGCGGGGGATGGCGGCCAGGCCCGCTCCCAGGGTCACCACGGCGAACCCCGTCCACATCCAGATCCAGGCCAGGATGATGGCCGGGGTCACCAGCGTGGGCCCCAGCCAGGTGATCCCGCCCCAGGGCTCCCGGAAGTTGGAGGCGGCCAGCCGCAGCCGGTAGTCGCCGGGGGGCAGCCCCTGGACCGCGAACGCCCCGGCTTCGTCCGTGACGGCCGACCCCACCACCTCGCCGTCCCGGAGCGCCTCCACCTTCACCCCAGGCAGCCCCCGCTCGGTGGGGTCGACCCGCCCCTTCTCGCCCCCTCCTCCGGGGGTGAAGTCGAGCCACACCACACCGGCGATGGCGTCCGAGGGAGCGGACGGCGGGACCGCGGCGGGCCTGGCGTCCTCGGGCACGAGCCTGGGGGCGATGGCCACCAGCCCCAGCTCCGCCACCTGGCCGGGTCGCAACGACCCGGTCGTCACGAAGGCCCGGCCGGCGGCGGTGAGGACCCCTTCGTCCGTGGGCCGGGCCCCCGGGTAGGGGCCAGGGGGGCGGAACACGTCGACCACGGTGCGGATGGCGGCGTTCGCCACGCCCCGCGCGGGTTCCTCCTCGTAGACGATGCGCCAGATGACCCCGGCCGAGAGGGACGAGATGGCCATGGGCATGAACAGCACCACCTTGAAGGCGGTGCTCCACCGGATCCGCTCGGCCAGCACGGCCAGGACCAGCCCCACCGCGGTCACGATGGCCGGCCCCACCAGCCAGATCGCGTTGTTCCGGATGGCGGTGAGAGTCTGGGGCCGGGAGAACATGGTCCGGTAGTTGTCGAGGCCCACGAAGGTCGTCCCCAGCCGGTCGTACAGGCTCCGGTAGACCGAGAAGAAGATGGGGTAGACGACCAGCGCGCCCAGCACGACCAGGGCCGGGAGCAGGAAGCCCAGCGACAAGAGGAACCGACGCGCCTCCGCCCTCCCGCCGGGCCGACCGGCCCGTCCCGTCCTGGCCCGCACGGGGGCGGCCTCGGCCTGTACGGCCACCGGGTCCCGCCGCCCCTCCTGGAGGGCCACCCTCGCTCCCGTCCGCGGCCCGGGGCGGCCTCAGCTGCCGTACGCCTGCTGGGCCTGCTCCTCCAGGTACTGCATGGTCCCCTCGACGTCTCGCGGGTTCCGCAGGAAGTCCTGGAGCCCCTTGAACATCCCCTGTCCGGTCGTGCCACCGAAGGCCGCCGGTGCCAGGTCGGAGAGGTCGAACCGGAAGACCTCGGCCTGGGCCAGGGCCACGGCGGAGCGCCGGCTGATGTCGTCGGGGTACACGGAGGGGTCGACGTTTCGGTTGGGCGAGGAGAACCCGCCCAGGGCGGCCCAGATCTCCGCCGCCTCCGGAGTGGCCAGGAACCTGATCAGCTGCTGGGCGGCCGGGTTGTCGGTGAACAGCACGGCCACGTCGCCTCCGCCCACCACGGCGGGGCCCGACCCGCCGATCGAGGGGAAGTCGAAGAAGTCCACGTCCTGGCCCAGCTGGGCCCCGGCCTCGCTGGCCAGGATCCCGCCCAGGAAGTCCCCCTCGTAGTACATGGCCGCCTCCGGCTGGTCCCCGGCGATGCGCAGGGCGTCGGAGGGGAAGGACGCCTGCAACGCGCCGGAGGGGCCGCCCAGGATCCAGTCCGGCTTGCCGAAGACCTGGGCCAGGGTCTCCAGGGCCGTCCGGACCGAGTCGTGCGTCCAGGGGATCTCGTGCCTGGCCAGCTGGTCGTAGAGGCCGGGGCCCGCCGTGCGGATGTAGACGTTCTCGAACCAGTCCGTGAGGACCCAGGCCGTCCCCCCGTCGATGGCGAACGGCGCCGCCAGCCCGGAGTCCGAGATGGTCTGGGCCGCGGCCAGGAGGTCCTCCCAGGTGCTGGGCGGCTGCACCCCGGCCTGCTCGAAGATCCCCTTGTTGTACCAGACGGTCGATTTGTTGGCGCCCTTGAAGTAGACGCCGTAGAGCGTCCCCTCGTGGCTGGCCAGCTCCCGCCAGGACGGGGCGAAGTTCTGGTCCACCAGGTCGCCGGCGATGTCCTCAATGGGCTTGAGCACCCCTTGGGTGGCGAAGTCCCGCAACAACCCGGGGTTGGGGAGCATAGCCACGTCGGGCGGGTTCCCTCCCTGGATCCGGGTCCCGATGAACGTGGTCAGGTCCACGCCCCCCGAGGGGGTGTACTGGACCTGGGCGCCGGTCTGCTGGGCGAAGGCGTCGAGGACCCGCTTGAACTTCTCGCCCTCGCCGGTGTCCTCACCCCAGACCGCCACCACCTCGACCCGCTGGCCGGTGAGGTCGACCGCCGTCGGCGAGGTCCCCGTCGGAGTCGCCCCCGGGCCGGTGGGAGCCGCCCCCCCGCCGCACGCCGCCCCCACCAGGGCGAGGACCACCACGACCACACCCAGCGCTACCGCGCGTCCCCCGCTCCCGTCCATGACCACTCCTTTCGGTCGTCGGTCGTCTGGCTGTCAGCGGGTCAGCGTTGGTCGTCCGAATAGATACCCAGTCCGGTCTCCGGGTCGAAGAAGTGCAGCCGGCGGGTGTCCACCACCAGCTCGAGGCGCTCGCCCTCCCTGGCCCGGGTCCTCGGGTTGAGGGCCGCCACGAACGTCGAGATCCCCGTCTTGGCCGTCTGCTCCAGCTCGGCCAGGGCGTCGGCCCCCACGTCGGTGGCGAGCTCCCGGACGTCCTCGGTCAGGACCGGAGGAGCCTGTACGGTGAAGTGAACGATGATCTGGGAGCCCAGGGCCTCCCTTAGGTCCACCACGGCCGACAGCCGGCGGTCCTCCGGAGCCTCCGAGACGAGGCTCGCGTCCTCCATGTCCTCCGGGCGGATCCCCAGCACCACCCGCCGGCCCTCGTAGCGGCGGAGGGCCGGCCGCTCGGCCACCGTCTCCTCGGGGACCCGCAGGCGGAAGCCGCCGAAGGAGGCGAACAGCCCGCCGTCCGCTCGGGCCAGCTCGGCCTCCACCATGTTCATGGCCGGAGAGCCGATGAACCCCGCCACGAAGAGGTTCACGGGCCGGTCGTACAGGGCCTGGGGGGCGTCCACCTGCTGGAGCAGCCCCTTGCGCATGACCGCCACGCGGTCCCCCATGGTCATGGCCTCGGTCTGGTCGTGGGTCACGTAGATCGTGGTCACCCCCAGGTCCCGCTGGAGCTTGGCGATCTCCGCCCGCATCTGCACCCGGAGCTTCGCGTCGAGGTTGGACAGGGGCTCGTCCATGAGGAAGGCCTGAGGCTCCCGGACGATGGCCCGCCCCATGGCCACCCGCTGTCGCTGGCCGCCGGAGAGGGCCCGGGGCTTGCGGTTGAGGAACTCCTCCAGGCCCAGGATCCTCGCGGCCTCCCGCACCCGGCGGTCGATCTCCTGCTTGGGCACCTTCCGCAGGCGCAGCCCGAAGGCCATGTTCTCGTAGACGGAGAGGTGGGGGTACAGGGCGTAGTTCTGAAACACCATGGCCACGTCCCGGTCCTTGGGCGGGACGTCGTTCACCACGCGCTCCCCGATCTTGATGACCCCTTCGGTGATGTCCTCGAGCCCCGCCACCATCCGCAGGGCCGTGGTCTTGCCGCACCCCGACGGGCCGACGAGCACCATGAACTCCCCGTCCTGGATCTCGAGGTTCACCGAGGAGACCGCGCGCGTGCCATCGGGATAGACCTTGGTGACGTCCTCAAGCGTGATCTCCGCCATGAGCGACCCCCGCGCGACGAACCGACCGCTCAGATCTTTCCTACACCAGTTTTTCGTCACCGCGCAAACCCCCGGTTTGCCCGACGAGCCCAGGCAGCCAGCCCTTGGGCAGGGGTCGCCGCCGCTCAGTCCGTCCCCAGGCTCCGGGCCGCCAACAGGTACATGGCGTGGGACCAGAGCAAGGGGCAGGCCACGGGCCCCCACCGCTCCTCCCAGGCCCGGAGCCGGTCGGGGCGGAGCAGGTGGGTCGCGACCTGCTCCGGCAGGGCCCCGTCCTCCCTCGCCGTGCCCTCCACCCACCGAAGGTGCTCCCGGGCTCGCCGCGCCTCTCCGCGCAGGGCCCGCACCCACGCCAGCGCCCCCGCCAGCGGCACCCACAGGCCCCCGCCGTAGTACTCGTCCCAGGCGTAGCGGCGGAGTCCGCCGTCCCCCACGAGCTCCCGTTCCACCCGGTCCAGGGTGGGCTGGGCCACGGGGCCGTCGGGCTGGAAAGGGCCCATGGGCCCCAGGACGAGGAGGGCGCTCCCGTCGACCGCCTCCGACCCCTCGAACTTGGCCAGGGCACCCCCCACCGTGCCCCGCTCCAGGACGTGGGCCAGGACCCGCGCTCCGAGCGCCTCCGCCGCCGGCAGCCCGAGGGCCCGCCCGGCCGCCCGCAGGCCCGCCGCCACCGCGGCCAGCGAGGTCGGGTGCCGCCGGTCCGGGTGCTCCTCCCAGCAGTCGGCGCAGGGGCGGTCCCACAGCAGGGAGAGGAACCGGACCACTACCTCGACCGCCCGGCGGAACTCCCCCCGGCCTCGCCCCGTGGCGGCCAGGTGGTGGGCGAGCGAGGAGAGCCAGAACCCGTAGCTGTCCAGCTGGAAGTTGGGCCAGGGCTCCTCCCCCTCCTCGCCCTCCAGGGTGTAGCGGGCGTGGAGCACCATCCGGTCCTCCACGGTCCTCGGCGGGGGGTCGGGGATGGCCTCCACCCGGTGCCGGTGGCGGAGGACGACCCGGGCCACCCACCGGTGGAAGGCGTGGGCGCTGTCGTGGTGGCCTACGGCGTCCATGGCCAGGGCCACGAACGAGCCGTCCCGGACCCAGGCGTACCGGTAGGTGGGAAACTCCGGGGAGGCCACGTACGCCCTGCCGGCGTGCTGGCCGCCCCGGACGATCTCCACGCTCCGCTGCACCAGGTCCACCGCCGACTCCCGTGCCCGCCGGAGGCCACCCCCTCCTCGGTCTCCCGCGCGATTTTGCCCTCCTCGGCCCCCGGTGGAACGATGCGGACCGGCGGACCATGAAGGTCCCATGAAGGTCGTGCTCGTCACCAGGGAGTGCCCCGCGGGCGCCCCGGACGCCCCGGAGCTCGGGCCCGAGGTGGCGGGCCGGGTCCGGGCTCTGGCCCGCGAGCGGGACGGCGTGATATGGGTGGAGGCTGTGCTCGCCCGGCCGGACGTGGTCCAGCTCCTGACCCACGCGACCGTGTTCGTCTGCCCCTCCACACCTACGAGCCCCTGGGGATGGTGAACCTCGAGGCCATGGCCTGCGCCACGCCCGTGGTGGCCACGGCCGCCGGGGGGATCCCGGAGGTGGTGGAGGACGGGGTCACCGGGCTCCTGGTCCCCTTCGAGCCGGCCGAGGGGAGTGGCCCTCGGGACCCGGAGCGGTTCGCCCGGAACCTGGCCGACCGGCTCAATGCGCTCCTCGAGGACCCCGAGCGGGCCAGGCGGATGGGGAAGGCCGGGCGGCGGGTCCTGGACCGGTTCACCTGGGAGGCGGCGGCCGCCCGCACCTTGGAGGTGTACCGCCGGGCCCTGGGAGGGGAGCCGTGAGGCCGCCCGACCGACCTCGACAGCCGAGGCCGGCCAGGCCCCGGGAGGGGCGGCGGCGGGTGGTCATCGAGGCCGTCCAACCGCAGGTCGACTGCGGGCGGTTCCCCATCAAGCGGGTGGTGGGCGAGCGGGTGGTGGTGGAGGCCGACGTCTTCGCCGACGGCCACGACGCGGTGGCCGCGGCCCTCCGCTACCGACGGGCGGACGAGCCCGAGTGGCACGAGGTCCCCATGGAGCCGCTGGGGAACGACCGGTGGCGGGGGGCCTTCACGGTGACCGAGGTGGGGCGGTACCGGTACACGCTCCGGGGCTGGGTCGACCGGTTCGGGACGTGGGGGCGGGACCTGGAGAAGAAGCTGGAGGCCGGGCAGGACGTCTCGGTGGAGCTCATGGGCGGAGCCCGGCTCGTGGCCCGGGCCGCCCGCCGGGCCCGAGGGGAGGCCCGCCGGGCTCTCCGCCGCTGGGCCCGAACGCTCGAGGCAGGAGGGGAGGAGGCCGTGGCCGCCGCCCTGGACCCCGAGCTCCGGGCGCTGGTGGAGGCCCACCCCGACCGCCGCCTGGCCACCGCCTATGGGCGGGAGCTGGAGGTGGTGGTGGACCGGGAGCGGGCCCGGTTCGGGGCCTGGTACGAGTTCTTCCCCCGCTCGGCCTCCCCGGAGCCCGGCCGGCCCGGGACCCTGGCGGACGCCGCCGAGCGCCTGTCCTACGTGGCCCGGATGGGGTTCGACGTCGTCTACCTCCCCCCCATCCACCCCATCGGCCGGACCCACCGCAAGGGGAGGAACAACGCTCTGGAGGCCGGGCCGGGCGACCCCGGGAGCCCCTGGGCCATCGGGTCCGAGGCGGGCGGGCACACGGCCGTCCACCCTGAGCTCGGCACCCTGGAGGACTTCGACCGGTTCGTGGCCCGGGCCCGGGAGCTGGGCCTGGAGGTGGCCCTGGATCTCGCCTACCAGTGCTCCCCCGACCACCCCTGGGTGGAGGAGCACCCCGAGTGGTTCCGCCGCCTCCCCGACGGCTCCGTGCAGTACGCGGAGAACCCGCCCAAGAAGTACCAGGACATCTACCCGCTGGACTTCGAGACCCACGCCTGGGAGGCGCTGTGGGACGAGCTCCGGGCGGTGGTGGAGTTCTGGGTGGCCCGGGGGGTGCGGATCTTCCGGGTGGACAACCCCCACACCAAGCCCTTCGCCTTCTGGGAGTGGCTCATCGACGACGTCAAGGCCGCCCACCCCGACGTGATCTTCCTCGCCGAGGCCTTCACCCGCCCCACGGTCATGTACCGGCTGGCCAAGCTGGGCTTCACCCAGTCCTACACCTACTTCGCCTGGCGCAACACCAAGTGGGAGCTCGAGCAGTACTTCGGGCGGGACCTCCCGGCGGTGCGGGAGTTCTTCCGGCCCAACCTGTGGCCGAACACCCCCGACATCCTCACCCAGTACCTCCAGACCGGTGGGCGGGCGGCGTTCATGGTCCGCCTGGTCCTGGCCGCCACCCTGGGAGCGAGCTACGGGATCTACGGGCCGGCCTTCGAGCTCATGGAGGACCGGCCGCTCCAGGAGGGGAGCGAGGAGTACCTGAACTCGGAGAAGTACGAGGTCCGCCACTGGGACCTGGACCGCCCCGACAGCCTGGCCGACTTCGTCGGGCTGGTGAACCGGATCCGACGGGAGAACCCCGCCCTGCACACGGACCGGACCCTCCGCTTCCACCGCGTGGACAACGACCAGCTCGTGGCCTACAGCAAGACCGCGGAGGAGGGGCCCAACGCCGTGCTGGTCATGGTCAACCTGGACCCCCACCACCCTCAGGAGGGGACCACCGACCTCGACCTGGCCGTCCTCGGGATCCAGCCCGACCGACCCTTCCTCGTGGAGGACCTGCTCACCGGGGCCCGCTACCTCTGGCACGGGCCCCGGAACTACGTGAGGCTTGACCCCTCCCGCCTGCCGGCCCACCTGTTCCGGGTCCGGGCTGACGTCCGCACCGAACGCGACTTCGAGTACTTCTTCGCCTGAGCCGGCCCCGTCCGGCCCGGCCCCGCCCCTAGCAGGCGTGGGCCGCGTTCTCCTGGCCCTGGCCCGGGTGGGCCGCCGCGAACGGCGGGGACTGGGTGAAGTTGGGGGAGCGCTCGGCGCTGCCCACCGAGACCGGGATGAACCCCTGGATCGGGTTGTCCTGGTCGTCGGCCCGGTTGCCGCCCGCGTTCGGGCTGGCCTTCCCGCACGCCAGGAGGGTCGAAAGCGGGGCCAGGGCGTGGACGTGCGCCAGGGCCGGGGGCGCCGAGAGCGCCACCAGGGCGAGCAACGCCACCAACACTGCGACGACTCTCCTCATGAGCTCCTCCTCTCCGAGCGAGGCCGGTGGGCGGACCGGCCCGGTGGGCGACACTGGACATACGGGGCCGGGGGGCGGAGGGATTGCCCGGGGGACGGCCCCGTTGACGGACGGGGAGCCCGGAGGTGAGTAATCTCCGAACGGTGACCGTCCACGATGCGGAGCTCGGACCCCTCGCCCCGGGCCCATGACCGACGCCGGCCACTCGCTCTGGTACAAGGACGCCGTCATCTACGAGGTCCACGTGCGGGCCTTCCGGGACAGCGACGGCGACGGGATCGGGGACTTCCGGGGGCTCGTGGAGAAGCTCGACTACCTGGAGGACCTGGGGGTCACGGCCATCTGGCTCCTCCCCTTCTACCCCTCCCCCCTCCGCGACGACGGGTACGACATCGCCGACTACTGCGACATCCACCCCAACTACGGGACCCTGCGGGACTTCCGGCTGTTCCTGCGGGAGGCCCGCCGCCGCGGCCTCCGGGTCATCACCGAGCTCGTCCTCAACCACACCAGCGACCAGCACCCCTGGTTCCAGCGGGCCCGGCGCTCGGCCCCCGGCTCCACCTGGCGCAACTACTACGTGTGGAGCGACACCCCCGACCGCTACCGGGAGGCCCGGGTCATCTTCAAGGACTTCGAGTCCTCCAACTGGACCTGGGACCCCCGGGCCCAGGCCTACTACTGGCACCGGTTCTACTCGCACCAGCCCGACCTCAACTACGACCACCCCCCGGTGCGCCGGGCCATGTTCGACGTGGTCGACTTCTGGTTCGAGATGGGGGTGGACGGCGTGCGCCTGGACGCCGTCCCCTACCTGTTCGAGCGGGAGGGGACCACCTGCGAGAACCTCCCCGAGACCCTCCACTTCCTGGAGGAGCTCCGCCGGCACGTGGACCGCCGGTTCCAGGACCGGATGCTCCTGGCCGAGGCCAACCAGTGGCCCGAGGACGCCGTGGCCTACTTCGGGGAGGGGAACCGGTGCCACATGGCGTTCCACTTCCCGCTCATGCCTCGGATGTTCATGGGGGTGCGCATGGAGGACCGGTTCCCGGTGGTGGACATCATCACCCAAACGCCCCCCATCCCGGAGACGTGTCAGTGGGCCATCTTCCTGCGGAACCACGACGAGCTCACCCTGGAGATGGTCACCGACGAGGAGCGGGACTACATGTACCGCATGTACGCGGAGGACCCTCAGGCCCGGATCAACCTGGGTATCCGCCGCCGGCTGGCTCCCCTCCTCGGCAACAACCGCCGGCTGATCGAGATGATGAACGGGCTCCTCTTCACGCTGCCCGGGACCCCGGTCATCTACTACGGCGACGAGATCGGGATGGGCGACAACATCTACCTCGGGGACCGCAACGGGGTCCGCACCCCCATGCAGTGGAGCCCGGACCGTAACGCCGGCTTCAGTCGGGCCAACCCGCAGCGCCTGTACCTACCCGTGATCATCGACCCCGAGTACCACTACGAGGCCCTCAACGTCGAGGCCCAACAGAACAACCCCCACTCCCTGCTGTGGTGGATGAAGCGCCTCGTCGCCCTGCGCAAGCGCTACCGGGCCCTGGCCCGGGGGAGCCTCGAGTTCCTCTACCCGGAGAACCGCAAGGTCCTCGCCTTCCTCCGAAGCCACGGGCAGGAGCGGATCCTCGTGGTGGCCAACCTCTCCCGGTTCGCCCAGTACGTGGAGCTCGACCTCTCCGCCTTCCGGGGGATGGTCCCCGTGGAGCTCTTCGGGGGGACCGAGTTCCCGCCGGTCGGGGACCTCCCGTACCTGCTCACGTTGGGTCCCTATGCCTTCCTGTGGTTCTCCCTGGAGCCCCAGCGGGCGGAGGTGGTCCGGGGCCCGGAGGCCGAGCTGCCCATCCTCCACGCCGCTCGCTGGGAGGACCTGGTCGAGGAGCGGGGGCGGGCCCAGCTCGAGGAGGTCCTGCCTTCCTACCTCGCCGCGCGCCGGTGGTTCCGCTCCAAGGCCCGCCGGGTGAAGACGGCCGAGGTCGTGGAGGCCGTCCCCGTCCGCCGCCTCTCCCCCGACCGTCAGCCCCTGGGCACGAGCTTCCTCCTCCTCGTCCACGTGGAGTACACCGAAGGCGACCCCGAGACCTACGTCCTGCCGCTGTCGACCGCCGCGGCGCCGGAGGAGGGAGGCGAGCCCGGGCCCCCTCCGCACGCCCAGGTGGCCCGGGTCCGGACCCCGACCGGGGACCGCCTCCTGTTCGACGCCATGGCCGACCCCGCCTTCGCCCGGGGGGTCCTGGCGGCCGTGGAGCGGCGCCGGAGCTTCCCCGGGCGGGCCGGGAAGGTCCTCGCCAGCCCCACCTCCGCCTTCCGGCGGGTCCGGGGAGGCCCGGAGGCCAACCTGGAGCCCCAGATCATGCACGTGGAGCAGACCAACACCTCCGTCCAGTACGGGGACCGGCTGGTCCTCAAGCTGTTCCGGGTCCTTGAGGAAGGCCCCAACCCCGAGCTCGAGGTGGGGCGGTTCCTCACCGAGCGGGCCCGCTTCCCCCACGTGCCGTCCGCCGCCGGAGCCCTGGAGTACGCCCGGGGCCGGAGGCGTCCCGCCACCCTGGCCGTGCTCCAGGGGTGGATCCCGAACGAGGGCGACGCGTGGCGGTTCACGCTGGACTTCCTCCGCCGCTACCTCGACGATGTCCTCACCCGCCGGCCCCACGAGTCCGAGCCGGAGCTCCCCGGGCCCTCCCCCCTGGACGCCGCGGGGCGGGAGGTGCCGGAGCTGGCCCACGAGCTCCTGGGGACCTACCTCGAGGCGGCCCGCCTCCTCGGCCAGCGCACGGGGGAGCTCCACGTGGCCCTGGCTCGGGCCCCGGAGGACCCCGACTTCGCCCCGGAGCCCCTCACCGACTTCTACCGCCGCTCCCTCTACCACTCGATGCGGACCGCCGCCCACCAGGTGTTCCGGACCCTGCGGGCGCGGGCCCGGGAGGTGCCGGAGTCCGTCCAGATCCTCGACCTCGAGGACGAGGTGCTGCGACGCTTCCGCCGGATCCTGGAGGACCGCCCCGGGGGCATGCGGACGCGGACCCACGGGGACCTCCACCTGGGCCAGGTGCTGTACACGGGACGCGACTTCGTGTTCATCGACTTCGAGGGCGAGCCGGCCCGTCCCGTCTCGGAGCGGCGCATCAAGCGCTCCCCCCTGCGGGACGTGGCGGGCATGGTCCGCTCGTTCCACTACGCCGCCTACACGGCCCTGTTCGGCGAGCCGGGTGGGGTGACCAGGCCCGAGAACCCCTCCTTCCTCGAGCGCTGGGTCCTGTTCTGGTACCTGTGGGTGAGCGGGACCTACCTGCGGGCCTACCTGGAGGCCGCCCGAGCCGCACCCACCCCCTTCCTGCCCGCCACGGACCGGGAGCTCGAGACCCTCCTGGATGCCTTCCTCCTCGAGAAGGCCGTCTACGAACTCGGCTACGAGCTCAACCACCGACCGCGGTGGGTGAAGCTCCCGATCCGCGGGATCCTGCAGCTCCTGGAGGGCCGGCGCTGAGGCCGGCCGCCCTCCGGGACCTGGCCCTCCGGGACCTGGCCCGCCTACACGGCGTCCAGACCGCCTACCGCCGCGCCGACGGCCGGGTGGCCCGGGCCTCCCCAGAGGCGCTCGCCGCCGTCCTGGCCGCCCTGGGCGCCGGGCTCGACCGACCCGACGACGCCGCCGGAGCGGCCCGGGCCCGCCGGCTGGCCCTGGCCAGGCGGGTCCTGGAGCCCGTGACCGTGGCCTGGGAGGGGCGGCTGCGGGCCCGGGTCCGGGTGCCGGCCCGGTGGGGCGAGGCCCCCCTCCGGCTGGAGCTGGCCCTGGAGGGCGGGGGCGAGGCCGTCCGCTGGGAGGTCGCTCCCCGCCCCCTAGCCGCGGACGAGGTGGAGGGGATCCGGTTCGCCACCCTCGAGGCCTCGCCTCCGGGCCCGGTGCCCTTCGGCTACCACGCGCTCCAGGTGGAGCGGGACGGGGAGCGGTGGAGCTCGCTCGTGGTCTCCGCCCCCCGGCGGTGCCCCTCGGCCGGGGAGCGGTCCTGGGGCGTGTTCCTCCCCCTCCACGCGCTGCGCACGGGGCGGAGCCTGGGCCTGGGAGACCTGAGTGACCTGGGGGAGCTGGCCGAGTGGGTGGGCGGCCTGGGGGGCGCGGCGGTGGCCACCCTGCCCCTCCTCGCCGCCTTCCTCGACCAGCCCTTGGAGCCCAGCCCCTACGCCCCCGCCAGCCGGCTGTTCTGGAACGAGCTCTACGTGGACCCCCGGGCCATCCCCGAGCTCGACCGGTCGGAGGAGGCCAGGGGCCTGCTCGGCTCGGGCCCCGTGCGTCTGGAGCTGGAGGCCCTGGGCGCCCTCCCCCTCGTGGACTACCGGCGGGTGGCGGCGGCCCGGCGGCGGGTCCTCGAGGCGCTGGCCCGGGCCTTCTTCGAGGACGGCGCGCCCGGGAGGCGGGCGGCCTTCGAGGCCTTCCTCCGCTCCAACCCGGTGGTCGTCGACTACGCCCGGTTCCGGGCGGCCGGGGAGCGGTACCGGGCCACCTGGCGGGCCTGGCCCGCCCCCGACCGAGACGGGGCCCTCCCGGACCGGCCCGAGGACGAGCCCGCCCGCCGCTACCACCTCTACGCCCAGTGGGTGGCCTCGGAGCAGGTGGCCGACCTGGCCCGCCGGGCGGGGCGACGCGGCGTGGGCCTGTACGCCGATCTCCCGGTCGGGGTCCACCCCGACGGGTACGACCCCTGGAGGGAACGGGAGGCCTTCCTCCACGGGCTCTCGGCCGGGGCGCCCCCCGACCCCCTCTTCGCCGGGGGCCAGAACTGGGGCTTCCCGCCCCTCTCCCCGGAGGGGGTCCGGGCCCAGGGCTACCGGTACGTGGCCGCCTGCCTGCGCCACCTCATGGCCCACGCCCGCGTGGTCCGGCTGGACCACGTGATGGGCCTCCACCGGATGTTCGTGGTCCCCCACGGCATGGACCCCACGCAGGGCCTCTACCTCCGGTACCGGCCCGAGGAGTGGTACGCGGTCCTGGCCCTGGAGGCCTCCCGGCACGGGGCCGTCGTGGTGGGCGAGGACCTGGGGACGGTGCCTGCCGCCGTCCGACGGGCCATGGCCACCCACCGCGTCCACCGGACCTTCGTCCTTCAGTTCGAGCTCCCGGAGACGCCCGGGCAGCCCCTCCCCGCTCCCCCGGCCCGGGCCGCGGCCACCCTGGGCACCCACGACCTCCCGCCCTTCGCCTCGTTCTGGCGGGGCCGGGACCTGGAGCTCCGCCGGTCGCTGGGGTGGCTCACCGAGGAGGGCCTCCGCGCCGGGCGGGCCAGGCGGGACCGGACGCGCCGGGCGGTGGTGGAGGCCCTTCGCCGGTCCGGGCGGCTGGCGGGGGAGGGCGACGACGAAGGGGCGATCCTGCGGGCCCTCCTCCGCTTCCTCGCCGAGAGCCAGGCCGCGCTCCTCGTGGTGAACCTGGAGGACCTGTGGCTCGAGACCGAACCCCACAACATCCCCGGGACCACCCAGGAGCACCCGAACTGGCGGCGGCGGGCCCGTCACCCCCTGGAGGCGTTCCGCTCGATGCCCGCCATCGTGGGTACGCTTCGAGAGGTCGACGCCGCCCGACGCGGGAGGAAGGAGCGAGGGTGACCGAAGCGCGTGGAGGCCATCGGGCGGGGGCCTCGGGGAGGGCGGGGGCCACGGTCGCCGAGGTCTCCCTGCTCACCGAGGACGACCTCTACCTCTTCAACGAGGGGACCCACGCCCACCTGTTCGAGAAGCTGGGGGCCCACCCCCTCGTGGCCGAGGGGACCCCGGGGACCTACTTCGCCGTGTGGGCCCCCAACGCCGAGTCCGTCTCGGTGGTGGGGGACTTCGACGGCTGGGACCCCGAGGCCCACCCCCTCCGTCCCCGGGGCAGCTCGGGGATCTGGGAGGGGTTCGTCCCCGGGGTGGGGCCCGGGGCCCTCTACAAGTTCCACGTGCGCTCCCGGTTCGGCGGCTACCGGGCGGACAAGGCCGACCCCCTGGCCTTCTTCTCGGAGGTCCCGCCCGGCACGGCCTCGGTGGTCTGGGACCTCGACTACCGGTGGGGGGACGGAGGCTGGATGGCCACGCGGGGGGAGCGCAACCGGCTCTCCTCCCCCGTCGCCATCTACGAGGTCCACCTGGGCTCGTGGCGGCGGAGGGCCGAAGAGGGGGGTCGGTCGCTCACCTACCGGGAGCTGGCCGAGGAACTCACCGAGTACGTCACCCGCATGGGCTTCACCCACGTCGAGTTCCTCCCGGTCATGGAGCACCCCTTCTACGGCTCCTGGGGCTACCAGGTCACCGGCTACTTCGCCCCCACCAGCCGCTACGGGACCCCCCAGGACTTCATGGCCTTGGTGGACGCCCTCCATCAGGCGGGGGTGGGGGTGATCCTGGACTGGGTGCCCTCCCACTTCGCCACCGACCCCCACGGCCTGGGCTTCTTCGACGGCACCCACCTCTACGAGCACGCCGACCCGAGGAAAGGGATCCACCCGGACTGGGGGAGCTTCATCTTCAACTACGGCCGCAACGAGGTGCGGAGCTTCCTGCTCTCGAGCGCCAACCACTGGCTCACGACCTACCACGCGGACGGGCTCCGGGTGGACGCCGTGGCCTCCATGCTCTACCTCGACTACTCGAGGAAGGAGGGCGAGTGGGTATCCAACGAGCACGGGGGCAACGAGAACCTCCAGGCCATCGCCTTCCTCCGCCAGTTCAACGAGGCCGTGTACCGGGAGCACCCGGACGTCCAGACCATCGCCGAGGAGTCCACCGCCTGGCCCATGGTGTCCCGTCCCACCTACGTGGGCGGCCTGGGGTTCGGCCTCAAGTGGGACATGGGCTGGATGCACGACACGCTCGAGTACGTGTCCCTTGACCCCATCTACCGCAAGTACCACCACCACCGGCTTACCTTCCGGGGCCTGTACCTGTTCAGCGAGAACTACGTCCTGCCCCTGTCCCACGACGAGGTGGTCCACGGCAAGGGGTCGCTCCTGGGCAGGGTCCCCGGGGATGACTGGCAGCGGTTCGCCACGCTGCGGACCCTGCTCGGCTACCAGTACGCCCAGCCGGGCAAGAAGCTCCTGTTCATGGGCGGGGAGCTCGGACAGCGGGGGGAGTGGGACCACGAGGGCAGCGTGGAGTGGCACCGGCTGGAGGAGCCCCTGCACCGGGGGGTCCAGCGGTGGGTGGAGGACCTGAACGCCCTCTACCGGAGGGAGCCCGCCCTCCACGAGCTCGACTGCGAGCCGGAGGGCTTCGAGTGGGTAGACCCCAACGACAGCGATTCCAGCGTGGTGACCTTCCTGCGGCAGGCCCGGTCCACCGACGACCTCATCCTGGTGGCCTGCAACTTCACCCCCGTGGCCCGCCCCAACTACTTGGTGGGGGTCCCCCGGGGCGGCACGTGGCGGGAGGTCCTCAACAGCGACGCCCAGGTCTACGGGGGGAGCGGCTGGGGGAACCTGGGCGGGGTGGAGGCCCTCCCCATCCCCGTGCACGGACGCCCCCGGGCCCTCAACCTCACCGTCCCCCCGTTGGGCTGCGTGTTCCTCAAGAGCGAGGCTCCCGCTCGGCCCCGGGAGGCAGGATAGGCTTCGGCTCCGATGCGGGTCTGGCCCGGCTCCCCCTACCCACAGGGCGCCACCTGGGACGGCGAGGGCGTCAACTTCGCCATCTTCACCGAGCACGCCGAGGCCGTGGAGCTGTGCCTGTTCGACGCCCCCGACGCCGACCAGGAGTCCCACCGGATCGAGCTGCGGGAGCGGACCGACCTCATCTGGCACTGCTACCTGCCCAACGTCCGGCCCGGCCAGCTCTACGGCTACCGAGTCCACGGGCCCTACGACCCGGCTCGGGGCCACCGGTTCAATCCCCACAAGCTCCTGCTGGACCCCTACGCCAAGGCCGTCACCCACACCATCGACAAGTGGTCGGACGCCCACTACGGCTACGTGGTGGGCCACCCCGACGCCGACCTCTCGTTCGACTCCCGGGACAGCGCCGGGGACATGCCCAAGTGCGTGGTGGTGGACCCCGCCTTCTCCTGGGGCGACGACCGCAAGCCCCGGACCCCCTGGAACCGGACGGTCATCTACGAGGCCCACGTGCGGGGGATGACCATGCGCCACCCGGGCGTGCCGGAGGAGCTGCGGGGCACCTACCTGGGGATGGCCTTCGACCCGGTCATCGACCACCTCCTGTCCCTGGGGGTGACGGCCGTGGAGCTCCTCCCCGTCCACCAGTTCGTCTCGGAGCGCTCCCTGCTGGAGCGGGGGCTCACCAACTACTGGGGCTACAACACCGTGGCCTACTTCGCCCCCCACGTGGGCTACGCCAGCGGTGGGCTGGGCCAGCAGGTGGAGGAGTTCAAGTCCATGGTCAAGGCCTTCCACCGGGCGGGCATCGAGGTCATCCTGGACGTGGTCTACAACCACACGGGGGAGGGCAACCACCTGGGGCCCACCCTCTCGCTGCGGGGCGTGGACAACGCTGCCTTCTACCGGCTGGACCCGGAGAACCCCCGCTACTACGTGGACTTCAGCGGGACCGGCAACAGCCTCAACATGGCCCACCCCCGGGCCATGCAGCTCATCATGGACAGCCTCCGCTACTGGGCGGTCGACATGCACGTGGACGGGTTTCGCTTCGACCTGGCCCCGGTCCTGGCCCGGGAGCTCTGGGAGGTGGACCGGCTGGCCACGTTCTTCGACATCATCCAGCAGGACCCTACCCTCTCCCAGGTCAAGCTCATCGCGGAGCCCTGGGACCTGGGGCCCGGCGGCTACCAGGTGGGGAACTTCCCCGTAGGGTGGGCGGAGTGGAACGGGCGGTACCGGGACGCCGTCCGGCGGTTCTGGCGGGGCGACCCCGGACAGGTCCCCGAGCTCGCCTCTCGGCTGTCGGGCTCGGCCGACCTCTACCAGCGGAGCGGGCGGCGGACGTACGCCTCGGTCAACTTCGTCACCTCCCACGACGGCTTCACCCTCCACGACCTGGTGAGCTACGAGCGCAAGCACAACGAGGCGAACGGGGAGGACAACCGGGACGGCGCCGACGAGAACTACTCCCGCAACTGGGGAGTGGAGGGGCCCACCGACTCCCCCCGGGTGGTGGCCATGCGGGAGCGGACGAAGCGGAACTTCATCGCCACCCTGGTCTTCTCCCAGGGCGTCAGGATGCTCCTCCACGGGGACGAGCTGGGCCGGACCCAGAGGGGCAACAACAACGCCTACTGCCAAGACAACGAGGCCAGCTGGGTGGACTGGGAGCTCGACCAGGCCCGGCTCGACCTCCTGGCCTTCACCCGCCACTGCCTGCGGATCTTCCGGAGCAACCCGGTGCTACGGCGGCGGAGCTTCTTCACCGGCCGCCCGGTCCACCCGGAGGGGTTCAAGGATCTCACCTGGGTCCGCCCCGACGGGGCCGAGATGACCGAGGACGACTGGCGGGACCCCGACAACCACGTCCTCGGCATGCTCCTCTACGGCCACGCCACCGACGAGGTGGACGAGCGGGGCCGGCCCATCTTCGGGGACACCCTCCTCCTGCTGCTCAACGGAGGAGCCCGGTCGCGGTTCTTCACCCTGCCCCGGATGAAGGAGCCGGGGGTGTGGCAGGAGCTCGTCAACACGGCCCGGCCCGAGGTCACCCGGCGGGTGGTCAGGACCCCGGGGGTGAACCTGGTGGCCCACTCCCTGATCCTCCTGCGGTTCGCGGAGCGCCCATGAGGGGGAGGGGCCCGGCGGAGGCCCGCCCGGCCCCCGCGGCCGTCCCGTCCCCGAGTGTCTCGTTCATTCGGCCCGGGCGGTAGCCCCCGGGGTCGAGCTCCACCGCCCGCCACCCCAGGGCCCGCAGCGCGGCCCGGGCCTCCGGCCACCGGGGGTGGGCGGCCAGCCGCTCCGGCTCCTCCACCTCCACCGTGGCCCGGTCCCCGAAGTGGCGGACCCGGACCTGCCCGAACCCCAGGGCCCGGACCAGGGCCTCCGCCCGGTCGATCCGGGCGAGGAGCTCGGGGGTGATGCGGAGGCCGAACGCCACCCGGGAGGAGAGGCAGGCCAGGGCCGGCTTGTCGGCCACGGACAGCCCGAGGTGCCGGGCCAGGGCCCGCACCGCCTGCTTGCCCACGCCCGCCTCGAGCAGCGGGTTGCGGACCCCGAACCGGCCCGCGGCCAGGAGCCCGGGGCGGAAGTCGGCCCGGTCGTCGGCGTTGGCCCCGGCCAGGAGGGCCGCCCCCCGGCCGGCGGCCTCGGCGGCCAGCCGCCGGAGCGTGCCGTACAGCTCGACCTTGCAGTGGAAGCACCGCCAGGCGTCGTTGCGGGCGTAGGCCTCCCGTTCGACCTCCCCCGTCGCCACCACCCGGTGGCGGACGCCCAGGGCCCGGGCCGTCCGCCGGGCCCCCTCCAGCTCGCCCGAGGGGTAGCTCGGGGAGACCGCCGTCACGGCCGTGACGGCCTGGGGCCCCAGAGCCCGGACGGCCAGGGCCAGGACCACGCTCGAGTCCACCCCTCCGGAGAAGGCCACCAGGGCCCAGCCGGCGCCGTAGGCGCGTATGGTGGCCTCCAACCTCCGGACCAGGCCGGGTGCCCCGAGCCCGCCGGGGGCGGTCGGGCCGGCCCCGGTCACGGCCGCTCCCCTGCGTGGGGCGGGTCGGCGGGCCCGGGGGCGAGGGCCAGGGCCCGGGCGGCCGCGGCGGCCTCCTCGTGCACCTCCCGCACCGGCCGCCCCGACCGGGCGGCCAGGGCGGCCACGTCGTCGTGCTCGGGCTTGACCGTGACCGCCCGGCCACCCAGGAGCCCGACCTTGACCCGGACCGAGCCCTCCTCCAGGGCCACCGTGACGACCCGCCGCTCCAGGGCGGCCCGGGCCACGGCCTGGGCCCGGACCCCAAACGTGGTGGTGGCCCGGAAGAAGGCCTCCCGCACCCCGGGGGCCCGCTCGGGCTCGCAGAGGGCCGAGAGGACCACCCCCGGCCGCCCCTTCTTCATGAGAGCCGGGGTGATCCAGGCGTCCAAGGCCCCGGCCGCCCGTAGCGCCTCGGCGGCGTCGGCCACGAGCTCCGGGGTGAGGTCGTCCACGTTGGCCTCGAGGAGCACGAGCTCCCGCTCCTCGGGGCCCCCAGCGGGCGCCGGGGTGCCCAGCAGCACCCTGAGCACGTTGGCCCGGTCCGGCGGGTCCTGGACCCCGGCGCCGTAGCCCACCCGCCCGAGGACCACGCCCGGGAGGGGACCGGCGGGCTCCCCCAGGGCCGCCAGGAGGGCGGCGCCCGTGGGGGTGACGGTCTCGGGGAGGGGCTCCTGGGGTTCGCCCAGGAGCCGGACCCGGAAGCCCGAGAGCAGCTCGAGCACGGCCGGGGCTGGGAGGGGGACGTCCGGGTGGTCGCGGAGGCCCGTGACGGCCCCGCCCCAGGACAGGGGCACCGCCCCCACCAGGAGGCGTTCGACCCCCAGGGCGTCCAGGGCAACGGCCACCCCCACCACGTCCACGAGGGTGTCGTCGTCTCCCGCGGCGTGGGCGGGGAGCTCGTCGGGGGGGAGGCCGTGCACCCTGGCCTCCGCGTCGGCCAGTCGCCCCAGGGCCGCCCGGGCCCGGCGGGCCACGGGGGCCGGGAGGGGCGCCCCCTCCACCGCCGCCAGCAGCTCGCCAAAGGTCAGCCCCCGCTCGTCCGGGGGGCGTTCGCCCTCCACCCGGAGGAGGCGGGCCCGGAGCCCGCCCCGGCGGACCTCCTCGGTGGAGAGCCGGTACCGACCCGGGAGGACCGCGTCCACGGCCTCCTGGACCGCGGCCAGGGGCGCGCCCGCGTCGAGGAGGGCCGCCAGGAGCATGTCCCCGGCGGCGCCCCCCACGGGGTCGACCAAGGCCAGCCTGGTCACGGCCCGGGACGCCGTCCGGCCGGGCGGGGCC
>DATLZQ010000087.1:0-7993 GCA_035573915.1 Actinomycetota bacterium | reverse complement strand
CGATCTCCTCGTTGGTCCGGACGTGGAGCATCCGGGCGAGGAAGGTGATCCCGAGGAACATGGTGATGCTCATGGCCCCCATGATGGCCAGGGTGGTGGCGGCGTTGCGGGACTGGGGGCGCCGGAAGGCCTGGACGCCGTTGGAGATGGCCTCCACCCCCGTCAGGGCGGTGGACCCCGAGGCGAACGCCCGGAGGATGAGGAGGAGGCTCAGGTTCGTCGTGGGCTCGAGGGGGAGGTCGGCGGTGGCGGCCTCCGGGCACCCACCCAGGCACGCCGCGAACCCGGCGACCAGGACCATGAAGACCATGAGGATGAACCCGTAGGTGGGAGCGGCGAACAGGAGTCCGGCCTCCTTCACCCCTCGCAGGTTGGCGAGGGTGAGGAGCACGACGAACGTCTCCGAGAGGGCCACCTTGTGCCGGGCGAGCGCGGGGGCGGCCGACGTGATGGCCACCACGCCGGCCACCACCGAAACGGCCACGGTCATGACGTAGTCCGTGAGGAGCGCCGCCGCAGCCACGAGGCCGGGGACAGTTCCCAGGTTGTCGTGGGCCACGATGTACGAACCGCCTCCGCCCGGGTAGGCATGGACCGTCTGTCGGTACGAGACGACCACGATGGCCAGGGTGGCGGCAACGGCCAGGGCGATCGGGATTTGGTAGGCGAGGGCTCCCGCTCCGGCCGCCACCAGGACCAGCATCATCTCCTCGGGGGCGTACGCGTTGGAGGAGAGGGCGTCCGACGAGAACACGGGCAAGGCCAGCACCTTCGGGAGGAGCTGGTGCTCCATCTTATGAGTGGTGAGGGCCCGTCCGACGAGGGCGCGCTTCAGAGCGATGGTGGCCATGGGTGGAGGGGAGGGGTGGGCGGAGGCAGGGTCGTGTCGGGACGCCGGCGGCCCTCCGTGTCGGTCGGGACCGGGCGCTCGGGGTCCAGGGAGGGTCGCCAGTCGTCCGCCTCCCGCTCCATCAGGGCCAGGGCCCGGTCCGTGAGGTTGGCCTCCCTAGAGGCGTCCGCCCAGTCCCGACGGACGAGCCACGTCCGGAGGCCCGGGCCCAGGAGGAGCCCGATACAGACCCCGACGAACAGGCCGACCGCGAACGCCGACAGCGAGTGGGCCGAGACCGTGACGACCAGGGCGTCCGCGTTCACGGGCACAGGGTCGGCCCCGGGCTGTGGGGGCGACGTCAAGATGGCGGGGCCGGCCGTAAGGGTTGCGTAAAGAGGCCGCCCCAGGTCGGGCCACCCCTGCTAGCCTCGCCGCGGGAGGGACGGATGAGGTTCGGGGTGCATCCCAGGCGGTGGCCTCCCTATGTGCGGACCGCTGTCGCCGCCCTCCTCCCCCCGGCGGTCGTCACCGTGGGGGCGGCTCTGCCAGCGGAGGTCTCCACCACCACGGCGGCGCTCGCCTACGTCCTCGCGGTGGTGGCGGCCGCGGCTTCGGGCGGGGTGTGGCCCGGCCTCCTTGCCTCCCTCCTCTCCTTCCTCGGGCTCAACTTCTTCTTCACACCTCCCCTCCACACGTTCGCGGTCGGCAAGACGGCAGACCTGGTGGCCCTGGGGGTGTTCCTCGCGGTGTCCGCCACGGTGGGCGGGCTGGTCTCCCGGCTCCTCGCCCAGCGAGCCCGCGCCGAACGGCGGGAGCGGGAGGCCCGCCTCCTCCAGCACGTGGGAAACCGGCTCCTCTCCGGCGTCCCCACCGAGGAGGTCCTGGCCAGCCTGGCCCGGTCCCTCACCGAGCTCTTCGGCCTGGCCCGCTGCGAGGTCACCACGGAGCTCGCCGAGCGACCCATCGTGGTCCCGGGGCCGGAGGGGGCGGGTTCGGGGCGTCCCGAGGCCATCCCCATGGTGGTCCAGGGACGGGAGGTGGGGCGCATCGTGGCCGTCCCGGAGGCCGCCCAGGGCAGCCTGGGTCCTGCGGAGCGCTCCGTCATCCAGGCCCTGGCCAGTCAAACCGCCCTGGCCATCGAGGGGGCGCGCCTGGCGTCCGAGGCCCAGGCGGCCCGGGTGGAGGCCGAGGCCAACCGTCTGCGGGCGGCCCTGTTCTCCTCGGTCACCCACGACCTCCGGACCCCCCTGGCCTCGATCACGGCCGCCGTGACGAGCCTCCTGGAGGCGGCGTCGCCACTGGGGGCGGAGGACCGGCGGGAGCTCCTGGACACCATTCGCCAGGAGGCCGAACGGCTCAACCGGCTGGTCGGGAACCTCCTGGACCTGTCCCGCATGCGGGCCGGGGCCCTCGCGCCCTCCAGGTCTCCCGTCGCGGTGGACGAGCTCATCGAGGGCGTCGTGGCTCGCCTGGAGCCCGTCCTGCGGGCCCACGAGGTCCGGCTCCTGCTGCGGGACAACCTGCCGGTCATCCCCCTCGACGTGGTCCAGATCGACCAGGTCCTCACGAACATCCTGGAGAACGCGGCCCGCTTCGCTCCTCCCGGCACCCGGATCACGCTCACCGCCGCCCGGTGGGACGGCGGGGTCCAGATCCGGGTCAGCGACCAGGGCCCGGGCATCCCGCCGGAGGACCGGGAGCGGGTGTTCGAGCCGTTCGTCAAGGGGGAGGGGAGCACCGGCACGGGCCTGGGCCTGGCCATCGCCAGGGCCATCGTGGAGGCCCACGGGGGACGGATCCGGATCGGGGACGCCCCCGGCGGCGGGACCTCGGTCGTGGTGGAGCTCCCGGGGGGGCGGTGACGCAGGAGGGCCGGGTGCTCGTGGTCGACGACGACCCCCAGATCCTGCGGGCCGTCCGGACCAGCCTGCAGGCCCACGGGTACCAGGTGGTGACCGCCCCCAACGGGGAGACGGCGCTCGAGGCCCTGACCGCGCAGCCCGTGGACCTGGTCGTGCTGGACCTGGGGCTTCCTGGCATCGACGGCCACGAGGTGATCCGGCGGGTCCGGAGCTGGTCGGAGGTCCCCATCATCGTCCTCTCCGTCCGGGAGGGCCAGGAGGAGAAGGTGGCGGCCCTCGACGCCGGCGCGGACGACTACGTGACCAAGCCCTTCGGCATGCCGGAGCTCCTGGCCCGGATGCGGGCCGTCCGGCGGCGGGCCGCCTCCGAGGACGGGCCGCCGGTCCTCCGGTTCGGCGAGCTCCAGGTGGACCTGGGGCGCCAGCTGGTCCGCCTGGGGGGCCGGGACCTCCACCTCACGCCCAAGGAGTACCGGCTGCTCGAGGCCTTCGTCACGAACCCCGGCAAGCTGCTCACCCACCGCTGGCTCCTCCAGCGGGTGTGGGGCCCAGCCTACACCTCCGAGGCCCACTACCTCCGGGTCTTCGTCCGCCAGCTCCGCAGCAAGCTCGGGGACGACCCGGCCCGGCCCCGGTTCGTCGTGACCGAACCCGGCCTGGGCTACCGCTGGAGGCCCGACCCGGAGGGCCGCTGACGCCCCCCGGCACGGTCCCCGCGGTCACGTGGGCCCCGGCGTGAGGCCTGATCGGGAGGTTTGACGCGGGGGCGGCGGCGAACTACGGTGGCGCGCCGGTGGACGCTCGGATCGCCGTCCTCGCCTCGGGCGCCGGGACCAACCTCCAGGCCCTGCTGGACGACCCCGCGGTGGGCCCGGGGGTGGTGCTGGTCGTCTCGGACCGCCCCGGGGCGGGGGCGCTCCAGCGGGCCCGGACCCGCGGGGTGAAGACGGTGGTCCTCGAGCCCTCCCACTATGGCTCCCGGGAGGAGTTCGACCACGCCCTCACCGTCCTCCTGGAGGAGGAGGCCATCGAGTTCGTCCTCCTGGCCGGCTACATGCGGATCCTGGGTCCGGAGGTGGTCTCCCACTTCCGGGACCGCATCCTCAACGTCCACCCCTCGCTCCTCCCCGCCTTCCCGGGGGCCCACGCCGTGCGGGACGCCCTGGAGTGGGGGGTCAAGGTGAGCGGGGCCACCGTCCACCTCGTGGACGAGCAGGTCGACCACGGGCCCATCGTCTTGCAGGAGGCCGTCCCGGTGCTCCCCGGGGACGACGAGGCCACCCTCCACGCCCGCATCCAGGAGGTCGAGCACCGCCTGTTCCCGCTGGCGGCCCGGCTCCTCGTGGAGGGGCGGCTCAAGGTCGAGGGCCGGCGGGTCCACGTCCTGGGCGGGGAGCCGAGGTGACCCAGGTCCTCCCCGTCCGCCGGGCCCTGGTGGCCGTGGCGGACAAGACCGGGGTGGTGGAGCTGGTCCGGCGCCTCGCGGCCGTGGGGGTGGAGGTGGTGTCCACGGGCCGGACGGCCGCCGTCCTCCGGGAGGCCGGGCTGTCGGTCCGGGAGGTCTCCGACCTCACCGGGTTCCCCGAGATGCTCGGGGGCCGGGTCAAGACCCTCCACCCGGCCGTCCACGCCGCCATCCTGGCCGACAAGGGCAACCCGGCCCACCTGGAGGAGCTCCGGGCCCGGGGCCTCGAGCCCTTCGACCTCGTCGTGGTCAACCTCTACCCCTTCCGGGAGGCCGTGGCGGCCGGGGCCGACGCGGCGCAGGCCGTGGAACAGATCGACGTGGGCGGCCCGGCCATGGTCCGGGCGGCGGCCAAGAACTTCGGGTCGGTGGCGGTTGTGGTGAGCCCGGAGCTCTACGGGGAGGTCCTGGCGGAGGTGGAGGCCACGGGCGGGGTGTCCCGGGAGACCCGGGAGCGGCTGGCCCGCCTGGCCTTCGAGCACACCGCCCGCTACGACCTGGCCGTGGCGGAGTGGTTCGCCGCCCGGACGGCCGCCCCGGGCGAGCTCCCGGCGCGGTTGGTCCTGGAGCTCGTGCAGGAGGAGGAGCTCCGCTACGGGGAGAACCCTCACCAGCGGGGGGCCCTGTACCGGCTGGAGCATCCGGCCGTGGCCCGTCCCCTGGGAGGGGCCCGGGTCCTCCAGGGCAAGGAGATGTCGTTCAACAACTGGCTGGACGCGGAAGCCGCCCGAGCGGTCGCCGCCCTGTTCGACCCCGGACGCCCCGCGGCGGCCATCGTCAAGCACCACAACCCCTGCGGGGTGGCCCTGGGGGCGAGCCCGGCCGAGGCCTACCGTCGGGCCCTGGCCTGCGACCCGGTGTCGGCCTACGGGGGGATCGTGGCCTTCAACGGCCCGGTGGACGAGGAGGCGGCCCGGGCCATGGAGGGGGTGTTCACCGAGGTGGTGGTGGCCCCCGTCTACACCGAGGGGGCGCTGGCGGCCTTCGCCGGGCGGCCCAACCTTCGCGTGGTCGAGACCCCCCTCCCCGGGCCCGGCGGGCTCGAGGTGCGGCCCCTGGAGGGCGGGGCCCTGGTCCAGGACGCCGACCGCGTCGTCGAGGACCGGGCCGACCTCGAGGTGGTCACCTCCCGATCCCCCACCGAGGACCAGTGGGAGGACCTCCTGTTTGCCTGGAAGGTGGCGGCCCGGGTGAAGTCCAACGCCATCGTCCTGGCCTCGGGCGGGGCCACGGTGGGGATCGGGGCGGGGCAGATGAACCGGGTCACCGCCGTGGACCTCGCCTGCCGGCAAGCGGGGGAGCGGGCCGCCGGGGCCTGCCTGGCCTCGGACGCGTTCTTCCCGTTCCGGGACGGGGTCGACCGGGCCGCGGAAGCTGGGGTCCGGGCCGTGATCCAGCCCGGGGGCTCCCGGCGGGACGAGGAGGTGGTGGCCGCGGCCGAGGAGCACGGCATGGCCATGGTCTTCACCGGCCGCCGGCACTTCCGGCACTGAGCCTCCGGTCGGCGGGCGGGGCTCGACTGGGATTCCGGCCCTGGCCACCCGGGCGGCTAAGGTAGTGGCGTGACGGCGCGGGTCATCGACGGGAAGGCCATCGCCGCCCAGGTGCGGGCGGAGGTGGCCGACCGGGTGCGGGCCCTGGCGGAGCGGAGGGTGACCCCCGGGTTGGCAGCCGTCTTGGTGGGGGAGGACCCCGCCTCCCGGACCTACGTGGGGGCCAAGCAGAAGGCCTGCGCCGAGGTCGGGATCCGCTCGGAGCGGCTGGACCTCCCGGCCGCCGTCTCCCAGGAGGACCTGCTCGCCGAGATCCACCGGCTCAACGAGGACCCCACCGTCCACGGCATCCTGGTCCAGCTCCCTCTCCCCGCTCACATCGACGTGACCGCCGTGCACGAGGCCATCGCCCCGGAGAAGGACGTGGACGGCCTCACCCCGAGGAGCGTGGGCCGCATGGTGCGGGGGGAGCCCCTGTTCCTCCCGGCCACCCCCTTCGGCATCGTGGAGCTCTTGGACCGCTCGGGCATCCCCATCGAGGGGGCCGAGGTGGTGATCGTGGGCCGCGGGGCCCTGGTGGGGATGCCCCTGGCCATCATGCTCGCCCAGAAGGCTCCCCGGGCCAACGCCACGGTGACCCTGTGCCACACGGGGACCCGCGACCTGGCCGCCCACACCCGCCGGGCGGAGATCCTGGTGGTGGCGGCGGGCCGGCCCCGGACCGTGACGGCGGACATGGTCCGGCCCGGGGCCACCGTGGTGGACGTGGGGACGAACCGGCTGGAGGACGGCCGGCTGGTGGGGGACGTGGACTTCGAGGGGGTGTCGAAGGTGGCGGGGGCCATCACCCCGGTCCCGGGCGGGGTGGGGCCCATGACCGTGGCCATGCTCCTCGTGAACACGGTGACCGCGGCGGAGCGGGCGGCCCGGGCCGCCGCCTCGGCCGCCGCCCCGCGCCCGGCCGGCGGATGACCCTCCGCTCCGGGAGCCGGCTGGAGCGCCTGCTGCGCCGGGGCGTGTTCGTGGTCACGGCCGAGGTGGTGCCCCCTCGGAACTCGGACCCCGAACGGGTGCGAGAGCAGGCCCGGGGCCTGGTCGGCTACGCCGACGCCGTCAACGTGACCGACAACCCCACGTCGTCGGCGCACATGTCGCCAGTGGCCGGGTCGGCCCTGGTGGCCGAACAGGGCCTGGAGCCGGTCATCCAGCTCACCTGCCGGGACCGGAACCGGATCGGGCTCACCAGCGACCTGCTAGGGGCCTGGGCCCTGGGGGCGAGGAACGTCCTCTGCCTCACCGGGGACCCCCCGGGCGTGGGCGACCACCCCGAGGCCAAGCAGGTGTTCGACCTCTCCGTCCTCGACCTGGTCCGGCTGGCCGCGAGCCTCCGGGCCGACGGGCGCCTGCTCTCGGGGGCCGTGGTGGACCCCGCCCCCCGGTTCTTCATCGGGGTGGCCGATGTGCCCCTCACGCCGGGCTACGACTTCGCCCGGTTGGAGGCCAAGGCCGACGCCGGGGCCGACTTCGTCCAGACCCAGATCGTCTTCGACGTGGACGCCTTCGAGGCCTGGGCCGAGCGGGCCCGGGAGCGGGGCGTCTTCGAGCGGGTCTTCGTCCTGGCCGGGGTGGCCGTCCCCCGGAGCGCTCGCACGGCCCGCTACATGCGGGAGCACCTTCCCGGCGTGGTGGTCCCCGACGGGGTGGTGCGGCGCCTGGAGGAGGCGGGGCCGGAGGCCGAGGCCGAGGGGGTCCGCGTGACGGTCGAGGTCATCGCCCGTCTCAAGGCGGTGAAGGGCCTGGCCGGCATCCACGTCATGGGGCTGGGCAGGATGGAGCCGGTCCGCCGGGCCATCGAGGCCGCGGGGCTGCTCCCGCGGCCCGGGGCTCCCTAGCCGCCCCCGCCCAGGCATGGCCGGCCGGGGAGCGGGTACCGGGGCCTCCGCGCGACGGGCCCTGGGCCGCACCGCCCGGTCCCTGGCCCGGACGGTGGGCCGGTCGGGGCCCCTCCTCCGGCGGGCGGGGGTCCGGCTGGCCCCCTTCCTGGTCCGGGCCGCCCGGGGGGCGGTCCGGGCCGCGGCGGCCGGCGCCGGGTGGGCGACCCGGCCGCTGCGGCGGATGTGGGCCTCGCCCGAGGCCATCGACGCCTACGGCCTGGTGCACCTGGGCAGCGCCGCCGGGGACGCCATGGTGGCCGTGGCCCTGGCGGACTCCATCTTCTTCTCCCTCCCGGTGGGGGAGGCCAAGGTCAGGGTGGCTCTGTACCTGGGCCTCACCATGGCCCCCCTGGCCGTGGCCGGGCCCATGCTGGTGCCGGTCCTCGACCGGGGCGGGCACCGGCGGG
>DATLZQ010000086.1:0-9755 GCA_035573915.1 Actinomycetota bacterium | reverse complement strand
GCCCCCGGGGCGCGCTAGCATGGCGGCGTGCCCCGGGCCCGCGCCCTCGTCCTCGCGGTCGTCGCGGCCGTCCTCCTCGCGGCCTGCGAGCGCCCGCCGGCCGCGGTGGTGGGCGGCGCGCGGATCACCGACGCCCAGCTGGCCCACGACGTGAAGCTGTTCCGGTTCCTCGCCGAGCTGAACGCGTCGGGGTGCGGGCAGCCGGTGGAGGGCGAGTCGGCCGAGTCGGCCTGCGCGCGGTTCACGCTCCAGAACCTGATCCAGGAGGAGGTGGCCAAGGCCTACGCCCTGGAGCGGGGGATCGCGGTGGGGGCGGCCCGGGTCGGGGGCACGCTGTCGCGGCTCGAGGCGGCGCTCGGCGGCCCCGGGGCGCTCGCCGAGCGGCTCCGGGCCGCGGGGCTCACCCGCGGGGACCTGCGGGAGCTGGTCCGCCGGCTGCTGCTGTTCGAGGAGGTCCGCCGGGCGGTGGTGCGGGAGACGGTGACCGACGAGGAGCTCCGCCGCGCCTACGAGGAGCGGAGGACGGCGTTCACCACGCTCCACGCGGCCCACATCCTCCTCGGCACGAGGCGGGAGGCCGAGCAGCTCGCGGCGCGCACGACCTCCGGGAACTTCGCCGCGAACGCCCGCCACTTCTCGACCGACCGGGCCTCGGCGCGCGGCGACCTCGGGGAGGTCCCGGCGAGCCAGTTCGACCCGGCCTTCGTCGAGGCCGCGCTGGCCCTCCGCCCCGGGGAGATCTCGGGCTCGGTGCGGACCCGGTTCGGCTGGCACCTGATCCGGCTGATCTCGGTCCACGTCACGCCGTTCGAGGAGGTCCGCGACCGCCTCCTCGAGGAGGAGGCGGGCCGGGCGTTCGACGCATGGATGCGCAAGCGCCTCGGCGCCACGGCCGTGGAGCTGAACCCGCGGTTCGGGGTCTTCGACGTGGCGAGCGGCGTGGTCCTCCCGATCCGCAGCACCTCCACGAGCTCGCCGGCCGCGGGGGCCCCCGGGCCGTGAGCGACGACCTCCTCTCGCGCGTGCCCCGGGGGCCGGTCCCCGCGAGCCGGGGCGGGGAGCGGCTCCTGGACCTGGTCCGGGTGATGGCCCGGCTCCGGGCGCCCGGCGGCTGCCCCTGGGACCGGGAGCAGACCCACCGCTCGCTCGCCCGCCACCTCCTGGAGGAGGCCCACGAGGTCCTGGACGCGATCGACGCCGACGACCGCGGGCGGCTCCGCGAGGAGCTCGGCGACCTCCTCCTGCAGGTGGCCTTCCACGCCCAGATCGCCGCCGACGAAGGCGCCTTCGACATCGACGACGTGGCCGAGGGCATCGTGCGGAAGCTGATCCGCCGCCACCCCCACGTGTTCGGCGACGCCTCGGTCTCCGGCGCGGACGAGGTGCTCCTCAACTGGGAGCGGATCAAGGCCGAGGAGAAGGGCGAGCACCCCGTGGGGCACGACATCCCGCCGACCCTCCCCGCCCTGGCCCGGGCCTCCAAGGTGCTCCGCCGGGCCGCCGGGACCGGCTTCGACTGGCGGAGCCGGGACGAGGCCATGGCCAAGGTGCGGGAGGAGCTGGCCGAGCTGGAGGCTGCGCCCCCCGAGCGGGCCGAGGAGGAGCTGGGGGACCTGCTACTCGCCCTGGCCGCCCTGGCCCGCAAGCTCGAGGTGGACCCGGAGACCGCCCTGCGCAAGGCGGTGCGGCGGTTCGCCGAGCGGTTCGAGCGGATGCGGGAGCGGGCGCGGGAGGAGGGGAGGGACCTGGGGGCCATGTCCGACCGGGAGCTCCTCGAGCGCTTCCGCTCCGCCCGGTAGCCCGGAGCCCCGGGCCCTGCGGTCCGTCGGGGCCCGCCTCCGGACCCCGGATCCCTCCCCCGAGGCCCGGCCGCGGTAGGATTCAGCCCCCATGCCGGTGATCGAAGAGGTCCGGGCCCGGGAGGTCCTCGACTCCCGGGGCACGCCCACCGTGGAGGTGGAGGTGTGGCTGGAGGATGGCTCCGTGGGCCGGGCCGCCGTCCCCTCTGGGGCCTCCACCGGCCGGCACGAGGCCCTGGAGCTCCGGGACGGGGAGGAGGCCCGGTACGGAGGCAAGGGCGTCCTCACCGCCTGCCGCAACGTGGTGGAGGAGATCGGGCCGCGGCTGGAGGGGGTGGAGGCGCTGGACCAGCGGGAGGTCGACCGCATCATGCTCGACCTCGACGGGACCCCCAACAAGTCCAAGCTCGGGGCCAACGCCATTCTGGGGGTGTCCCTGGCGGTGGCCCGGGCGGCCGCAGAGTCCCTTGGTCTCCCCCTGTACCGGTACCTGGGCGGGCCCGCCGCCCACCTGCTGCCCGTCCCCCTCATGAACCTCCTGAACGGGGGGGCCCACAGCGACAGCCCCCTCGAGCTCCAGGAGTTCATGGTGGTCCCGCTGGGGGCGGTGTCGTTCGCCGAGGCCCTGCGCTGGGGGGCCGAGGTGTACGGTTCCCTGCGGGGGCTGCTCCGGGCCCGGGGCCTCTCCACCGGCCTCGGGGACGAGGGCGGGTTCGCCCCCCAGGTGGCCACGGCCCGGGAGGCCCTGGACCTCCTAATGCGGGCCATCGAGGGCGCGGGCCTAGAGCCGGGCTCGGAGGTGGCCCTGGCTATCGACGCCGCCGCCAGTGAGCTGTTCCGTGACGAGGCCTACCACCTGGAGGGGAGGGCCCGGACCGCGGCCGAGATGATCGAGTACTACCGGGAGCTCCTGGACGCCTACCCCATCGTCTCCCTGGAGGACCCCCTGGCCGAGGACGACTGGGACGGGTGGGTGGCCATCACCGAGGTGCTGGACGACCGGGTCCAGGTGGTGGGCGACGACCTGTTCGTGACGAACCCCGAGCGGCTGGAGCGGGGGATCGACGAGGGGGCGGCCAACGCGATCCTGGTCAAGGTGAACCAGGTCGGCACCCTCACCGAGACCCTCGACGTGATGCGCGTGGCCAAGGAGGCCTCCTACGGGGTGGTGGTGAGCCACCGCTCGGGGGAGACCGAGGACACCACCATCGCGGACCTGGCGGTGGCCACGAACGCCGGCCAGATCAAGACGGGGGCCCCGGCCCGGGGGGAGCGCACGGCCAAGTACAACCAGCTCCTGCGGATCGAGGAGCAGCTCGGGGCCAGCGCCCGCTTCGCGGGGCGGCAGCCGTTCGCCCGGGCCCCCGGACGGCCCGAGGAGGAGGGGGAGGAGTGAGGGCGGCGGCCGTCGAGCGGGGGGGCCGGGCCCGGGACTGGGGCCGGCGGGGGTCCCTCACTCTGCGGGTGGCCGTGCTGGCCGCGGTGGTGGCCGTCCTCCTCGCCTACCTCACGGTGCCCCTCCGCGCCTACCTGGCCCAGCGGTCCGAGCTGGGGCAGCTGGAGTGGGAGGTCCAGGTCCTCGAGGGGGAGAACCGGGCCCTGCGGGAGCAGGTGGCCCAGCTCCACGACCCCCGGTACCTCGAGGAGCTGGCCCGTCGGTGCTTGGGGATGGTCCGCCCGGGGGAGATCGCCTTCGTCGTGGTGCCCGAGGACGGCCGGCCCTCCCCCGCCCCCTGCTAGGGGCCCCTCCGGGACGTCCGGAGCCAGGCGTGCCCGGCTCTCCCCGCGGGTACGTTCGGGGCGTGGAGCGCCTGCGGGCGGCGGCCCGCCGCCTCGACCGCTTCCAGCGGCGCCACCCGGTGGTGGCGTTCCCTCTGGCCGTGGCCAAGCGGTTCGGGGAGGACCAGGGCGGGTACCTGGCGGCCCTGGTGGCCTACTACGGCTTCTTCTCTCTGTTCCCCCTCCTGCTCGTGTTCGTCACCGTCCTCGGGCTGGCGCTGGCCGGGAACCCCGCTCTCCGGGAGGCGGCCCTGGAGACGGCCCTGGGTCGCTTCCCGGTGATCGGGGACGAGATCCGGGAGAACGTGGGGTCCCTGCGGGGGGGCGTCCTGGCGTTGGCCGTGGGGGTGGGGGGCGCGCTGTGGGCAGGGACGGGGGTGACCCTGGCCCTCCAGCACGCCCTGAACCGGATCTGGGGGGTGCCCCCGGAGCGGCGGCCCGGGGGGATCGGGGCCCGGGCCCGGGGCCTCCTCCTGCTCGCGGTATTGGGGTCGCTGACCCTGGCCTCCACCTTCGTCTCCGGGCTGGTGGGCTCGGGCGCGGCCCCGGCTTTGCTCCTCCGGGCCGGAGGGCTGGCCGGCTCGGCCCTCCTCAACCTCGTCCTGTTCTCCCTGGCCTACCGGGTCCTCACCGCCGCCCCCCTGGGCTGGCGGGACGTCCTCCCCGGGGCTGCCGTGGCCGCCCTTGGGTGGACCGGGCTCCAGGCGGTGGGCGGGTTCGTCGTGGCCCGCCAGATCAGCGGGGCCAGCGACGTCTACGGGACCTTCGCCCTGGTCATCGGGCTCCTCGTGTGGATCACCCTGGGGGCCCAGCTCACGCTGTACGGGGCCGAGGTGAACGTGGTCCGAGCCCGGCGGCTCTGGCCCCGCTCCCTCCTCTCCCCCCCGGAGGTGGCGGGGGCCGGCCCGGGGCCCGCCTTGTTGACGGGGTGAGGCCGCGGTGCGATATTCCATTCCTGCCTGTCGGTTCGGCCAACGAGGAAGGAGTTCCCATCGCAGAGCTCGAGGTCGGGGCGGTCGTGGAGGGGACCGTCACACGCATCACCCCTTACGGGGCGTTCCTCCAGCTCGACGACGGCAAGGTTGGGCTCATCCACATCTCGGAGATCGACCGGAACTACGTCCGGAACGTGGAGGACCACCTCCACCTGAACGACCGGGTCCAGGCCAAGGTGGTGGCCATCAAGCAGGACGGGAAGATCGACCTCTCCATCAAGGCCCTGCAGGACCCCCAGCCTCGGGTTGAGCGGCACAGGGGCCGGGACCCGGAGTTCGAGGCCAAGCTCAAGCGGTTCCTCCGCCAGTCGGAGGAGCGGCTGGTCGACTACAAGCGCTCCGTCGAGCACAAGCGGAAATAGCCAGCGAGTCGGACCGCCGGACCGTCGCGGCACAGCTCGGACGCGAGCCCCTCATCCCCTTCACCGTGGTGGCCCGCTGCGGGCCCGGGCACCCGCTGGTCATCCGCAACCGGCCCATCGACCCCGGGGGGCGGCCCTTCCCGACCCTGTACTGGCTCACCTGTCCCGAGGCCGTCCGGGCCGTCTCCCGCCTGGAGTCGGATGGGTGGGTCCGGCGCCTGGCGGAGCTGGCCCAGGTCGACCCGGACTTCGGCACCCGGCTCCGCCGGGCCCACCAGGCGTACGCCCGGGAGCGGGGCCGCCTCCACGCCGGGGCCCAGGCCTGGGGAGGGGTGGGAGGCACCAGGCAGGGGCTCAAGTGCCTCCACGCCCACTTCGCGTACTACCTGGCGGGGGGCGACGACCCGGCCGGGGAGTGGGTGGCCGAGCGGGTGGACCTGCTCCGGCTGCACTACGAGCGCCCCGCCCGGCGCGTGGCCGCCGTGGACGTGGGCACCAACTCGGTCCGCCTCCTCGTGGCCCGGTTCCCGCACGGGGAGGCCGAGCTCCGAGAGCTGGCCCGGGACATGGTGATCACCCGGCTGGGACAGGGCGTGGACCGCACGGGGCGGCTGGACGAGGAGGCCCTGGCCAGGACGGCCGCCGTCCTCGAGCGGTACGCCCGGCGGGCCCGGGCCCTCCGGGCCGAACGGGTCCACGCCGCCGCCACCGCCGCCGTCCGGGAGGCCGCCAACCGCGACGAGCTGGCCGCCTCGGTCCTGCGCATCACTGGGGAGCCCCTGGATGTGCTGAGCGGAGAGGAGGAGGCGGCCCTGGCCTTCCAGGGCGCCACCAGGGGGTTGGACCGGGACCCTCCCTTCCTCGTGGTGGACGTGGGCGGGGGGAGCACGGAGTTCGTCCTGGGGGACCGGGAGGTGCGGGCCGCCGTCTCCTGCCCCGTGGGGAGCGTCCGGCTCACCGAGCGGTTCGTCCGGAGCGACCCTCCCGCCTCGGGGGAGCTGGCGGCCGTGGAGGACGCCGTGACCTCGACCCTCGCCGAGGTGGAAGCCGCCCTCCCCGTCCGCGACGCCCGCACCCTGGTCCTGGTGGCCGGGACCGCCACCACCGTCCAGGCCATCGCCCTGGGCCTGGCCGAGTACGACCCCGAGCGCATCCACCGCTCGGTCCTCCGTCGGGAGGACGCGGAGCGCGTGTTCCGCCTCCTGGCCGACATGACCACCGACGAGCGGCGGCGCATCCCGGTCATGCCCCCGGGCCGGGAGGACGTGATCGTGGCCGGCGCGGCCATCGTGGTGGGGGTCATGCGGCGGTGGGGGTTCGCCCAGGCCCTGGTGTCCGAGACCGACCTGCTGGACGGCCTGGCCTACCGGCTGGCGGGCCAGTAGGCTGGGTCGCCTGGGATGCCCTCCAGCAGCCGACGGACCCGCGAACGACAGCTGGCCAGGTTGGCCGCCCGGCGGGCCGCCGAGCGGCGGCGTCGGCAGCGCCGGCGAGCCGTGGCCCTCGGCGTGGCCGGGGCGCTCGTGCTCTCCCTGCTCTCGGGGCTGACCGCCGTCCTGCTGGGCCGGGGGCGGGAGGGGCCGGCGGCCGGGGGGTCGCCCACGCCCACGGAGATGCCTCCCGCCGTGGCCTGCGGGGGGGAGGTCCCTGCCCCTGCCTCCCGGCCCAGGCCCACCTTCGAGGAGCCCCCGCCCATGCGGATCCGGCCCGACCGCCGCGCGTATACCGCGGTCCTGGAGACCTCCTGCGGGAGGATCGAGGTGGAGCTCCTGGCCCGGGAGGCCCCCCAGACCGTGAACAATTTCGTGTTCCTTGCCCGGCGGGGGTTCTACGACGGGCTCACCTTCCACCGGGTGGTGCGAGACTTCGTGATCCAGGGCGGGGACCCCAAGGGCGACGGGACCGGCGGGCCCGGCTACACCTTCCCCGACGAGCTCGACAACGACCTCCGGTACGAGCTGGGGACGGTGGCCATGGCCAACCGGGGCCCGGACACCAACGGGAGCCAGTTCTTCATCGTGACCGGGGAGCGAGGGACCCAGCTCCCCAAGCAGTACACGATCTTCGGGAGGGTGGTCCGGGGCCTGGACGTGGCCCGGCGGATCAGCGAGCTCGAGTCGCCCACCGCCCCCGAGCGGCCCGCCCAGACCGTCTACATCGAGAAGGTCACGGTCGAGGTCGAACCCCTGGGGAGGGGGGGCTGAGGGCCGCGGGCCCGGTCCCGGCGGGGAGGGCCGTCCGCCCGGTCGGCCTCACCAGTCCACGGTGGCGTCGGAGCCCGGGAGGGGCTCCCCCACCGGGCGGGCCCCCAAGCCGTCGGCCCTGGCCACCAGGACCTGGAGCGTGCCGGGAGTGTCCTGGCGGACCACGACCATCCGGTCGCCGTCCGGCGACCAGTCGGCGGCCACCACCCCGCGCAGCCCCCGCACCCGCCTGGCCCCGCGGCCGTCGGCCCCCACCACCCACAGCTCGCCGCCGACGCCCGTCCGCTCCGGGGACCGTCGCACGAAGAGCAGGAGCCGCCCGTCCGGGGACCACTTGGGCCGCTCCGCGTGCCCGGCCCGGGTGAGGCGCCGCATCCCCGAGCCGTCGGGGCGGACCACGTAGATCTCGCTGCGCTCCGTGGACAGGCACGTCCCGAAGCGGTCGCAGCGGAGGGCGAGTCCCCCGAAGGCCAGGGTCCCGTCGGGGCCCCAGGCCAGGCCCAGGGCCGCCACGTCCCGAGGCAGGGAGAGGGGCCGGGCCCCGCCGGCCCGGGGTCGCAGCACCCACACCCTCGTCCCGTCTCGGTAGGCGATGCGGCGGCCGTCCGGGCTGGGGGTGGGGGCGGACAGGCCCTCCCCATCCGCCAGCCGCCGCCGCTGGCCGGTGGCCAGGTCGAGGACCCAGATCCCCCGGTCCGCGTAGACCACCGAGCCCCGGTCGGGCGACCACGCGGCGTACCCTGAGCGGAAGTCGTCCAGCCCGGTGACCAGGGGGACCCGGTGACCGGTGGTGGGGTCCACGAGGTAGATGGCGTCGGCCAGGACGGAGACGAGGACCGCAGAGGAGGGGTCCACCCGGGCCCCGGCCCCCGTGGCTCGGGGGGCGCCGCAGGCGGTGAGGGACACGCAAACGACCAGGAGGGGAAGGATGGTCCGCCATCCTCGCCTCATGCCCTCACCTTCCCGCGGCAGTGTACCCCGCTGGTGCAAGTCGGCCGGTCGGCGCCGGCGGTTCGCGCGTCGGGGCCGGAGTCTACCCCGGGGGAGAGGCCGGGCGGTGGAGGAACCCGACCGGCGGCGGGCCCTTGGGGGAACGGGAGAGGGCTCAGGCCCCGGGCCCGGCCCGACGGGTGAACGCCGGGGGTAGACTCTGGGGCGCGCCCGGGTGGCGGAACGGGAAGACGCGGCACTCTTAAAAAGTGCCGGCCTACGGGCCGTGTGGGTTCGACTCCCACCCCGGGCACCCTCCCCGAACGGAGGGCGCACCGCACGGAGTGGCGGGGCGGCCTTACCGGGCGAAAAGGGGGCGGTCGGATCGGAGCGACCCCGTCGTTTCGCTGGGGGAGGGTTGGACGCCACT
Source organism: Actinomycetota bacterium (assembly GCA_035573915.1). Classification (GTDB taxonomy): domain Bacteria; phylum Actinomycetota; class UBA4738; order UBA4738; family UBA4738; genus DATLZQ01. The sequence goes on along the minus strand of DATLZQ010000086.1, from coordinate 1,256 downwards.
CCTTCCCCTGCAGGGGCTGGCGCGCCGCCTCGGGATGAGGCGTCTCCTCCTCAAGGACGAGGGGAGGTACCCGACGGGCACGTTCAAGGCCCGAGGGGCCGCGTGCGGGGTGACCATGGCGGCGAACCGCGGGGTACGTGACCTGGCCCCCCACCGCCGGGAACGCCGGCGCCACCTGGGCGGCGGTGCTGATCAACACCGGCTCGGGACTCAAATACCTCGAAGCGCTCCGGTTGGCCCGACGCCGCCACGGACTGTAGACCGTCGGTTCATCAGATGCCGTGGACGAGGGACCCTGATCGGGTCCCACTCCTCCCGGAGGGAGGGGTCGGAACCTGAGGCCTGCTCCTGCCGTCCAAGGCCACATCCGGACCGCACCGAGGAAAGGAGCTCCGATGGCCAGACGGCTCCTCGTCCTGCTGGGCCTCGCCCTGGGCCTCGTCCTGGTGGCGCCGGCGGCAGCGCTGGCCTGCGGAGGGCTCGTCGCCCCCGGGCACGCCGAGGTCCTCCGGCGGGCCACCACGCTGGCCGCCTGGTACGGCGGGTACGAGCACTACGTGACCGGCTTCCAGTTCGCGGGCAACGCCCGAAGCTTCGGCTACATCGTCCCCCTGCCCGGGGTCCCCTCCCGCATCGAGAAGGGCGGGGACTGGACCCTCGAGCGCCTCCAGCTCGAGGTGAGCCCGGTGGCCCTGGGGCTGGCCGAGGCCGTGGTCGCCCCCAGGGCCGTCGAGGTGGTGCAGCGGATCCGGGTGGGGGCCCTGGACATCACGGTGGTTCGCGGCGGGGGCCCGGAGGTGGCAGCCTGGGCCCGCCGCCACGGGTTCGACCTCACCCCGGACACCGACCGGGTCCTGGGGACCTACAGCTCGAAGGGGTCGGTGTTCGCCCTGGCCCGGTTCGATGCCCTGGAGGCCGCCCGGCGGGGGCTCGTGGAGGGGCAGGGGACCGTCATCCACTTCACCATCCCTACCCCCGCTCCGTGGATCCCCCTCCGGATCCTCTCCCTGGGCAAGGGGGGGACCGAGGTGGTGGAGGCGGACCTCTTCGTCCTCACCCCCGACCGACCCTCGTTCGCCCCCGAGCTGGACGGCCTGCCCGGGATGAGCGTCCTGCGCAGCGCGCCGGCCGACCGGGGGCTCCTGCGCGACCTCCGGTCCGACCGGGGGATGGGGTGGCTCCCGGCGGAGGGGATGTGGCTCACCGCCATGCGGCTCCAGGCCCCGGCGGCCACCGTGGCTTACGACCTCTCCATC
>DATLZQ010000085.1:0-2972 GCA_035573915.1 Actinomycetota bacterium | reverse complement strand
TCGAGGAGGCCCTGGCCGCCCTGGGCCAGGTGGGCGCCGCCGACCCCGCCGCCTACCCGAAGCTGCGGGCCCTCGCCGAGGAGGCGCTCCAGGCCCACGCCCAGGCGGTGGCCGACGGGTGGTCCCCCGAGCTCGCCGCCGAGGGCATGAAGGCCGTCAAGGCCCACACCCAGGCCTGGCTCTCCTCGCTCGCGGTCGAGGACCTCCAGGGCCTGGCCGCCGCCCAGGGGTTCGAGCACCCCACGCTGGTCGGGCTCCACACGCCGGAGGGGGCTCAGCACCCGCTGGCCCACTGGCTGGACCCCGCCTACGGGGCGCACCTGCCCTCCAAGCTCACGATCCAGGCCAAGGCCACCGAGCGCTACGCGAAGCTGGCCGCCGGGGGGAGCCTGGCCGGGCTGGCCCTGGCCGACGTCCAGGCCGCGGAGCAGGGGCTCCCCCAGGCCGGCCCCCCGGGGGCCTGGCAGGCTACCCCGGCCCAGGTGGTGGAAGCCATGGCCGGGGTGAACCAGGCCCTGGCCGGGCTCGACTGGGCGGGGAGCCCCGCCGAGGTGGCCACGAGGCTCGGCGCGGTGGTGGCCGCCGAGAACCACCTGGCCAGGGCGGCCTGCCCGGAGATGGGGGCCGGCCTCGAGGCCGCGAAGGGCTCGGTGCGGGCGGCCCTGGACACGGCCCTGGAGCAGGCTCCCTCCCACCGGCGGGACCGGGCCGTGGCCGAGCTGGTGGCCGAGGCCCGGAAGGCCGGCACGATCGGGGAGGCCGAGGCCGCCCTCCTGTCCCGGGACGAGCAGCTCGACCTCCTCCGGCTCTCCACCCCCTCGCCCCAGCGGGCCGGGCTCTCCAAGCTCGCCGCGGAGCGCCAGGCCCGGGTCCAGGAGCTGGCCGAGCTCCGGGGGCTGTACCTAGCCAGGAAGGACCTCTCGGGGGTCGAGGCCTCCACGGCGGCCGGGAGGGAGCACCTGGCCGCCCTGGCCGGGGCGGCCGGCTCGTACTTCGCCAAGCGGGCCGAGATGGCCGGTTGGGCCCAGGGGGTCCCCGGGCGGACCGAGCTCGAGGCCACCCACGGGCCGCTGTGGACCGCCTCGTCCTCCAACCCCGACGCCCAGGCCCTCACCGCCTCGTTCCGGGCCTGGGCGAAGGGGCAGAAGCTCGCCGACCTCAGGGCGGTGGCCAAGGACCTGGGGATGGAGCCGGAGGGCGCCTCCCGGGCCCAGGTCCAGAACTACATCGCCGCGTCGTGGGACCCGAAGCTGGACAAGGCCCAGATCCAGGCCGCCGTGGCGGCCAAGGCCGGCACGGGGGCCCCGGAGGGGGCGGCCCCGCTGAAGACGGTCAGCCCGGGCTCGGCGCCCGGCCCGACCCTGGCCCCACCTGCCCCCCCGGGGTCGTTCACCGCCAAGCACCTCCAGGTGGTGGCGGCCCTCAAGGCCCACCAGGCGGTGGCCCGGGACCTGCCGCCCCGGCCCTCCCAGGGCGACGTGGAGGGGTGGTCGTTCGGCCCCGGCACCGCCGCTTCCCTCGGGGGCACGCACGCCAAGACCCTCCACCGGGCCCCCGACGGCTCGATGTGGCTGTTCAAGCCGGACCGGGGGGCCGCCGGGGCCCGGGCCCACGCGGAGGCCGCGGCCTCGGAGATCCTCCACCGGGCGGGGGTGCCGAGCGTCGGCGTCTACGTGAAGAGGCTCGGGGGGAAGGTGGGCTCCATCCAACCCCTGGTGGCCGGGGCCGCCCAGCTGCCGGCCGACCCCGGGAGCTGGTCGCAGGGGGACGTCGATTCGATCGTCCGCTACCACGTGGCCGCCTGGGCCGTGGGCGACCACGACGGGAACCACACCAACGTCCTGCGAACCCCCTCGGGAGGGCTCCTCCCCGTCGACCAGGGCCAGGCCTTCAAGTTCTACGGGCGGGACCGCCTGGACGTGGGCTACCACCCCAACGGCAGCTACGGCGCGCCGCAGCCCGTGTTCCACCGGGCCTACCAGGCGGCCCAGAGCCGGGCCCTGGCCCCGGGGGTGACGATCCGGCCCGAGGCCGCCCTGCCCGTCATCCGGGCCCTCGAGCGGATCCCCGACGCCCAGTACCGGGCCATCCTGCGGCCGGTGGCCACCCGGGGGGTGAAGGACGGGGTGGCCTGGGTGGGGCCCATGCGGAGGGCCGCCCGGAAGCGGCTGAAGAAGACGAACGTCACGGACGCCGAGGTGGCCGAGGAGTTCCTCCGGCACGCCTGCGAGCGGAAGGCCTCCCTCCGGCGGGCGTTCGCCGAGTTCTTCACCTCCCTCGGGTTCGCCTCCGGCGGCAAGCTCTCGAAGGTGGCCTGATGGGGGCGGGGGCCACCAAGCTCCACGAACCCTTCGCTGTCGCCCCCTCGGTGAGGGCCGATGCCGGCGATCTCGCCCCGGAGCGGCGCGCACCGCCCGGTGGGACCGAGGGGGCCGCCCGCTCGGAGGCCCCGGCCCCCGACGCGGCGGGCGGTGCGGGCGGACAGGCCCTGACCCCGGCCCCCGACACCGTGGAGCCGGGGCTCATCACCGGGGTCCCCCTGCTGGTGGGAGGGGCCGACCTGGTGGACTCCCTTGCCACCCTGGTCGCCTACCAGGGGCCGGACCAGCCCCGGGAGGTCCTCCACGCCACCGTCGCCGAGGAGGCCGAGGCCAAGCTCCTCGAGGCCCTGGCCATCTCCGAGGAGAAGCTGGTCCCCGTGGCCGTGGAGAGGGAGGTCCACGGGCGCCTCCCCCTCGACGAGCAGCACCGGCTCTACGAGGAGCTGGAGACGGTGGCGAAGTCGGTGAACCACCACCTCAAGCAGGGGGACGGGATCCCCCAGCACACCCGGGACAGGCACGAGAAGCTCCAGGCCAAGCTGGCCGAGCTCGAGGCCGACCCCGCCACGACCTCCGACGAGAAGGAGATGCTGGCCGCCTACCGGTCGGCGTGCGCCGCGGTCGGCGAGCGGCTGGCCCCCGGGTTCTCCG
>DATLZQ010000084.1:0-24741 GCA_035573915.1 Actinomycetota bacterium | reverse complement strand
GCCCCGGGCGAGGGGCCTCCGGCGCTGGCGGCCCCGCCCGAGGACGGTGGCCGGGTGGGGGAGGGCCGGCCCGCCGTGGACGGGTCGCCGGCGGTGGGCCCGGCCGCCGTCCCCGTGGGGCCCGCCCGGGACGGGCAGGGCCCTCGGGAGTGGACCCTCGAGGACGTGGACCTGGAGATCCAACCGGGGCAGCTGGCGGCCCTGGTGGGGCCGAGCGGGGCGGGCAAGACCACCCTGACCTACCTCGTCCCCAGGCTCTACGACGTGACCCGGGGAGCGGTGGAGATCGACGGGGTGGACGTCCGCGAGATCAAGCTGTCCTCCCTTGCGGACCTCGTCGGGGTGGTGACCCAGGAGACCTACCTCTTCCACACCACGGTGCGTCAGAACCTCCTCTACGGCAAGCTCGACGCCACCCAGGAGGAGATCGAGGCCGCCTGCCGCGCGGCCTTCATCCACGACCGGATCCTCGAGCTCCCCGACGGCTACGACACCGTGGTGGGGGAGCGCGGGTACCGGCTCTCGGGCGGGGAGAAGCAGCGGCTGGCCATCGCCCGGGTCATCCTCAAGGACCCCCGGATCCTCATCCTGGACGAGGCCACCTCGTCCCTGGACAGCACCAGCGAGCGGCTGATCCAGGAGGCCCTGGGCCCGCTCATGGAGGGCCGGACCACGCTGGCCATCGCCCACCGGCTCTCCACGATCCTGGCGGCCGACGTGATCTTCGTGCTGGACCGGGGGCGGGTGGTGGAGCGGGGCACCCACGAGGAGCTCCTGGAGCTGGGCGGGCTCTACGCCCGGCTCTACCGCCAGCAGTTCCGCCCGAGGTCGGGGGCGGCGGCCCGCGGCTGAGGCTCCCGTCGGCCCCCGGTGGCATGGGGGCCGGCTCCGTTGATTGGTCAAGGAGCTTGACGAGCTACGCCGAGGGCCGCCATGATCGGGGCGTGCGGGAGCCCCGCCTGTCCCGGATGCTTCTGGAAGCCTTCCGGGCCCTGGACGAGGAGGTGGAGGCGGCCCTCCGGGACCGGGGGCTCGACCTGCGGCCCACCCAGGCCCGGGCCCTCCTCCTCGTGGACCGCACAGGGACCCGGCTCACGGAGCTCGCCCTCCGGGCCCGGCTCACCAAACAGCGGATGATGCAGGTCGTGGACGAACTGGAGGGGGCGGGGCTCCTGCGGCGGGCCCCCGATCCCACCGACGCCCGGGCCAAGGTGGTGAAGCCCACGGCCCGGGGCCTCCGCAGCCGGGCCGAGGTCCGCCGGGCCATGGCGAGCGTTGAGTCCAGGGTCCGGCGCCAGCTGGGCGAGCGTCGGTTCCGCTCGCTCACGGCCGCCCTGGTCGAGCTCACGGGGGGCCGCATCTAGCGCCGGGCCCGGGCCTGGCGCCCCCCCTGGGAGCTCGCCGCGGCCCCGAACCCGAGCCCGCGGGGGCTCGGGTCACGCGCGCCGCGGGATGAGGGCGTCGCGCCCCGAGGCCGAGCCCGAGGGCTCCGGAGCTCAGCCACAATGGGTCCGTGGCTCCGAACCCCCCGACTTCGTCGCTCCCCGGCCCGGGCGGGGCCACCGCGGTCGCCCCGCCCCCGCTGGCGGGGTCGGTGGCGGCCAGGCTGGAGCGGCTCCGGGTGGAGGACGTGGTGGCCAGGGTCTGGGCCCGGGACCACACGGTCTGGGGGCGGGGCCCCCGCGAGGTCGTGGACCGGCTCGGGTGGCTGACCCTGCCCCGGACCATGGAGGGGCAGCTCGGGGAGCTGGAGGAGTTCGCCTCGGCCTGCGCCTCGGAGGGCCTCGGCGCCGCCGTGCTCTGCGGGATGGGGGGCTCGAGCCTGGCCCCCGAGGTCCTGAGGTCCGTCTTCGGGGTGGCCCCGGGGCGGCTCGACGTCCTGGTCCTGGACAGCACCCACCCCGAGGAGATCCTGGCCGTCGAGCGGACCGTGGAGCTGGACCGGGCCCTGTTCCTGGTGGTCTCCAAGTCCGGGGCGACCGCCGAGACCCTCGCCCACCTCGCGTACTTCTGGGTGAAGGTCCCCGACGGCTCCCGGTTCGCGGCGGTGACGGACCCCGGGACTCCCCTGGCCTCCCTGGCCGCCGAGCGGGGGTTCCGGCGGGTGTTCGTGCACCCCCCCGACGTCGGCGGCCGCTATGCGGCCCTCTCCCCCGTGGGGCTCCTGCCGGCGGCCCTCCTCGGGGTCGACCTGGGCGGGCTCCTGGGCCGGGCCCGGGAGGCGGCCCTGGCCTGCGGGCCCGAGGTCCCCGCCCCGGACAACCCGGGGGCCTGGCTGGGGGCCTGGGTGGGGGAGGCGGCCTGGGCCGGACGGGACAAGCTCACCCTGCTCCTCGAGCCCCGGTTCGCCCCCTTCGGGGCCTGGGTGGAGCAGCTGGTGGCGGAGTCCACCGGCAAGGAGGGCCGGGGGGTGGTGCCGGTGGTGGGGGAGGACCTGGGGGCCCCGGACGTCTACGGCGAGGACCGGCTGTTCGTGGGCCTGGGGGGAGAGCCCCTGCGGCGGGCCCTGGAGCCCCTCTCCTCCTCTGGCCACCCCGTCCTCCACCTGCCGCTCGACCAGCCGGCCTCGCTGGGCAGGGAGTTCTTCCGGTGGGAGTTCGCCGTGGCCGTGGCCGGCCACGTCCTCGACGTCCACCCCTTCGACCAGCCCGACGTGGAGCGGACCAAGGCCGCCACCCGCCGCTTCCTCGAGGAGGGGACCCCCCCGGTGGAGTGGGGCGACCCCGAGGCCCTCCTGCGGACGGTCCGCCCGGGGGACTACGTGGCCGTCCAGGCCTTCGTCCCGAGGACCGAGGCCTGGGAGCGCCGCCTCCAGGCGGTCCGGCTGAGGCTCCGGGACCGGCTGCGGGTGGCCACGGCCGTGGGGTTCGGGCCCCGGTTCCTCCACTCCACGGGCCAGCTCCACAAGGGGGGGCCGCCCACCGGGGTGTTCCTCCAGCTGGTGGAGGAGCCCGGCGAGGACGTCCCGGTGCCCGGGGCGGGCCACACCTTCGGCCAGCTCCTCCTGGCCCAGGCCGCCGGGGACCTCCACACCCTGCTGGCCGCGGGGCGGCGGGCGGCCCGGGTCCGGGTCGAGGACCTGGAGGAGGCCGCCGGCCGGTGAGCCGCCCCGGGGCCGGGCCCCGGCCCGGCTGGCCCCCCGAGCTCAGGGTGGTCGAGGACGTGGCCGAGGAGGCCCTCCGGGTCTTCCTGGCCGAGCGCCCCAGGGTGGTCCTGCTCTCGGGCGGGGAGACCCCGCGGCGCCTGTACCGCCTCCTGGCCCGGACCGAGTACCCCTGGGCCGAGGTGGAGTGCTTCTTCGGGGACGAGCGGTGCGTCCCGGCCCACTCGGGGCTCTCCAACGCCCGCATGGCCCGGGAGGAGTTCCTGGATCTGGTCCCGGCCCGGGCCCACCCCATCGACGGGGCCCGCTGCGACGCCGAGGGCTACGAGGCCCTCCTCCGCCGGCGGTTCGGGGACCGCCTCCTCTTCGAGCTCGCCCTCTACGGGCTGGGGCCCGACGGGCACACCGCTTCCCTGTTTCCCGGGCGGCCCGAGGTCGAGGTGACCGACCGCTGGGTGGTCCGGGTCCCGGAGCCCGGGTGGCCGCCCCGCGTCCCCCGGGTGTCGCTCACGCTCCGGGCTCTCTCCGCGGCCAGGGTGGGGCTCCTCCTCGTGGCCGGGCCGGACAAGCGGGAGGCGCTCCGGGCCCTCCTGGCCGGGGAGGACGTCCCGGCGGCCCGCCTGCCCCCCGGCCGCCTGGTCGTGGTGGCCGACCGGGAGGCCCTTCCCCCTACGGGGCCACCCCCACGTGCAGGGCCCGCCCCACCCCGAACGTGACGGCCGCCAGCGAGCCGCCGATGACGAGCATCCGCAGGCCCGAGGCCCAGGCGGGGCGGCCGGTGAGGACGGACATGGCCGCCCCCACACCGAACAGGGCCGTCCCGCTGGCCGCCACGGAGGCCAGGGCCGCGGCCAGCCCCGAGCCGAACACGAACGGAAGGAGCGGGACGGCCGCCCCCACGGCGAAGGTGAAGAACGAGGAGACGGCCGCCGCCCAGGGAGCGCCGAGCTCCGTGGGGTCCAGGCCCAGCTCCTCCCGGGCGTGGGTCTCCAGGGCCAGCCTGGGGTCCCGCATGAGGGCCTCGCTCACCTGGGCGGCCAGCTCCCTCGGGAAGCCCCGGGCCTCGTAGATCCGCTGGAGCTCCCGTCGCTCCCCCTCCGGGTCGGTGCCGAGCTCGTGGGCCTCCAGGTGGATCAGCCGCTCGAACAGCTCCCGCTGGACCCGCATCGAGACGTACTCCCCGCCCGCCATGGAGAACGCCCCCGCCAGGAGCCCGGCCACCCCGGCCAGCAGGACCACCCGGTTGGAGACGGCCCCTCCGGTCACCCCCATGATGAGGGCCAGGTTGGAGACGAGCCCGTCGTTCACTCCGAAGATGGCGGCCCGCAGGGCCCCGCTCTTGCCCCCCAGGCCGGGGGGCCGCTCGCCCCCGGGGACGGGGCCCACGTGGGGTCGGACCCGGAGCTCGTGTCGGCTGGCTAGGCGGGCGGCGATCCGGTCGAGGAGGCGAGCGCCGGGCATGGACCCCGCCCTTACGGGGAGCCGCCGCCGTGCTCCCGCAGGTAGCGCTCGACCTCCGCGGCCAGGGCCTCGGCCGAGGGCACCTGGTCCTCGGTGAGCGGAGCGGGGCGGGACGCCTCCGCCGCGGCCTCCAGCCTGGCCACGTACTCGGCGAGCTCCTCGCTCCCGGCCACGGCGGCGGTGACCCGCTCCTCCCAGGCCCGGGCCGCGGCCCGCAGGGCGGCGGTGTCCACGGGGACGTCCAGGACCCGGGAGGCCCACTCCACCAGGGCCAGGGCGGCCTTGGGGTTGGGCCCGGCCGCCGCGTAGTGGGGGACGGCGGCCCACAGGCTCACCGAGGGCAGGCCGGAGCGGTTGGAGGCGTCGTGCAGGACCCCCACGATGCCGGTGGGGCCCTCGTACCTGGACCCCTCCAGCCCCAGGCGGGCCACGGTGGTCTCGTCGGAGGCGGACCCCACGACGGGGACGGGCCGGGAGTGGGGGACGTCGGCCAGGAACCCACCCAGGGTCACGAGGAGGGAACAGCCCACTTCCCGGGCCGACCCCAGGACCTCGGAGACGAAGGCCCGCCACCGGACGTTGGGCTCGGGCGCGGTGAAGAGGACCACGTCCCGTCCGGCCACCCGGGCCCAGGCGAACTCGCCCTTGGGCCACTCGATGACCCGGCTCACCCCCTCCACCAGCCGCACCGTGGGGCGGTTCACCTGGAAGTCGTAGAACTCCTCGGGGTCGAGCTCGGCGAAGGGCCGAGCCCTCCAGGTCTGGACCAGGTAGCGGTGGGCCAGGGTGGCCGCCTCCCCGCCGTCGTTCCAGCCCCGGAAGGCGCAGACCATGGCGGGGGAGGAGAGGGAGGGACGCTCGAGGAACCGGACGTGGGCCACGGTGGCCAGGATACCCACCCCGCCCACCGTCCTCTCCGGGCGGGATCGCGGGGGAGGCCGGGCCGTCCGGCCAGTCGCCTCAGCCGCGGGCCCGGCGAGTAGCCTTCGCTGGGCAGCGGGTAGCCTTCGGGGAGGGCCATGCGCGCGACCTCCGTACCGGCGGTCCGGCCGTGAAGTCCATCGGGCTGGTGGGCGTTCCCTTCTCGGGCAAGTCCACCCTGTTCACCGCGCTCACCCGCACTGGGGCGGCCGGAGGGAGGCCGAACCAGGCCGTGGTCCCCGTGCCCGACCCTAGGCCCGAGGTCCTGGCCCGCCTGGAGGGCTCCCGTCGGGTGGGTCACGCCCAGGTCCGCTTCGTGGACGTCCCCGGGGGGACCTCCGCCCAGGCCCTGGCCACGCTCCGGGAGACCGACGCCCTCTGCGTGGTGCTGCGGGCCTTCGGCCCGGACCCCGACCCCGCGGGGGAGCTGCGGGAGGTCACCGCCGAGCTCCTCCTGGCGGACCTGGCCGTGGTGGAGTCGGCGCTGGAGGGAGCGGCCCGGCGGGCCAAGGGCCGGGGCCGGCAGGCCGTGGCGGAGCTGGGGGCGCTCGAGCGGGCCCGGGAGGCGCTCTCCGCCGAGCGGCTCCTGCGGGAGGCCGCCCTGGAGGAGGAGGACCCCAGGCTCCTCCGGGGATTCGGCCTGCTCACCCTCAAGCCCTGGGTGGTGGTGGTCAACCTCGAGGAGGGAGGGGAGGTCCCTCCCGGGCTCCCCGAGGGAGCTGTGGGGGTCTTCGCGGAGGTCGAGGCGGAGACGGCCTCCATGGACCCGGAGGAGGCCAGGGCCCTCCTCGAGGCGTTCGGGGTGGAGGAGCCGGGCCTGGGGCGGGTGGTGCGGGCCTGCTACCGGGCCCTGGACCTCATCACGTTCCTCACGGCCAACGAGGAGGAGGCTCGGGCCTGGGAGCTGCGGCGGGGGGCCAGGGCCCCCGAGGCGGCCGGCACCATCCACAGCGACATGGAGCGAGGGTTCATCCGGGCCGAGGTGGTCTCCTTCGACGACCTGGTGGCGGCGGGGGGATGGCACCGGGCCCGGGCCCTGGGCCGGACCCGGGTGGAGGGGCGGGACTACGTGGTCCGGGAGGGGGACGTCCTCCACATCCGGTTCGCGGTCTGACCGTGGTAGGGGCGAGGGCCCTCAAATCCCCTCCCCGAGGCGCCGAGGTTCAGGGAAGATGTGAGCGTGCCGGAGACCGGGCCTCACGCCCCTCCCCGCCCCGACGCCGCCCTCTCCACCCGGGGGCTCTCCAAGCGGTTCGGCGAGCGGGTGGCCGTGGCCGGCCTCGACCTGGACGTCCCGCGCGGGTGCCTCTTCGGCCTGGTGGGGCCCAACGGGGCGGGGAAGACCACCACCCTCAGGATGGTGGCCGGGCTCCTCCGGCCCGACGCCGGGGTGGCCCTGGTGAACGGGGTGGACGTGTGGCGCGACCCCACCCGGGCCAAGGCCGCCATCGGGGTGGTCCCAGAGGAGATGCGGCTATTCGAGCGGCTCACTGGGGCCGAGCTCCTCGCCTACCACGGCCTGCTGCGGGGCATGGACCGCCACGTGGTGGCCGCCCGGGCCCGGGAGCTCCTCGAAGTCCTGGGCCTCACCGAGGCCGCCGACACCCTGGTCGTGGACTACAGCCACGGGATGCGCAAGAAGCTCACCCTGGCCGCCGCGCTCCTGCACAACCCGAGGGTCCTCCTGCTCGACGAGCCCTTCGAGGCGGTGGACCCCGTCTCGGTGCGGACCATCCGGGCCGTCCTCGACCTGCACGTGGCCACGGGTGGGACGGTGGTCTTCTCCAGCCACGTCATGGACATGGTGGAGCGGCTGTGCGACCGGGTGGGGATCCTCCACCACGGGCGCCTGGTGGCCGAGGGCCCCCTGGAGGCGGTCTGCCAGGGCCGCAGCCTCGAGGAGACCTTCGTAGAGCTCGTGGGGGCCCGCGTCATCCCCTCGGGGGCGCTGGAGTGGTTGGGGTCTTCTTCCGGCTGAAGCTGGCCCTCATCCGCAACGGCCTGCGGGGGAGCCCCCTGCGTGTGGCGGGGTTCGCGGTGGTGGCGAGCTGGGCCGGTGTGGTGGCCCTCCTGAGCTTCTCGCTCCTGGCCCACCCCCCGGCCGACCCCTCGAACCGGGCCGACCTCCCCGTGGCCGCCTTCGCCCTCGTCTTCCTGGGGTGGGTGGTGCTCCCGGTCATCGGCTATGGGCTGGACGAGACCCTGGACCCCAGCCGGCTGGCCCTCCTGCCCCTGCGGCGGCGCCAGCTCATGACGGGGCTGTTCGTGGCGTCATCGGTCGGGGTGGGCCCCGTGGCCACGCTCCTCGGGCTCTCGGGGGCGGTCCCCGGGTACGGGCGGGAGCCGGGCGGGTGGGCCGTGGTGGCCGCAGCGGTGGCCGTGGAGTTCGTCCTGTGCGTGACGGGCGCCCGGGCCGTGACCACCGCCCTGTCCCGGGCCCTCCGGTCCCGCCGGGGGCGGGACGCCTGGCTCGTGGCCCTCCCCCTGTTCCTCCTGGTCACCTCCCTCCTGGCCCTGGCCGCCCGGCCCCTCGGCCCCCGGGCCCCGAACCAGGCGGCGTCGCAGCTGGTGGGGGTGCTGCGGTGGCTCCCGCCCGGGTTCGCCGGCCACGCCGTGCATCTGGCCGAGCAGGGTCGGCTGGGGGCGGCCCTCCTCGACCTGATCGTGCCGGCGGCCACGGCCCTGGGCCTGGTGCTCGGCTGGATGCGGAACCTCGAGCGGCTGGCCCACTCGAGCGAGCCTGTGGCCCGCCGTCGGGGCTCTACCCTCCAGGCCCGCCCGGACACCGTCCTCGGGCTGTTCCCGGCCGGCTGGCCGTTCCCCCGGGACCGACGGGGGGCGGTGGCCGCCAAGGACCTTCGGTACCTCTGGCGGGACCCCATGCTCCGGGCCCAACGGGGGATGACCCTGATCTTCGCGGTAGGGGCCGTGGCCTCCGTGGCCCTGGTCCCGAGGCTCCAGGGTCCGGAGGCGGTCCTCAACGCCGCCGCCTTCGCCTGGCTCTTCAGCCTGAACGCCGTGAACCAGTTCGCCGCGGACCGGGCGGCCTACTGGATGCAGGTGGCAGCACCCGGGGACCCCAGGGACGACCTCGTGGGGAAGAACCTGGCGGGGGCCCTCCTGTACGGGGCCCTGTTCCTCCTGGTGGCGCCGGCCATCGCGGCCCTGTCCGGGGGCTGGGCCTACCTGCCCCTGGCCGCCTGCCTGGTGGTGGGGCTGTTCGGGATCTCCTTCGGAGTGGGGAACGTGGCGTCGGTCCGCCTCCCCATCCCCATGCCCGACTCCTCGACCAACCTGTGGGCCGCCCGGGGCGACCAGGGCTGCGGCACGGGCCTGGTCATGCAGCTGGTGTTCGCCCTCAACGTGGCGCTGGCGGCCCCGGTGGGGGCCCTGGTCTTCGCGGGGGTCCGGTTCTGGCGCCCCCTGCTCTGGGCCGCGGGTGGCTTCGCCCTCGCCTACGGGCTCCTCGTCTACCGGACGGGGCTCCGGCTGGCCGCCGGCTGGCTCCGGGGCCACCAGCCGGAGCTCCTGGAGAACCTCAGTCCCCGCCAGGCCGCGTAGCCGCGGGGGCCGAGGCGGCCCGGGAGGCGGCCAGTGCCACCCGGCCTTCCTCGTCCACCAGCAGGAGCTGCTCCAGCGTCCGGAGGTCCAGGGAGGTGGTGGCCCCCCAGCTCCGCCGGTCCGGGGCCATGGTCCCCAGGGTGACCCGTCGCCCGTCCGCGGTCACGGCCACGACGTCGTAGGGCTCTCCGTCGCCTTCCCCCGCCACCACGAACAGCCAGGAGGGCTGCCCGCGGTAGAGGAAAACGTAGCCGTCTCGCTCCCCCCCGGGGGCCGGGGCCCGCAGGGGCCACACCCCGTACCAGGTGCCTTCGGCCAGCGCCAGGACCTCCCGGTAGCGGCCCGCCTCCCACCGCTGGGCCCCCGTGGCGGCCCACATGGCCCCGGCCCCCAGGGCCAGGGCCGCGAGCAGGGCCGCCGCGGCCAGGGCCGCCCTCCGCAGGCGCCTGGGGCGGCGGAGGCGGGCCAGGACCCGGCGCTCGAGGTCGGGGGGAGGGGGGAGCTCCGGGGCCAACGTAAGCAGGGCGTCGGCGGCCCGGGAGAGTTCGACCAGGTGCTGGGAGCAGGGGGCGCACCGGGCCACGTGGGCCAGGACGGCGGCCCGCTCCTCGCCCGAGGCGATGCCCAGGGCCACCTCGGCGGCCAGCTCCCGGGCCGTCTCGCAGGTGGGCTCGGGCCTCACGGGACCACCTCCCCCCATGGCCGGGCGGGCCCCGCGGTCCGTCCGCCGGCTCTCACCGGTCCACCTCCAGGGCTGCCCGCAGCTTGAGGAGGGCGCTGCGGATCCTGGTCTTCACGGTGCCCAGGGGGACGCTCTCGAGCTCGCTGATCTCCCGGGCCGTCCGCCCGTAGAAGGCGGCCAGCACCACCGCCCGGCGCTGCTCCAGGGGGAGCTCCCCCAGGGCCCGGTGGAGCTGCTCGGCCTCGGCGTCGGCAATGGCCCGCTCCTCGGGGCCGGGCTCCCCCGAAGGCCCGGCGGCGAGCCACAGGGTCGCCGGTTCCACGGGCGACCACCGGCGCAGGCGGAGCTGGTCCACGGCCAGGTTGCGGGCGATGGAGAGGACCCAGGGCCCCACCGCCCCCCGGCGGGGGTCGAAGGCCTCGGCGTGACGCCAGACCCGGAGGAAGGTCTCCTGCACCACGTCGCTGGCGGCGTCCGCGTCGCCCAGGATGAGGAAGGCCAGGCCGTACACCCGGCGGTGGAACCGGCGGACGAAGGCCGCCGTGGCCTCCTCATCGCCTGAGGCCAGGCCCGCCAACAGGGCCTCGTCCGACGGCCCCCAGGTGCCCTCGCCCACGCTCCCTCCACGGGCCCGGGCGCGACCCGGATCCTCGAGCCGGACCACCGCCGCTCCTCGACGAGCGGAGGGGAGCCCCGGGCCCGGGCCCGGGGCCCGCCCTGAGCCTAGTACCCGTAGCTGCCGGTGGACTGCCCCGAGGCCGGCTGGGTCATGGCCCCGGCCCCGAAGAAGAAGGCCCCCTGCATCCCCTGGCCCACGTGGAACCGGCAGATGAAGTTCACCACCCCCGACTGGGGCAGGGTGAGCTGGACCTCCTTCCGGTCTCCCGGCTGGAGGGTCTCGTCCACCCCCAGCGATTCGACCGTGAACGTGTGGGGGACGTCGCCCTCGTTCTCGAGCTCCACCGTGACGGTGGCTCCCGGGGAGGCCTCGACGAAGGTGGGGCCGAAGTAGAAGTCGTCGAGCTTCATCTCGAGCTCCGTGGCGGACCCGAGGTCCTTCGTCCCGTGGTCGTTCACCCGCCCCTGGAGCTGCACCGGCGGGGGCGCCGGGCTGGCCGCCCCGCCCTCCTGACGGCCGCCACCGCAGGCCGTGGCCAGCAGGGTCAGGAGCCCCACGACGAGCGCGGCTCTCCGCATACCTCCCTCCTTCCCACGACCGGACGCAAGGAGTACGGGCGCGAGCGGCCCGCGGATTGGCCGCGGTCGCCCGCCGCGTCGGGGCCCTACTGCAGGATCCGCGCCAGGAGCCGGGCCGCCGGGCCGCCGCCCCCCATGTCGTCCGCCCGCTGGAGGATGCGCTGGGGAAGGGCCACGGCGAGCCGGCGGAGGGGCTCGGGGGGCAGGGGGACCCGTGGCGCCGTCACCACGGGGAGCTCGCAGAGCTCGCTGTGCCGGTCGAGGATGAGGTCGCGGACGACCTCCCCCATGAGGTGCGCGGGGCCGACCCCGTGCGCGGAGTAGCCGGCCACGTAGAGCGCGCGGCGCCCGTCGAGCCACCCCGCATGGGGCATGGCGGTGGCTGCGGCGTCGATGGGCCCGGACCATCCGCCCTCGATGCGCACGTCGGCCAGCTGGGGGAAGGTGGCGCGGAAGGTCTCCTCGAGCCGGGCGTACGCCCAGGGGATCCGGTCGAACCGTGCATCGGGACCGTCCGGGACGTAGAGGACGTCCCGCCCGCCCCACAGGATCCTGCCGTCGGGGGTCGGCCGGAAGAAGTGGGGCATGGTCCGCTTGTCCTCGACCCCGAGGGGTCCGTGCCAGCCCACCCGGCCCCACTGCTCCTCGGACAGGGGCTCCGTGACGACGATCGACGCGTAGAGCGTGAACAGGAACCGCCGGATCTGCGGGACCGCCGCGCCGTACGCGCCCAGGGCGAGCACCGCTCGCTCCGCCCGCACCTCGCCGCCGGGCGTCCGGACCTCGACGCCGGAGGGGCCCGACCGGATCGCCCTGGCCGGCGTCCTCTCGTGGACCCGCACGCCCCGTCGGATGGCCGCCTCCCGGAGCCCGCGGACCAGGGCCGCGGGGTCCACGAGGAGGCCGTGTTCCTCAAGGTGCCCGCGGCGCAGACCCTGGGCGCCGACCAACGCCCGGCACGCCGAGGCGTCGAGCGGCCGGAAGGAGTCGAGGCCGAGCCGCTCGGCGGCCTCGAGGTCCCGCTCGATCCGGACGTCCTGCTCGGGCCCGTTCGAGACCGTGAGGATGGTCGCCCGGGCCACAGCGGACCCGAACCCCTCGGCGTCGGCGAACGCCTCGATCCGCCGGAGCGTCCGGACCATCGCGTGGTAGGTGGCGCGGGCCCGGGAGGGACCGACCTTCCGAAGGAGGTCGTGGAGGCTCCTTCCCACCATGGTCATGGCGAACCCCCCGTTCCGCCCGCTCGCCCCGTACCCGACCTCCTCGGCCTCTAGCACCACCACCTCCGCGGCGGGATCCCCCTCCTTGACGTGGATCGCCGACCACAGCCCGGTCAGGCCGCCCCCAACCACCACGACGTCCGCCCGCACCGGGCCGTCCAGGGGAGGCGTGGGGCGGGGACGGTCACGGGCCAGCCACAGCCCGGGACCGTGGCCAACCTCCTGGTCTCCACGGTGGACGGGATGTTGGAGCGAAGGAGGGGGCTGGCGGTGCTGTCCGCGGTGGGGGTCCCCGGGCGCACGCTCCGGCGGTCGGTACTGGTCCAGGTGGCGGTGCCGCTCTCGGTCGCCGTCGCGTTGGGGATCGGGGTGGGGCTCGCGGTGACGGGTCTTCTGTTCCGCATCGCTCGGGAACACCCCGTCCTGCCCGTCGGGCTCCTGCTCCTGACCGCCCTCTGTGCTGCCGGGGCCGTGCTGCTGGCCACGGTTGCCGCCCTCCCCTGGGTCCGCATGGTGCGCCGTCCGGAGCTGCTCCGGCCGGAGTAAGGGTCTCGACCATGGGAGGTCTCCGGGTGGAGCCAGGGTCGGACCCGCAGGGACGGGTGGCCGGCTAAAGGGGCGGCCTCCGTGGGGTGCCCCCGGCAGGATTCGAACCTGCGCACCCGGCTCCGGAGGCCGGTGCTCTATCCCCTGAGCTACGGGGGCCGAAGGGAGCGGTCCGCGGTCCGCGGCACCATCTTAGCAACGGGCGGGTCGGGGCGGCCTGGCCGGGCCGCCGGAGGCCGGGGCCCGTCGCTCCCTGGCCGGGCCCGCGGGAGGCGGGGGCTAATATCGCGGGGGACCGGCCCCATGATCCAGGACACGCTGTTCCGTCTCGTGGCCCAGGCGGTGCGTTCGGCCTGCCCGGAGCTCGGGCTGGCCCCGGAGGACGCGCCGGACCCCGAGCTCACCCGGCCCCGGCTCAAGGAGCACGGGGACTGGTCCACCAACGTGGCCCTGGTCCTCGCGTCTCGCCTGGGACGCCCTCCGCGGTCGGTGGCCGAAGCCGTGGCCCGGCACCTCCCGCCCACCGACCTCGTGGAGCGGGTGGAGGTGGCCGGGCCCGGGTTCGTCAACCTCTTCCTCTCCGACCGCTGGCTTCACGAGGTGCTGCGGGAGGTCCTGGAGCGGGGGGAGGACTACGGCCGAGCCCCCCGGAGCGGGCGGCGGGCCCAGGTGGAGTTCGTCTCGGCCAACCCCACCGGCCCCCTCACCATGGGCCACGCCCGCAACGCCGCCCTGGGGGACGCCCTGGCCAACGTTCTGGAGGCCGCGGGCTGGACGGTGGAGCGGGAGTACTACCTGAACGACGCGGGCCGGCAGATGGAGCTCTTCGGGGCCTCCGTGGAGGCCCACTACCTACGGCTGTTCGGCCGGGCGGCCGAGGTCCCGGAGGGCGGCTACCACGGGCCCTACCTGGCCGAGCTGGCCCGGGCGGTGGCGGAGGAGGTCGGGGACTCGCTGCTCCGGGCGCCGCCCGAGGAGCGACGGGCCCGGCTCCGGGACGAGGGGATGCGGCTGGTCCTGGAGGGGATCCGGGCCACCCTGGAGCGGTTCGGGGTGCGGTTCGATACCTGGTTCTCCGAGCGGACCCTCCACGAGTCCGGGGCCATCCGGGAGGCCGTGGACCGCCTGCGGCGGGCGGGGTTCGCCTACGAGCGGGACGGGGCCGTGTTCTTCCGCTCCACCGAGTTCGGGGACGAGAAGGACCGGGTCCTCATCCGCTCCACCGGGGAGCCCACCTACTTCGCTGCCGACTGCGCCTACCTCCTCCACAAGTTCGGCCGGGGGTTTGACCGGCTCGTCTACGTGTGGGGGGCCGACCACCACGGCGCCGTGAAGCGGCTCAAGGGGGCGGCCCAGGCCTTCGGGTTCGACCCCGACGCCGTGGACTTCGTCCTCTACCAGCTCGTGTCGCTGTACCGAGGGGGGCAGCCGGTGCGGATGAGCAAGCGGACCGGGGAGCTGGTGAGCCTGGACGAGGTCCTCGACGAGGTGGGGCCCGACGCCACCCGCTACGGCCTGGTGTCCCGCTCCGCCGACTCCCCCCTCGACTTCGACATCGAGGAGGCCAAGCGGCAGAGCCTGGAGAACCCCGTCTACTACGTCCAGTACGCCCACGCCCGGATCTCCAGTCTCCTGAGGGTGGCCCGGGAGCAGGGGGTGGAGCTCAAGCCCTGGCCGGAGGTGGACCTGGGGCTCCTGCGGGAGGAGGCGGAGCTGGACCTCCTTCGAAAGCTCTCCGAACTCCCCGAGGTGGTGCAGACCGCCGCCGCCTCCCTGGGTCCCCACCGGCTGACCCGCTACGCGGAGGAGGTGGCCGCCGCCTTCCACCGCTTCTACACCGACCACCGGGTGATCTCCGACGACGAGCCCCTCACCCAGGCCCGCCTGTGGCTGGCGGTGGGGACCAGGCAGGTGGTGGCCACCGCCCTGCGGCTCATCGGCGTGAGCGCCCCCGAGAGCATGGAGCGGATCGGTGGGGGCCAGGCCTGATGGGCCACGCTCCCGAGGGGGCTCCGGGGCCCGCCCCTGGCGGGGGGTGATCGAGGAGTACCGGCCGTGGCTCCCGGTGACGGAGGCCACGCCGGTGGTCACCCTGGGGGAGGGGGGGACGCCGCTCCTGCCCTCGGCTCCCCTGTCCGAGGAGACCGGCTGCCGGGTCCTCCTCAAGTACGAGGGGGCCAACCCCACCGGCTCCTTCAAGGACCGGGGGATGACGGTGGCCATCTCCCGGGCCGTGGAGGAAGGGGCTAGGGCCGTGGTCTGCGCCTCCACCGGCAACACCAGCGCCTCGGCGGCCGCCTACGCGGCCCGGGCCGGGCTCGCCTGCGCCGTGCTGGTCCCGGCCGGGAAGGTGGCCCCGGGGAAGATGGCCCAGACCCTGGTCCACGGGGCCCGCCTCATCGAGGTGGACGGGAACTTCGACGCCGCCCTGGAGGTGGCCAGGGCCCTCCCCGAGCGGTACCCGGTGACCCTGGTCAACTCGGTCAACCCCTTCCGCCTGCAGGGCCAGAAGACCGCGGCCTTCGAGGTGTGCGACGCCCTGGGGCGGGCCCCCGACTACCACCTGACCCCGGTGGGCAACGCCGGCAACATCGCCAGCCACTGGATGGGCTACCGCGAGTACTTCGAGGCCGGCCTCCTCGAGCGGCTCCCGGTGCTCTTCGGCTTCCAGGCGAGCGGGGCGGCCCCCATCGTCCTGGGGCGTCCCGTCCCCAACCCCTCCACGATCGCCACCGCCATTCGCATCGGCAACCCGGCCTCCTGGGAGCTGGCGGTCAAGGCCGCCGCCGACTCGGGAGGGGAGGTCCTGGCCGTAACGGACCGCGACATCCTCCGGGCCTACCGGCGGCTGGCCCGGGAGGGCCTGTTCTGCGAGCTGGCCTCGGCGGCCTCGGTGGCGGGGCTGCTCCGCCTGGCGGCCGAGGGGAGGCTGGAGCGAGGGGCCACCGTGGTGTGCGTCCTCACCGGCCACGGGCTCAAGGACCCCAGCTGGGCCACGGCGGCCGCCCCCCGCCCCCCGCTCGTCCCGGCGGACCCGGAGGCCGTGGCCGCCGTCCTGGGCCTGTGAGGAGCGGGGTGCGGGTCACGGTCTCCGTCCCGGCCACCGCGGCGAACCTGGGGCCGGGGTTCGACTGCCTGGCCCTGGCCCTGGACCTCCGCAACGAGTTCACCGTGGACCTGGAAGGGGAGCCGGGGGTGGAGGTGGAAGGGGAGGGGGCGGAGGAACTCCCCCGGGACGGGACGAACCTCGTGTTCCGGACGGTGAGCGCCGTGGCCCAGGGCCTGGGGGGGAAGCTCCCCCCGTTCCGGCTCACCTGCCGCACCCGGATCCCCCTCCAGCGGGGGCTGGGGTCCTCGGCCTCGGCGGTGGTGGCCGGGGTCCTCCTGGCCGACCGGCTCCTGGGGGCGGGCCTGGGGCGGGACCGGGTGCTGGAGCTGGCGGTGGACCTGGAGGGCCACCCGGACAACGTGGCCGCCGCCCTCCACGGGGGGCTGGTGGTGGCCTACCTGTCGCGGGCCGGGTGGCGGGCGGAGCGCTTGGAGCCCAGCCCCGAGCTCCGCCCGGCCGTCCTGGTCCCGCTGGCCGAGCGGGTGTCCACCGTGGACGCCCGCCGGGCCCTGCCCGCCGCCGTGCCCCTGGCCGACGCGGCCTACACCCTTTCCCGGACGGCCCTGGCGGTCCTGGCCCTCACCTCCCGCCCCCACCTGCTCGCCGAGGCCCTGGACGACCGCCTGCACCAGCCCTACCGCCTGCCCCTGGCCCCGGCCGCCCGGGCCCTCTTCCACGAGCTGCGGGAGGAAGGGGTCCCGGTGTGCGTGGCCGGGTCGGGTCCGTCGCTCCTGGCCTTCGAGGCTGAGGGGAGGCCCCTGCGGCCCCTGGGGCCGGGGTGGCGGGCCCTCCGCCTGCCGGTGGACCGGGCGGGGGCGGTGGTTGCGGTCTCGTAGGGCCGGGAAAGGGGACCGGCCCCCTTCCTCCCGCGGCCGAAAGCGGTACTCCCCGTGCCGAAATCGGTCCAATGACCGATGTCATTGTTTAGCGGGAGGGTGCGAACTACACTGCGGGTAGCGCACCGTGCCTCACCGCCCTCCGCCAGTCCCCCCAGCCGGGCCCGCGGGGAGGGAAGCAGCATGGAGCCGGAACCACGTATCCGCCAGGCCGAAGAGGAACAGCCCCGCCCCCAGGGCGTGCCCCCGCTGCTCGCCGAGCTCGCCAGCAAAGTCCTGGCGGTCAAGGAGGGTGACACCTTCCTCTACTCGGACACCGAGGGGAACCTGGACGACCGCAAGGAGTTCGGCCTGGGCCTCTACCACCGGGACACCCGGTTCCTCTCCCACTTCCGGATGAAGCTCTCGGGCCGGGACCCCGTGCTTCTGTCCTCCTCGGCGGAGCGGGCCTACATGTCCTACGTGGACCTCACCAACCCCGAGCTCTACGTGGACGGGAGGCTGGCCGTCCCCCAGCAGACCCTCAACGTCCGGCGGGTGCGCACCATCAAGGGGCGGCTGTTCGAGCGGGTCCGGGTCAAGAACTACAATCCCTTCCCCGTCCAGGTCACGGTGAGCTTCTCCTACGCCGCCGACTTCCAGGACATCTTCGTGGTGCGGGGGCTGCGCCGGGAGAGCCAGGGCCACCACGAACCGCCGTCGGTGGAGAACGGCCAGGCCCGGTTCTGCTACAAGGGCACGGACGGGGTGGTCCGGGAGACCGTCATCCGCTTCGAGCCCCCTCCGGACCGCCTGGAGGTGGTGGGGGACCGGATCGAGGCGGACTTCGTCCTCCGGCTCGCCCCCCACCAGACCAAGCTCATCTCCACCACGGTCGACCCCGTCATCGACGGGGTGGGCCCCGAACCCCTCCAGTTCGACGCCGCCGTGCACCAGCTGCGCCGCTCCTACGAGGACTGGGAGCGGGAGGCCACCCAGATCATCACCGACAACGAGCTCTTCAACCAGCTCCTGCTGCGGGGGCTGCGGGATCTCCGGGCCCTCTACACCGAGACCGAGGAGGGGGCCATCCTCTCGGCGGGCATCCCCTGGTACGTGGCGGTCTTCGGGCGGGACTCGCTCATCACCTCCCACCAGCTCCTCATGGTCAACCCCCGCCCGGCCCGGGAGGCCCTGCGGCTGCTGGCCAAGTACCAGGGGACGGAGGACAACCCCTGGCGGGACGAGGAGCCGGGGAAGATCCTCCACGAGATCCGCCGCGGGGAGCTGGCGGGGGCGGGGGACATCCCCCACACCCCCTACTACGGCTCTGTCGACTCCACTCCCTTGTTCGTCTTTCTTTACGCCCAGTACTTCAGGTGGACGGGGGACCTGGAGTTCGCCCGGGAGCTCCTGCCCAACGTCCGAGCCGCCCTGGAGTGGATCGACACCTACGGGGACCGGGACGGGGACGGGTTCGTGGAGTACCTGTGCCGCTCCCCCCGGGGCATGCGCAACCAGGGCTGGAAGGATTCCTGGGACTCGGTAATCCACGCCGACGGCCGGCTGGCCGAGGGGCCCATCGCCCTGGTCGAGGTCCAGGCGTACGTCTACGTGGCCAAGCAGCGGGTGGCGGACGTCTTCGAGCTCCTGGGGGACCGGGACACCGCCCAGCGGCTGCGGCGGGAGGCGGCCGAACTCCGGGAGCGGTTCAACCGGGCCTTCTGGATGGAGGACGAGCAGTACTTCGCCGAGGCCCTGGACGGGGACAAGCGCCAGGTCCGGACCATCACGTCCAACCCCGGGCACGCCCTCTACTGCGACATCGTGGACCAGGACAAGGCGGCGGCGGTGGCCCGCCGGCTGCTGCAGCCCGACATGTTCAGCGGGTGGGGCATCCGGACCATGAGCAAAACGGCCCTGGCCTACAACCCCATGAGCTACCACAACGGCTCGGTGTGGCCCCACGACAACGCCCTCATCGCGGCGGGCCTCAAGCGCTACGGGTTCCTCAAGGCCACCAACCGGGTGGTGACCGCCATCTTCGACGCCGCGGTGCACGCCGACGATATGCGTCTCCCCGAGCTGTTCTGCGGGTTCACCCGCAGAACCCCGAACCGCCCGGTGGCCTACCCGGTGGCGTGCTCCCCGCAGGCCTGGGCAGCGGGGGCGCCGTTCCTCATGCTCCAGGCCATCCTGGGGCTCTCCGCTCGGGGGCACGAGAACCTGGTCACGGTCAATCGGCCCCACCTCCCCCCCTGGCTCAACGTGGTCGAGCTGCGCAACCTCCGGGTGGGGGGAAGCGTCGTTTCCCTCGTCTTCCGGCGGGAGGGGGAGATCACGGCCTTCTCGCTGCTCGAGCGGAAAGGCGACGTCCGGGTCGTTATGGAGGAGTGAGGGCCCCCCTCCGAGGGCCCCCTCCCTCGTTGGTCCATCCCCCGGTCCCCTCCACCGGCTAGGGCCTTGGGTCCGTTCGCGTCAACGCCCTCCCCGTCCCTGCCGATACCCCGGCTGGAGCGGCAGCCAGAGGGGGTATGCGTTCGATGCGTCAGGCCAAGGGAGTCCTCCGGAGCGGGAGCTCGTTCGTCCGGAGGGCCGGCCGGACGGCCGGGCTCTCGCTGGTCGTCCTGTCCGCCGCCCTGGGGACGGTGGGACGGGGGGCTCCCTCCGAGCCCGGGCCCGCTCCCGAACGGACGACGGAGTCCGTGACGGAGGCCGTGGAGGAGCGCACCCTCCTC
This sequence comes from Actinomycetota bacterium, assembly GCA_035573915.1. Lineage (GTDB taxonomy): Bacteria > Actinomycetota > UBA4738 > UBA4738 > UBA4738 > DATLZQ01. The sequence continues at coordinate 5,388 of DATLZQ010000084.1, read as the reverse complement.
GGCCTGCGGCCTGGCACCCCGGTCGAGGTCCGGGGGGTGGAGCTGGCGGTCCCCGAGCCGGGGACCTCCCTCTGGGCCGAGGTCCTCCTGCACGACGGCGGGACGCGGGTGGTGGGGGCGGAGACCCGGCCCGACGGGGGGGTCGTGCTCCGGTCCGGCGACGGGGTACCGGTCATGGAGCTCATGGCCTCGGGGAGCACCAACCCCTGCGCCGACGGGGCCTACGCCACCTACGGCAAGCGGTGGACGAGGCGGTTCGAGTGGTACTTCCAGGCCAGGTCCACCCCGAGCTACCTCTCGGCCTCGGCCGCCGAGGCGACCTTCCGGACGGCGGTGCGGAGCGTGGTCCACGCTCGCAACGACTGCGGGCTGGCCGTGGACGTGGGGGCCCGCTCCCTCTACCGGGGCCGGACGGGGGCCGCTCCCAACATCAGCTCCTCGGGGACCTGCACCCAGCGGGACGGCCGCAACGTGGTGGGGTTCGGCAAGCTCCCCTCCGGGTACCTCGGCCTGTCCTGCTGGTGGGCCTCGGGCTCCATGGTCGAGGCCGACATGAAGCTCAACTCGGCGGCGTTCCGGTGGGTCACCTCGGTGCCGGCGGGCTGCCGCGACCGTTGGCACGTGGGGGCCGTGGCCGCCCACGAGTTCGGCCACATCTTCGGGCTGGCCCACGTGTCGGAGAAGGCCCATCCCAACCTCACCATGAGCCAGCGGATCCGCCCCTGCCAGGCCTCGGAGCTCACCCTGGGCCTGGGAGACGTTCGGGCCCTGCGCTCGCTGTACTGAAGCGCCACCGAACCTCTCCCCCGCCCCTCCACCTCGTGGGGGGCCGGTCCCGGCGGCCGAGCGCTCAGCGCAGGCAGGGCCCCGTGGAGACCTCCCGGGTCCGCCCCACCCCCCGCTCCACGAAGGGGGCCACCTCCGACGCGGTGAGGGCGTAGCCCACGTCGGGGTCGCCGGTGGAGGCCGCGATCACCACCCCCGCCACCCGGCCGTCGGGGAGCACGAAGGGGCCTCCCGAGTTCCCGGGGCGGACCTGGGTCTGGAGCTCGTAGAGGTCGCGCCGGACGATGGACCTCCCGTAGATGTCCCGGCCCACGGCCTCGATCTGCCGGCGGACGGCGGCGGCCTCGAACCGGAGGCCACCGCCCCCTGGGTAGCCCAGGACCGCTCCGGCCGCTCCCCGGCCGAGCTCGTCGAGGTCCAGGGGGAGCGGGGGAGACTCCACCCCCTCCACCCGCAGCACGGCCACGTCGGTCTGGGGGTCGAAGAGGACCACCGCCGCCTCGTGGGGCCGGGGGTCGCCCTGGAGCTGCACGAGGGGGTCCCGCATCCCGGCCACCACGTGGGCGTTGGTCAGCACGTACCGGGGCGCCACCACGAACCCGCTCCCCTCGTGGGTGGCCCCGCAGGCCTCCCCCACGACCTTGACGGTGCTCTGGTCGGCGGCGGCGGCGGCCCGGGCCACCACCTTCCGGCTGGGACCCCGCACGGGCCCCGCCGGAGGCGGGGGGACGTCCGCGAAGACCTCGGGGAACCCGAACCGGTCGAGGAACTGCCGGGCCCCGGCGATGAGCGAAGGGGGCCGGGGGAGGGCCCCGTCCAGGGCCTGGACTACGGCGGAGCCCCGGATCAGGCGGGCCAGGGGCGGGATGGGCCCGTTCGCCAGGTTGAACCCAACGAACCACACCGCGAGCAGGAGGGCCACGATGCTCACCGCCGCCCCGGCCAGGGCGTCCACGGCCCGGAGGGCGCTGCGACGGGCCAGGTGCCACATCCGCGACCCGAGGACCCACCCCAGTCCGTCTCCCAGGGCGGCGAGCAGCAGGAGGGAGCTCAGGGCAGCCACGGCCTGGGCCAGGGGGGAGTCCACCCTCGGGGCCACCCGGGGGGCCACCAGGGCGCCCGCCACGAGCCCCAGGAACAGGCCGAGGTAGGAGGCGAGCTGCAGGAGGGCCCCCCGGCGGAAGCCGTTCACCCCGGCCAGGACCACTAGCCCCACGATGGCCCAGTCGAGCGGGTTCACGGTCCCATCGTGGCAGACCCGAGCGACCGCCCCCGAGCGCGGATACACTGGGCCTGACCCCTCCTCGGCCGTGGGTCGGGGGAGCCTCCTCCTCGGCTCACGAGCGCCCAGGTCGTGGTCGCCCCGCCGTGAGGGGCAGCGCGCCGCGAGGCGCATCGCGCTGTGAGGGTCATCGCCCTGGTCGACGGAGAGCACTACCCCGAGGTCACCCGCTGGGGCCTCGAGCTGGCAGCCGCCCGGGGCCAGGAGGTGGTGGCCGCCCTGCTGGTGGGTGGGGTGGAGAAGCTGGGGGCCGACCGCGGCCTCGACCTGGGGCCGGTCCCGGTGGTGGACGCGCGGGGGGACCCGGCGGGGGCCCTGGCCCGGGCCATCGAGGCGCACCGCCCCCAGGCCGTGCTGGACCTCTCCGACGTGCCGGTCCTCGACTACCGCCGCCGGCTCGAGCTGGCCTCGGTGGCCCTGGCCCGAGGCGTGAGCTACCTGGGCCCGGACTTCCGGCTGGACCCCCCGGTCACCGAGCCTCCCCTCCCCCTGCCCACCGTGGCCGTGGTGGGGGTGGGGAAGCGGGTGGCCAAGACGGCCCTCTCGGCCCACCTGGCCCGCGTGGCCAGGGCCGGTGGCGCCCGCCCGGTCGTGGTGGCCATGGGGCGAGGGGGCCCGGCCCGGCCCGCGGTGGCCGGGCCCGAGGACGTGACCCTCGCCGCCCTCCTGGCCCGGGCCGCCCGGGGGGAGCACGCGGCCTCCGACTACCTGGAGGACGCCCTCACGGCCGGGGTCCCGGCCGTCGGGGCCCGGCGGGTGGGAGGAGGGCTCGGGGGGCGGCCCTTCGCCACCAACGTGGCCGAGGCCGCCCGGGAGGCGGTGGGGCTGGGGGCGGACCTGGTGGTCCTCGAGGGGAGCGGGGCGGCCCTCCCCACCGTCCCCTGGGACGCCGGGGTCCTCGCGGTCCCCGAGGACCTGCCCCCCGAGTACCTGGGAGGGTACCTGGGCCCGCTCCGGCTGTTGCTTTCGGACCTCGTGGTCCTTATCATGGGGGTGGGTTCCCCGACCGGGCCTGACAGCCTCTCCGTCCTCGAATCTCAGGTACGCCGGCTTCGCACGGACATCCGGGTGGCGATCGCGGAGCTGTCTCCGGTGCCACTGGGGGAGGTCAGGGGCAAGGATGTGTTCTTCGCAACGACCGCGCGCCCGGACCTCGCGCGGAGGCTCGCCGAGGTCCTGGAGCGTCGGTGGGGGTGCCGGGTGGTGAAGGTCTCGCACCGGCTGGCGGACCGGGCGGGCCTCGAGGAGGACCTTGCCACCGCCCCGCCCTTCCAGGCGCTCCTCACCGAGCTCAAGGCGGCCGCGGTGGACGTGGCCGCCCGGCGGGCCGTGGAGCGGGGAGCGGAGGTGGTGTTCGTGGACAACCGTCCCCGGGCACCGGGCGACCAGGGCGACCTGGACGCCCAGCTGCAGGAGGTGGTGCGCCTGGCCCGGCAGAGGGCCCGGGCCAGGCTCGGGGGGAACGGGTGAGATGGTGGACCCCAAAGTCATCGTGGTGAGCGGAGAGCGCTCCGGGCTTCCCTACTCCAAGGGGCTCCGGGCCTCCGAGCTCATGGTGACCGGGCTCTCCCCGCACCGGGCGTACGAGGTGGCCGAACGGGTGGAGGAGCGGCTGCGGGCCCGGGGCACGAGCGTGGTGACCCGGGAGGAGCTCGACGAGGTCACCATCGAGGTGCTCTCGGACCTGGCCGGCGAGCGCTACGCCACGAACTGGCTCAAGTGGCGGGAGGTGGCGTCCCTGCGGGTCCCCCTGGTCATCCTGATCGGTGGGGCCACGGGGGTGGGGAAGTCCACCATCGCCACCCAGCTCGCGGTGCGGCTGGGGATCGTGCGGGTGGTGGCCACCGACGCCATCCGGGAGGTCATGCGGGCCCTGTTCACGAGGGAGCTCATGCCCACGCTCTACACGTCGTCCTTCAACGCGGACCAGGCCCTGCGGGAGCCGCCCCCCCGACCGGCGGACCGGGTCATCGTGGGGTTCCGGGAGCAGGCCGCCGCGGTGGCCGTGGGGATCCGGGCCCTGGTGGAGCGGGCGGCGGTGGAGGGGACCAGCGCGGTCATCGAGGGGGCCCACGTGGTGCCGGGGTTCGTGGACCTGGCCCCCTACGAGGAGCGGGTCCTCGCCGTGCCCGTGGTCATCACCGTGGAGGACGAGGAGGTCCACCGCAGCCACTTCCTGGCCCGCTCCGCAGAGTGGTCCACCAGGACCCACGAGCGGTACGTGGAGGGGTTCGCCAACATCCGGCGGCTGCAGAAGTACATCAAGAGCCAGGCCCTCTCCCACAACGTGCCGGTCATCCCCAACTACAGCCTGGACCAGGCCATCTCGGCCCTCATCGACCTCGTCATGCACAAGGCGACCGAACGGCTCAAGCAGGGCCGGCTGGCGGCGCGACCGTCGGTCCCGTCCCCGAGCGAACTGGAGGTAGCCCGATGAAGCTCTTTCTCGACACCGGCAACCTGGACGAGATCCGCGAGATCAAGCGGTGGGGGGTGCTCTCGGGAGTGACCACCAACCCTACCCTCCTGGCCAGGGAGCGGACCGACCCCGAGCTCCAGATGAAGGCCATCTGCGCCGAGGTGGACGGCCCCGTGTCGCTCGAGACCACCCACGAGAAGGCCGACGACATCTTCGAGGAAGGCCTCAAGCTCGCCAGCATCGCCCCCAACGCCGTGGTCAAGGTGGCCATGACCCCGGACGGCCTGGAGGCGGGCAAGCGGCTCATCGCGGAGGGGGTGTCGGTGAACGTGACCCTGGTGTTCTCCCCGGCCCAGGCCGTCCTGGCCGCCGAGATCGGGGCCACCTACGTGTCGCCGTTCCTGGGACGGATCGACGACGCCGGCGGCGACGGGCTGCGGGTGCTGGAGGACATCTGCGAGATCTACGACGTGCAGGGGTACGATACATTGGTCCTGGCCTCCTCCCTCCGCCACCCTGTCCACGTGGTGGAGGCTGCCAGGCTCGGTGCGGACATCGCGACCATGCCGTTCGAGGTGTTCTCCAAACTGGTAAAGCACCCGCTGACCGACGTGGGCCTGGCCAAGTTCCTGAGCGACTGGCGGGGCCTCAAGGAAGGACTGAAGGAAGGAGCCTGACGGTGGATTCCCGGACGATCGAACGGGCGGATCTCGAGTCGAAGGTCCTCTCCGAGCTGCAGGAGATCGCCCAGGCGCTCGGGGTGGAGGGACACGAGCGCCTGCGCAAGAGCGACCTCATCGAGGCCATCCTGGCCAAGGCCTCGGAGGACGGGCGCACGGCGGGCCCGGCGGAGGCGGAGCGCGCGGCGCCCTCGCCCGAAGCGGCCTCCCAGGACGGGCCG
>DATLZQ010000083.1:0-3522 GCA_035573915.1 Actinomycetota bacterium | reverse complement strand
CTCCGGGCCCGCATCGCCGGCCTCCACTGCTCGCTCTGCACGGGCTCCATCGAGCGGGCCGTGGGCCGGATCCAGGGGGTGGAGCGGGTCGCGGTGAGCCTCACCCACGAGCAGGTCCTGGTCGACTACGACCCCGACCGGCTGGAACCCGCCCGGATCGTCTCCACCCTCCGCGACCTCGGGTACGAGCTCCAGGACCCCCGCAAGCTCCGCCCCTTCGAGGAGGAGCAGCGGGCCCTGGCTCGGGAGGGGCGCCGGCTCCTCGCGGCCCTCGGGGCAAGCCTCGCCGCCGGGGTCCTCATGGCCGCCGCCCGGGTCCCCGGCGCGGGCTTCCTCGGGGAGCGGGAGGCGGCCTGGGTGACCGGCGCCCTGGCCCTGGCCATGGTCTTCGCCGTGGCCCCCCACTTCCTCCGCATGGCCGTCCAGGCTGCCCGCCGGGGGATCCTCAACCAGCACGTGCTGCTCGAGGCGGGGGCCCTGGCCGGGCTGGCGGGCGGGGCCGTGGGCCTCACCGGTGTCCTCCCCGGCTACCCCGCGGGGGCTTTCTTCTCGGTGTCGGTGTTCGTGGTCACCTACCACACCTTCTCGGAGTGGCTGGCCCTGGCCGTGAAGACCCGGAGCAGCCAGGCCGTCCGGAGGCTCCTGGACCTGCAGCCGGACCTGGCCCGGGTGGTGCGGATGGGCGAAGAGGTGGAGGTCCCGGTCGAGGAGGTCCGGGTGGGGGACCTCCTCCGGGTCCGCCCCGGGGAGCGGGTCCCGGTGGACGGCAGGGTCCGCGAGGGGGCCTCGGCCCTGGACCTCTCCATGGTGACGGGGGAGCCCCTGCCCGTCGAGCGAGGCCCGGGGGACCCGGTGGTGGCCGGAGCGGTGAACCTCGATGGGAGCCTCCTCCTCGAGGCCACCGCCCCGGCCGGCGAGAGCTTCCTCGCCCGGGTGGCCCGCCACGTGGAGGACGCCCGGGCTCTCAAGCCCGGGGTCCTGCACCTGGTGGACCGGGTCCTCCGGGTCTACACCCCGGCGGTCCTGCTCCTTTCGGTCCTCTCCTTTGGGTTCTGGCTGGCCTGGGGAGTCCTCGTGTCAGGGCGGCCGGACCTGGAGCGGGCGGCGTTCGCCGCCCTCTCCGTGCTCGTCATGGGCTACCCCTGCGCGGTGGGGATCGCCGCCCCCCTGGCCATGGTGCGAGGGGCGGGGGAAGCCGCCCGGCGGGGGATCCTTATGCGGACGGGGGAGGCCTTCGAGACCCTGGGCTCGGTCACCTGCGTCCTCCTCGACAAGACCGGGACCCTCACCGTGGGCCGCCCCACGGTCACCCGGGTCGAGCCCGCCCCCGGGGTGGGGGCGGAGGAGGTGCTCGCCCTGGCCGCCGCGGCCGAGGCCCCCTCCGAGCACCCCCTGGCCAGAGCGATCGTGGCCGCGGCCCGGGCCCGGGGCCTCCCCCTCCCCGAGGCCTCGGGGTTCTCCTCGGCTCGGGGCTTCGGGGTCCGGGCCGGGGTGGGGGGCGGCGAGGTCCTGGTGGGCAGGCCGGAGTTCCTGGCCCGGGAGGGGGTGGACCTCGGTCCGGTGCGGGATGCCCTCCGCCGACTCCAGGCCGAGGGGGCGACGGTGGTGGCCGTGGCCCGGGAGGGCCGGGTTCTAGGGGTGGTGGGCCTGGGCGACCGGCCCAGGCCCGGGGCCCGGCAGGTGGTGGGCCGCCTCAGGAAGGAGGGGGTGCGTCCGGTCCTGGTGACGGGGGACAACCCGGGGGCCGCCCGGGCGGCAGGAAGGAGGGTGGGGATCGAGGAGGTCCACGCCGGTCTCCTGCCCGAGGGCAAGGCGGAGCTGGTCCGCCAGCTCCAGGCGGGAGGGACCCGGGTGGCCATGGTGGGGGACGGGATCAACGACGCCCCGGCCCTCATGCAGGCCGACGTGGGGATCGCCATGGGAGGGGGGACCGACATCGCCATCGAGTCGGCCGACGTGATCCTCCTGCGAGACGACCTCGGGCTGGTCCTCGAGGCCCGGGAGGTGAGCCGGGACGCCTACCGGCGGGTGCGTCGGAACGTGGCGCTGGCCTTCGCCTTCAACGGGGTGGGGCTCCCCCTGGCCGCCACCGGGCTGGTCCACCCGGTGTGGGCCATGGCCGCCATGGCCGCCTCGGTCACCTCGATCTTCGCGAACTCCCTCGGCGCTCGCCCGGCGCTCCTCCGCCAGTCGGTGCGGGGCGCGGGGCGCCCACCGCCTACCAGGGCGTAGGTCGGGGTTTCGTCGACGTCCCCCAGCAGCCGGCTTCGGGTCTGGAAGCGTCGGTCCATGTGCGGCGTCGAGATCGCTTCGTCCTTTCACCTTCCCGCCACCGGGGGGGTGATGCGCAGCGGGGCATCGAAGCCAAAGTACCGGTGGTCCATGAAGTGTCCCTGGGCTCTCATCTCCGCTCGGCGCACCAGGCCCTCGGGGTCCACCCACAGCCGGTACCAGATGGGCACGGTCCCGCTTTGACCGAAGAAGGAGAGGACCGTGGTGGTGAGGCCGTCCACCTCCTCTCGCCCCACGATCCGCACCGCCACGGGGTCTCCCCCGAAGTCCCAGATGAACCGGGGGACCTGCGGAGGGATGGCCACGTCCGGGCGCCACCGGCCGCCGGGGCCTTCCCGGCGCCATTCCCGGTCGCCCACGATCACCCGCTCCATGCCCCCATCGACCCGGATGTGCATCCGGTCGGGGGCCTGAAAGGCGTAGTCGGCGCGGACCACGGCCCGCCCGGAGGACAGGGTCTCCTCCAGGCGGTAGGTCCGGAGGGCGTGCATCCGCTCCTGCATCCGTTGGTACAGCGGGACACCGTCGGGGGGAGGCAGGGGCGGGAGGTGGAAGGCGGCCGAGCCCCCCGGCCCGCCCCCCACCACCACCCTCACCCGTTCGCCGCCTCGGAGGGTGAGCTCGGCCCGCCGGCAGGTGAGCCCGCAGTCTTCCATCCGCACGAGGGGGCCACCCGTCGAGATCCCGACCGGGAGCCCCGCCGCGGCCTCCTCCCCTTCCAGGGGCAGGACGTAGACGAACGCCTCGTTTGGGCCCGGGCGGGCGGGGCGGATGGTCAGGCCGACGAGCACCTCCCCGGCGTCCCCGCCGAGGGTGAGATCGCCCGCCCGGGGCAGGGCGGCCGCTCCGGCGATCGGGCGCTCCGTTGCCTCGGCCTCGGCCAGCCGGGCGGGAGGGAGGGGATAGGCGGCCAGGAGGGCGGCCAGCCCGACGACCGCCCCGGCCACCACGGCCTCCGCCCGGGGGGATCCCCTGATCCTCAGCCACAGCAGGGTCGAGAGGGGGACCATGATCAGGACGGCCAGGACCTTGAGGGCGAGGACCCGGCCGTAGGAGGTGGCGGCCAGGTCCCGGAGGCCGGAGAGCTCCTGCGTCCCCCGGAGGATCCCGAACCCCACGGTGGCCCCGAACGCGGCCAGGGCCACGGGGGAGAACCGGTCGAGGAGGAGGCGGGCCTTGGGGCCCCGCCAGCCGCCGGGCGGCCGGATCGTGGCCAGGGCCATGATCCCG
>DATLZQ010000082.1:0-17365 GCA_035573915.1 Actinomycetota bacterium | reverse complement strand
CGGCGAAGTCCTCTCGCACCGCCGGGGCGCGGCCTCGCGCTTCCGACGGGCAACCTTGTGCATCAGTCTACACGGCGGGCCGGCGACCCCGTCGCGGGCCCCTTCGTCTCGGGTTCGTCTCAAGCGAACCGCCGCAGGTGGACGTTGAGGAGTAGCCCGATCCCCATGAAGTCCGCCACCAGGGCGCTTCCCCCGTACGAGATGAAGGGCAGGGGGATGCCGGTGATGGGCATGATGCCGATGGTCATGCCCACGTTGATGAACACCTGGATGGCGATCATGGCCGCCACGCCCACCGCCAGGTAGGTGCCGAAGGGGTCCCGGGCCAGAAGGGCGATCCGGAAAGCCCGCCACAGGAGCACCCCGAACAGGGCCAGGAGCGCCATGGACCCCACGAAGCCGAGCTCCTCCCCCACCACGGTGAAGATGAAGTCCGTGTGGTGCTCGGGGACGAAGTCGAGGGTGGTCTGGGTCCCCCGCAGGTACCCGCGGCCGAACACCCCGCCCGCCCCCACGGCGATCTCCGCCTGCTGCTTGTTGTAGCCGGCCCGGAGCGGGTCGGCGGAGGGGTCGAGGAAGCTCACCAGCCGCTGGACCTGGTACTCCTTGACCATCCCCAGCTGGAAGGCCCCGAAGATCGCCAGGGCCGCGGCCAGGGCCAGGACCACCAGGTGCTTGGCCCGGGCCCCCGCCGCCACGAGCAGCGCCACCAGGATGGCGGCCAGGATGATGCTGGTGCCGATGTCGGGCTGGATGAAGACCAGAAACATGGGCACCACCGCCAGCCCGGTGGCGGCCAGGACGTGCCGCAGGCGCATCTCCCCCTTGAGCTGGGCCAGGTAGGCGGCCAGGGCCGCGGCCAGGGTGAGGCGGGTGAACAGGGACGGGCTGAGCTGCAAGCCCCCCACCTGGAACCACCGCTGGGCCCCGCGTGAGGTCGTCCCCAGGGGCGTCTGCACCAGGACCAGCAGGAGCACGGTGACCGCGTACAGGACCCCCGCGTACAGCCGCACGAACCGGTAGTCCAGGGCCGCCACGACCACCATGGCCGCCACCCCCACCGCGGCGAAGGCCCCCTGGCGCTTGAGGAACAGGGCCGGGTCGTCCCCGAATTCGGCCAGGGTGCGGTTGGTGGCGGAGTACACCATGAGCAGCCCGAACCCCACCAGGGCCAGGACCACGGCGAGCAGGGTCACGTCGACGTGCCGCAGGACCGAGCGCTCGCCGGCCCGGGCCGCGGTGGCCGAACGTCCGGGGAGGCTGACGTCCACGCTCCTAGTCCACCTCCGCTCCGGCCTGGAGCTCCGAGAGGGGCAGGCCGAACAGCCCCTCGAGGATCCGCCGCACGGCCGGGGCCGCCGTGGTGGCCCCGTGCCCGCCCTGCTCCACCATCACCACCACAACGTACTTCGGGTCGTCGGCGGGGGCCATGGCCGCGAACCACGAGTAGGGCTGGTAGGGGATCACGTCGGCGGTCCCCGTCTTGCCGGCCACCGGGACCTCGTCCAGGGGGAACCCGGCGAAGGCGGAGGCCGCCGTCCCCTCCCCCGAGACCACCCCCCGCAGGGCGTCCCGGAGAAAAGCTACCTCCTCCCGGGAGATGGGCAGCCGCCCCCGGACCCGGGGCTCGATCCGCTTCACCACCCGCCCCTCCCGGTCCACGATCTTCCAGGCCACGTGGGGCTCGAGGAGCCGCCCACCGTTGGCCAGGGCGGAGAAGGCCACGGCCATCTGGAGGGGGGTCACCAGGAGGAAGCCCTGCCCGATGGAGAGGTTGATGGAGTCCCCTGGCAGCCACCCGTAGTAGGGGCCGTAGACGTCCGGGTGCTCGCGGTAGACCTTGCGGGTGTAGGCCTCGGTGGGGACCAACCCCGGCTCCTCCCCCGGTAGGTCCACCCCGGTCCTCCGGCCGAACCCCATCCGCCGCAGCAGCCGCTGCATGGCCTCGTCCCGGTCCCCCGAGCGCCGGTAGCGGACCCAGAACTCGTAGCCGAACTGGTAGAAGACCGTGTCGCAGGAGATGACCAGGGCCCGGGCCAGGGAGATCGGGCCGTAGTCCCGGGGCGACCAGTTGTGGAAGGGGTGCTTGTTTCGGTAGTCGATGGGGGCCACGTATTGGGCCGGGCAGTCATAGAGGCCGCTCGGGTGGGCGATCCCCTCCCGCATCGCGGCGGCGGCCACGAACGGCTTGAACGTGGAGCCCGCCGGGTACTGGCCCTGGATGGCCCGGTTGAGCAGCGGGGTCCCGGCCCGGTCCCCGGAGAGCCGGGCGAACTCCCGCCGGGAGAGCCCGCCCAGGAACACCGTGGGGTCGAACCAGGGGTAGGAGGCCATGGCCAGGACCTGCCCGGTCTTGGGGTCCATCACCACCGCCGCCCCGCCGGTGGCCCGCAGGGGCCGGCCGGACTCGTCGTGGAGGATGGTCCGGGCCATCCGGACCGCTCGAAGGAGCGTGTCCTCCGTGAGGGCCTGGATCCGCCGGTCGATGGAGAGGACCAGGTTGTAGCCGGGGACCGCGGGCCTCCCCCCGAAGTCGTCGTCCAGGACCCGGCCCTGGGCGTTCACCCGGATCCCCCGGGTCCCCCGCCGCCCGAACAGCCACCGCTCGTACACGGCCTCTACCCCCGCCTTGCCCACGATGTCCCCCGGGCGGTAGCCCCGGAAGGCCGGCTCGTCGAGCTGCTCGGGGGAGATCTCCCCCACGTGGCCCAGGACGTGGGCGGCCAGGCTGCCGAACGGGTAGTGGCGGACCGAGTCCACCTGGTAGCTCACCCCGGGGAAGAGCTCGGGGTGCTCCCGGATGTAGTAGACGGCCCGCTCGGAGACGTCCTCGGCCACGGGGACCGGCTGGTAAGGGAGGTACCGCTTGCTCTGGAGGCGCTCCAGCATGTCCTCCACCGGCGCCTGGAGGAGGTTCGAGAGGCGGAACAGGACCTCGTCCTCCCGGCCCCTGATCTCGCGGCGGTCCACGAGCACCACGGTGGAGGCCCGGTTGCCCACCAGGACCTCCCCGTTTCGGTCCAGGATCTCCCCCCGTAGGGGCTCGATGGGGACCAGGCGCAGCTGGTTCTGGTTGGCGAGCTCCGCGAACTGCCGGGAGGCCAGGACCTGGAGGAACCAGAGGCGGGTGGACAGGGCCCCGAACATGAACACCACCAGGGCGGCGAGCACCTTCATCCGGAGCCGGATCCTGGACTCGGTCATCTCCCTCCTACCAGCGGAACACCTTGGTGGGGCGGGAGGCCTCCGCCACCCGCCGGATGACCGGGAAGACGAGGGGGGTGAGCACGGCGTTGTACAGGGCGGAGAGGAGGGCCACCCGGAACAGGTAGGCGGCGCCTTCGCCCAGCCCCCCCAGCAGGAACGACACGAGCCCGTAGAAGAGGACCCCTGCCGCCGTCCCCCCGGCCGCCACCACCACCGGGAGCAGGGGGCTGGGGGTGACTACGAACTGGCGGAGGGTCCCCACGGCGTAGCCGAGCAGGGTGAGCGTGAGGGCCGTGATCCCCTTGGGCTGGTTGAGGAGGAAGTCCACGGCCATCCCCCCCGTGAACCCCGCCACCGCCCCCGAGGTGGGGCCCTCCAGGAAGGCGATGACGATGGTGACCAGGTAGACGAGCTCCGGCTTCGCTCCGACCAGCGTGACCCGGGCGAAGACCGTGGACTGCAGGACGAGGGCGGTCAGGACGATGGCGGTCCAGGAGAGGATCCGTCGCACCCGCCCAGTCTACCCACCGGCCTCGGGCCGCCCTGGCCACCTTCGGCCGCTCGCTACCGCTCGGTGACCACCAGGACGAACTCCAGGGAGGAGAAGTCCACCGCCGGCCGTACCGCCACCAGCTTGGTGAGCATCCCCGGCTGGCTGAGGACGTGCGAGACGTAGCCGATGAGGATGCCGGGCGGGTACACCCCTCCCTGGTAGCCAGAGGTCACCACCTGTTCGTCGGGGAGGACCTCCACGTCCGGGTTCACGAGCTCCATGCGCAGGTCCTGGTCCCGGTTGCCCTCTACCAGGCCGGTCTCCCCCGAGTTCACCAGGCGGGCCGCCACCGCGGAGTCCGGGTCGATGATGAGCTGGACCACGCTCGTGTTGGGGGCCACCTCCACCACGTGCCCCACCAGGCCCCCCCCCGACACCACCGGCATGTTCTTGCGGACCCCGTCCGAGGAGCCCGCGTCGATCGTGACCGACCACTCGAAGTTGCTCACGCTCTCCCCGATGACCTGGGCCGCCACCCCCCGGAACCCCAGGGACTCCTTGAGGTCGAGGAGGGAGCGCAGCTGCTGGTTCTCGAGCTGGACGGCGATGAACCGGGTGCGCTCCTGCTGGAGCTCCCGCACCTGCTGGCGCAGCCGTTCGTTCTCCTGCTTGAGGGAGCCCACCCGCACGATCCCGCTGAACCAGGAGGCCACCGGGTCCAGCACGCGCGACACCCCGTCCTGCAAGGCCCCCACCACCGACAGCGCCGCCCGGCCCGCTGCGGCCAGCGGGCCCGACTCACCCCCTCGGTAGTCCAGGGTGATCGTGACCAGGGAGGCCATGACCAAGCTCACCACGACGAGGCGGGTGTGGCGCGCGCGCCGGTACAGCGCCATGGCGGACCCCTCAGGCCCGGTGAGAGGAGATCAGCACCCGCTTGAGGACCTCGAACTCCTCCAGGCACTTCCCGGCCCCGATGGCCACGCAGGACAGGGGGTTCTCCGCCACGTGGATGGGCATGCCGGTCTCGTGCTTGAGCCGCTCGTCCATGCCCCGGAGGAGGGCCCCGCCCCCGGTGAGGACGATGCCCTTGTCCATGATGTCCGCGGCCAGCTCGGGCGGGCAGCGGTCCAGGGTGTTCTTCACCGCGTCCACGATGGCGTTCACCGGCTCCTCGATGGCTTTGCGGACCTCCTCCGCCGTGATGTGGATGGTCTTGGGGAGCCCGCTCACGAGGTCCCGGCCCTTGATCTCGGCCACGGTGTCGTCGGCCATGGGGAAGGCCGAGCCGATGGCTAGCTTGATGGCCTCGGCCGTCCGCTCCCCCAGGGCCACCGAGTACTCCTTCTTCACGTACTGCATGATGGCCTCGTCCAGCTCGTCGCCCCCCACCCGGATGGAGGTGGAAGTGACGATGCCCCCGAGGGAGATGATGGCCACCTCGGTGGTCCCGCCCCCGATGTCCACCACCATGTTCCCGCTGGGCTCGTGGATGGGGAGTCCCGCCCCGATGGCCGCCGCCATTGGCTCCTCGATGATGTAGGCGGCCCGAGCTCCGGCGGCGAGGGTGGCCTCCTCCACCGCCCGCTGCTCCACGCCCGTGATGCCCGAGGGCACGCAGACCACCACCCGGGGCTTGGCCAGGAACCGGCGGTGATGGACCTTCTGGACGAAGTACCGGAGCATCTTCTCGGTGATGTCGAAGTCGGCGATGACCCCGTCCTTGAGGGGGCGGATGGCCCGGATGTGGGACGGGGTCCGCCCGATCATCCGCTTGGCCTCCATCCCCACCGCCAGGATGGCGCCGTTCGCGGTGTTCACCGCCACCACCGAGGGCTCGTTGAGCACGATGCCCCGCCCCCGGACGTAGACGAGGGTGTTGGCGGTCCCGAGGTCGACCGCCATGTCCCGCCCGAGGAGGCCGGTCAGCCCCTCGGGCCGCGGTGGGGTCCTCGCCTGCGCCCCCTGCAGCCAGCCTCTGCGCATCGCCTGTTTGTACCGGACCTGGGCGGACCTGACAAATCGACGGCCCCCGCCGGGGCCGGCACCCCCATAGTAGCCACCGGGCCGGGGCCTCGCCCGCGCCGAAGGGCCCGCGCGGGCCGTGAAGGACGTACCTGCCGACGTATGGTGGGGCGCAGGTCCCGCGGGACCAGGCGAACCAGATTCACGAGTTGCGGGTGGCCCTGCTCGACGCCGATGGCAAGCCCGTTCTGGTGCCAACACAGGAGGGGCAACGGCCGGTCGAGTTCGTCGAGTTCAAGGGGAAGTTCGAGGTCGGGAGGCCTCCAGGTCTTCGGCCTGGAACTCCCCTCGACTACGTCTTCCGCCCTGTGCGTCCCAAGGGGACGTCCGCTGGGCGGCCCGTGTAACCCGGTTGGCCGCGGCTGGGTCGAAGCGCTCGGTGGCGCTTCCAGACGAACGGCGTGCGCGGCTGCGGCCGCCGCTTCGTGCTGGCCGGGAACCGAGGGACACGCGGCCATGCGGGTAGCCGTCCTCTTCCCGGGCCAGGGGTCCCAGTACCCCGGCATGGCCGACCCGTGGCTCGACCACCCGGCGGGCAAGGCGGTCCTCGCGGAGGCCTCCGAGGTCCTGGGGTGGGACGTGGTGGAGGCCAGCCGCGACGCCCGAGCCCTCAAGCGCACCGACGTGGTCCAGCTCACCGTGTTCGCCTGCGACCTGGCGGCCTTCCAGGTCCTGCGGGCAGAGGGAGTGAGCTTCCACGCGGCGGCGGGGCACTCCCTCGGGGAGTACGCGGCCCTGGTGGCCTCCGGGGCGGTCGAGTTCCGGGAGGGGCTGTCGGTCCTGGCCGCCCGGGCGGAGGCCATGGCCAGGGCCTCCGAGCGCGTCGCCGGGGCCATGACCGCCCTCCTCGGGATCTCCGTGGAGGAGGCCCGGGAGGTGTGCGAGGTGGCCGGGCGGGGAGACGTCCTGGCCGTGGCCAACGTGAACGCGGCCCGCCAGGTGGTCCTCTCGGGGACGGTGGCCGCCGTGGAGCGGGCGGAGGAGCTGGCCCGGAGCCGCGGGGCCAGGGCCATCCGCCTCCCCGTGCAGGGGGCCTTCCACTCCCCCCTCATGGAGGACGCCGTCCAGCCCGTGCGGGAGGCCATCTCACGCCTTCGGTTCCGGGCCCCCGAGTTCGCCGTCGTCCCCAACGTGAGCGCCCGCCCCACCACGAACCCGGTGGAGCTTAGGGACCTGCTCTCCCGCCACCTCACCTCCCCCGTCCAGTGGGAGGCCTCCATGCGGACCATGGCGGACATGGGGGTGGAGGTGTTCGTGGAGGCGGGTCCGGGAGACGTTCTTGGTAAGCTAGCGCGTCGCGCCGCCCCCGGGGCCACGGTCCGGTCGGTGGGCTCGCCTGGCGAGGCCCGGGCCCTGGCCGACGAGGTGCGCGGGGCGCGCCCGTCCGAGGAGGGCGAGACATGAAGGTCCACAGCGAGTCCCCGCTCGTCGTGCCCGACGTCCTCCACGAGCCGGTGGGCGAGTCCGTGGGGCTCGGGGTCCGCCTGGTAGTGGCCCCGGCCGCCGGCCGGCTCCGCCACCTCCCCCCGGCCCAGTTCCGGGAGGGGCACGAGTGGGTGCGGGCCGGGCAGGCCCTGGCTCTCGTGGAGCAGGGCGGGGTCTCCCTCGAGGTCCGCTCCCCCATCGAGGGACGGGTGGTCGGCGTCCTGGTCCGGGACGGCGAGCCGGTCCAGAAGGGCCAGCCCCTGGTCTGGGTGGACGAAGCCCGGCCCCGGGGGCGGCCGGGGACGGCCAGGTGACGGCGGGGCCGAACGTCGTGAGCGGCCGGCTGACCGCCGGGACGAGGACCAAGGGACCGCCCGGAGGAGCGGAGGGGTGACGGCGCCCCGGTACGCGCGGATCGCCTCGGTAGGGACGGCCCTCCCCTCCCGGGTCGTCCCCAACGCCTACTTCGAGGGCTTCCTGGACACCTCCGACGCCTGGATCGCGGACCGGACCGGCATCCGGGAGCGGCGGTTCGCGGGGCCCACGGAGACCACGGGGTCCCTGGCCGCCGAGGCCTGCGCCCGGGCCCTGGAGCGGGCCGGGGCGGGGCCGGAGACCGTGGACCTGCTCATCGTGGCCACCTGCACCCCCGACCGCCTCATGCCCTCCACCGCGGCCTTCGTCCAGGCCCGGCTCCGGACCTCGGCCCCGGCCTTCGACCTCAACGCGGCCTGCGCCGGGTTCGTCTACGCTCTAGCCGTGGGCGCCGCCCACATCCGGGCGGGGGCGGCGGACCGCGTGCTGGTGGTGGGCTCCGAGGTGCTGTCCCGGGTCCTGGACATGACCGACCGGACCACGTGCGTGCTGTTCGGGGACGGCGCGGGGGCCGTCCTCCTGGAGCCGGGAGCGGAGCCCGGGGTGGTGGACTCGCTGCTGGCCCTGGACGGGTCCCAGGCCGAGCTCCTCACCATTCCGGCCGGGGGCACCGAGGAGCCGGCCACCGAGGAGACCGTGCGGGCCCGTCGCCACTTCCTCAAGATGCTCGACGGGCAGTCGGTGTTCCGCGAGGCCGTGACCTCCATGGCCGAGGTCAGCCGGGCCCTCCTGGACAAGGCTGGAGTGGCCCCCGAGGAGCTCCGGTGGGTCATCGGCCATCAGGCCAACGCCAGGATCCTGGCGGCCCTGGGCAAGCGCCTCGGCATCCCGGACCGGGTGTTCCTCGACATCGAGCGGACCGGTAACACCTCGGCCGCCTCCATCCCTCTGGCCATGGACCGGGCCTGGCGGGAGGGGTCGCTGGCCCCCGGAGACCTCGTCCTCACCGTGGCCTTCGGGGCCGGCATGGCCTGGGGGGCGAACCTCGTCCGGTGGACGGCGCCCGCCCCCGCCGGGGCCTCCGAGCGGTCCGGGGGGGGGCCGTGAGGGATCCCGAGGCCACCATCGCCCTGGTGACCGGGGCCTCCCGGGGGATCGGGGCGGCCACGGTCCTGGCCCTGGCCCGGGCCGGGCTCAAGGTGGCCGCGGGCTACCGCTCCGACGCGGAGGGGGCCGAGGAGGTGGTAGCCAAGGCCACCGCCGAGGGGGCCGAGGCCATGGCCGTCCCCATCGAGGTGCGGGACGAGACCTCCGTGGACCGGGCCTTCCGGCAGGTGGAGGAGGCCTTCGGGCCGGTCCGGGTCCTCGTGAACAACGCCGGGTTCATCCGGGACGGGCTGGCCGTCCGCTACGCCCTGGAGTGGTGGGACACGACGGTGGAGACCAACCTGCGGGGGGCCTTCCTGTGCTCCCGGCGGGCGCTGGCCGGGATGCTGCGGGCCCGGTGGGGGCGGATCGTGAACGTCTCCTCCGTGGCTGCCCTCCGTGGCAACGCCGGGCAGACGGCCTACTCGGCGTCCAAGGCCGGCCTCATCGGCCTCACCCGGTCCCTGGCCCGGGAGGTGGGAAGCCGGGGCATCACGGTGAACGCGGTGTGCCCCGGGTTCGTGGAGACCCGGATGACCGAGGAGCAGTCCGACGAGACCCGTCAGCGCTACATCGACCTCACCCCGGCGGGGCGGTTCGGGACCCCCGAGGAGATCGCCGCGGTCATCGCCTTCCTCTGCCGGCCCGAGGCGAGCTACGTGAACGGGGCGGTGATCGCGGTGGACGGGGGCCTCACGGCCTGAGAGGCTGAGGGCCGGCCCCCCCGGCCCGGGGCCGGCGGAGACGGCGGAGAAGGCTGGAGCAAGGAGGCAGCGCGCATGGAGATGGCAGAGATCGAAAGCAGGGTGCGGAAGATCCTGGCCGAGAACCTCTCGGTCCCCGAGGACAAGGTGACGGCGGGCGCCCGCTTCCAGGAGGACCTGGACGCCGACTCCCTGGACCTGGTGGAGGCCGTGCTGGCCCTGGAGGAGGAGTTCGGGGTCTCCATCCCCGAGGAGGAGATGGAGGGCGTCAAGACCGTGGGCCAGGCCGTGCAGCTCGTGGCCCAGAAGCTGGGGGTGATCTCCTGAGGTGGCCCGCCCCCTGGTGAACGGTCGCCGAGTCGTCGTCACCGGGATCGGCCCGGTCACCCCCATCGGGACCGGGGTGGAGGCCTTCTGGGAGGCGGCGGTGGCCGGCCGCAACGGCATCCGCCGCATCCAGAACTTCGACCCCAGCGGCCTCCCCGTGCAGATCGCGGGGGAGGTGCCGGACTTCGACCCCGCCGAGTGGATGGGGGCCAAGGAGGCCCGGCGGACCGACCGGGTCGTGCACCTGGCCGTGGCCGCCGCCCAGCTCGCCTGGACCGACGCCGGGTCGCCCCAGGTGGAGCCGTCCCGGGTGGGGGTGGTGTTCTCGACCGGGGTGGGGGGGCTCGAGAGCCTCCTCCGCCAGCACCTGGTCTTCCTCGAGAAGGGGCCGGATCGGGTCTCGCCCTTCCTCGTCCCCCAGATGATGCCCAACGCGGCCGCCGGGCACATCGCCATGCACTTCGGGTTCACCGGGCCCAACTCCTGCGTCACCACGGCCTGCGCGGCCGGGGCCCACGGGGTGGGCTGGGCTTTCCGCCTGGTCAAGCTGGGGTTGGCCGACGTGGCCATCGGGGGTGGGTCGGAGGCGGCCACCCTTCCCCTCACCGTGGCCGGGTTCGCCCAGGCCCAGGCCCTCACCCGCAACCCCGACCCCGAGACCGCCAGCCGCCCCTTCGACAAGCACCGGGACGGGTTCGTCCTGGCCGAGGGGGCCTGCGCCCTGGTCCTGGAGGAGGCCGAGCGGGCCCGGGCCCGGGGAGCCCGGATCTACGCCGAGGTGGCGGGGTTCGGGGAGTCCGCCGACGCCTACCACATCACCGCCCCCCAGCCGGAGGGCATCGGGGCCATCCAGGCCACCCAGGCCTGCCTGGAGGAGGCCGGGGAGCCCCCCGAGGCCGTGGGCTACATCAACGCCCACGGGACCTCCACCCCCCTCAACGACGCCGCCGAGACCCGGGCCATCAAGAAGGCCCTGGGCGACCACGCCTACCGGGTCCCGGTGTCCTCCACCAAGTCCATGACCGGGCACATGGTGGGGGCGGCGGGGGCGGCCGAGGCGGCCGTGGCGGCCCTGGTGGTGGCCCGGGGCGTGATCCCCCCCACCATCCACTACGAGACCCCCGACGAGGAATGCGACCTGGACTACGTGCCGAACGTGGCCCGTCCGGCCGACGTCCGGCTGGCCCTGTCCAACGCCTTCGGGTTCGGGGGGCACAACGCCGTCCTGGCCTTCCGCCGCTGGGAGGGCTGAGGCTCAGGCCTCCCGGCCCTCCGGGCCCTCCCGGCCCTCCAGACTCCTCTGGTCCTCCAGGCCCTCCGGGCCCTCCAGGGCCTCCAGGGCGGTGGGGGCGGGGGCGAAGACGTTCCTCGCCACGAACCAGAGGTTGGCGGGCCGCTCCGCCAGCCGCCGCACATACCAGGGGTACCACGCCTCCCCGTAGGTGATGAGGCACCGGCAGCGGAACCCCCGCTCGACCAGCCGGAACTGGTCGGCCTGGCGGATCCCGTAGAGCATCTGGACCTCGAAGGCCTCCCGGGGGAGCCCCAGCTCCCGCCGCATCCGCTCCACCCGCCCCACCAGCCGGAGGTCGTGGGTAGCCAGGGCGAACCGCCGGAGCCTCCCGGCCCGCCCGGCCTCAAGCAGCCGCCGGGCGAGCCGGAGGAAGCTCTCGTCCACCCGGGCCCGCCGGCGGTGGGCCACGTGGGGCGGCTCCCGGTAGGCCCCCTTGACCAGCCGGACGGAGGGACAGAGGGGAAGGAGCGTCTCGAGGTCGTCCTCGGTCCGGTAGAGGTAGGCCTGAAGGCACACCCCGAGCTGGGGCCAGCTCCCCACGAGCTTTCGGTAGATGTCCAGGGTGGGGTCTACGTAGGGGCTGGACTCCATGTCCACCCACACCCAGTTCCCGAGCTCCGCGGCGGCCCGGGCCAGCCGTTCCAGGTTCTCCAGGGCCAGGGCCCGGTCGAGGTCCAGCCCGAGGTGGGTGAGCTTGACTGAGATCTCGGCGTCCAGGCCCAGCCGGTGGACCCGCCGCAGGACCTCGAGGTAGTGGCCGGTGGCGGCCTCGGCCTCCTCCCGGCTCCTCACGTTCTCTCCGAGGTGGGTGAGGGTGGTGGGGAGCCCTCGCCTGGCGAAGGTCCGGGCGGCCCGCAGGGCGTCCTCCAGGGTCTCCCCCGGCATGAACTGGCGCACGGCCCGGCGCACGAACCACAGGCGGGGGGCCAGGGAGGCGAGCGAAGGGCTCCGGGACGCCCACAGCAGGGCGTCCCGCAGGGGGTTCACCGCCCCCTCCTCACGAGGCGCCCTCGTCCTCGGGGAAGAACAGGGCCAGCTCCCGACGGGCCGCCTCCGGGGAGTCGCTCCCGTGGACCAGGTTCTCGGTGATCACGGTCCCGAAGTCCCCCCGGATGGTCCCGGGGGCCGCCGCGGCGGGGTCGGTGGCCCCCATCATGGCCCGGAGGACCGAGATGGCCTGCCGCCCGGTGACCTTGGCCACCACCACCTCCCCGGAGGTGATGAAGTCCACGAGCTCCCCGAAGAAGGGCTTCTCCCGGTGCTCGGCGTAGTGGCGCTCCGCGAGGTCCCGGTCCACCCGCATCATCCGCAGGGCCTCGATGCGCAGGCCCTTCCGCTCCACGCGGGACAGGATCTCCCCGATCAGCCCCCGCCGCACGGCGTCGGGCTTCACGATGAGCAGGGTCGACTCCTCGGCCACGGTGCTCCTCGAGGTCCCGGGGAGGTCCCGGGGTCAGGCCCCCACGAACAGGGGCCGGGCGTCCGCCACAGTATAGAAAGAGCCCGTCACCAGGATGAGGTCGCCCTCCTCGGCCGCCCCCCGGGCCGCCTCCACGGCCTGGGCCACGGTGGCGAAGGTCTCCACCTCCCCCACCCCTGCCGCGGCCAGGGCCGAGGCCACCCGCTCGGGCGGGGCCGAGCGGGGGCTCGAGTTGGGGCTGGCGTAGGCCCGGTCGGCCAGGGCCCCCAGGGCCCGGGCCACCGACTCCACGTCCTTGTCGGCGAACATCCCGATCACGAGGTGGAGCCGGTCCCACCGGAACGCCTCCCGGAGGGCGGCGGCCAGGGCCTCCGCGGCGTCGGGGTTGTGGGCGCCGTCCAGGACCACCGTGGGGTGGCGGGCCACCACCTCCACCCGGCCCGGCGACCGCACTCCCTCCAGGGCGCCTCGGACGGTCTGCTCGTCCAGGGCCCGGTCCAGGAGGGCCTCCACGGCCACGATGGCCGCGGCGGCGTTCCGGCCCAGCTGCTCGCCGAAGAGGGGGAGGAACAGGTCGGCGTAGGTCCCGTGGGGGGCCTTGACCGCCAGGTACTGGCCGCCCCAGGCGGGGAGGCGGGACTCGAGGACCCAGTCCTCGCCCTCCAGGAGCAGGGTGGCCCCCACCTCCCGGCAGCGGCTTCGGATGACCTCCAGGGCCTCGGGCCGCTGCTCCCGGACCACCGCCACCCGCCCCTCCTTGATGATCCCGGCCTTCTCCCTGGCCACCTTGTCCACGGTGTCCCCGAGCTCGGGGTGGTCCAGGCCCACCGGGCAGAGGACGGCCACGTCCCCCCGGACCAGGTTGGTGGCGTCCCAGGTCCCCCCCATCCCCACCTCGAACACCCCCAGGGACACCGGCCTGTCCGCGAACCACAGGTAGGCCAGGGCTGTGAGGGCCTCGAAGTAGGAGACCCGTCGCTCGCTCCGGCGGTCCACCTCCTGGAGGAAGGGGAGCAGGTGCTCGTAGTGTTCGGCGAACTCCTCCTCCGAGATGGGCTCCCCGCACACCGAGAGCCGTTCGGTGACCGAGGTCACGTGGGGGGAGGTGAAGGTCCCCGTGGTGAGGCCCAGGGAGCAGGTGAGGGCGGTCACCAGCCGGGTGGTCGTGGTCTTGCCGTTGGTCCCCGTGACGTGGACGGTGGGGTAGGCGAGCTGGGGGTTGTCCAGGAGGTCGGCGAGGGCCCGGATCCGCTCCAGGGTGGGCTCCGGGCGGAACTCCGAGGCCCTCGCCTCCAGGTCCCGGAGGGCGTCGGCGAACTCCACGGCCGCTGCGGACGCCCTAGCCCCCGCCCAGCTCCTCGAGCTGGGCGGCCAGCGCGGCCGCCTCCTCCTTGAGCGCGGCGAGCTTCTCCCGCTCCCGCTCCACCACCTCCGCCGGGGCCCGGGCCAGGAACTGCTCGTTGGCGAGCTTGCGTTCGCTCCGGGCGGCCTCGGCCTCCACTTCCTCCAGCCGCCGGCGGATGCGGGCCCGCTCCACCTCGACGTCCAGAACCCCCGCCAGGGGCACCAGGACCTGGGCCCCGTCCACGGACAGGCGGGCCGAACCCGCGGGGTCCACGGGGCCCTCCAGGACCTCCAGGGAGGCGACCGTGGCCAGCCGCTGGATCTCGGCTCCCAGCTCCAGGAGGACCGAGCGTTGGTGGTCGAGGGGGAGGACCCGGACCGTGAGCGGCACCCGGTCCGCCAGGCCGTGGGCCTTTCGGAACCGGCGGACCTCGGCCACCAGGGCCTCGGCGAAGCCGAACCGGGCCTCGGCCTCGAGGTCGCGGTGCTCGGGGTGGGGCTCGGGCCAGGGGGCCACCATGATGGACGGCCCCGCCCCGAACCGCTGCCAGACTTCCTCGGTGACGAACGGCATGATGGGGTGGAGCAGGCGGAGGGTCCGCTCGAGGACCCAGGCCAGGACGGAGGACGCGTGCCGGCGCTCCCCCTCGCTCCCCTCGTACAGCCGGGGCTTGGCCGCCTCCAGGCCCCAGTCGGCGAACTCCGACCAGAAGAAGCGGTGCAGGGCCTGGGCGGCGTCGGAGAACCGGTACTCCTCGAGGGCCCGGTCCACCTCCTCGAAGCAGGCCTGATGACGGGACAGGAGCCACCGGTCGGTGAGGGTCCACCGCTCCGGGGGCGGGAGCTCGGGGGCCCCACCCTCGTAGGTCGAGAGGACCAGCCGCCCGGCGTTCCACACCTTGTTGGCGAAGCGGCGGGCGGCCTCGATGTACTCCATGCCCAGGGGGATCTCCTGGCTCCCCGTGGCCTGGCGGGCCAGGGCGAACCGCAGGGCGTCGGCCCCGTGGGTCCGGACCACGTCTAGGGGGTCGATGACGTTGCCCAGGGACTTGGACATCTTCCGGCCCTGGGGGTCGCGGACCAGGCCGTGGATGACCACGTCGCGGAACGGGACCTCCCCCATGAAGTAGAGGCCCGACATGACCATCCGGGCCACCCACAGGTAGAGGATCTCGTAGCCCGTGACCAGGACCGAGGTCGGGTAGAAGAACTCGAGGTCCTCCGTGCGCTCGGGCCAGCCCAGGGTGGAGAACGGCCAGAGCTGGGAGGAGAACCAGGTGTCCAGGACGTCGGGGTCCTGTTCGATCTCCCGGGAGCCGCAGACCCGACAGGCCTCGGGGTCCTCCACGGCGGCGAACTCGTGCCCGTCCCGGCAGTACCAGACCGGGATCCGGTGGCCCCACCAGAGCTGGCGGGAGATGTTCCAGTCCCGGAGGTCGTCCAGCCACTGGGTGAAGGCGTGGACCCACCGGGCTGGGAAGAAGGACAGCCTCCCGTCCAGCGCCGCCTCCTTGGCTGGGCCCTTGAGCCGGTCCACGGCCACGAACCACTGCTGGCCCGAGATCCAGGGCTCGATCTCCGCCCCGCACCGGTAGCAGTGGCCCACCGAGTGGAGGTAGGGCCGCTCCACCTTGACCACCAGCCCGAGCTCCTCCAGGCGGTGGAGGACGCGCTTGCGGGCCGCGTACCGGTCCAGGCCCCGAAACTCCTCGGGAGCGGCGTCGGAGATGGTGGCCTCGGCGGTGAGGATGTTGACGGCCTCCAGCCCGTGGCGCTGCCCGATCTCGAAGTCCGTGGGGTCGTGGGCCGGGGTGACCTTGACCGCCCCGGTGCCGAAGTCGGGGTCCACCGCCTCGTCCGCCACCACCGGGAGGAGCCGGCCAGTGAAGGGGTGGCGGACCCGCCTGCCCACCAGGTGGCGGTAGCGGGAGTCGTCGGGGTGCACGGCCACCCCGGTGTCCCCGAGCATGGTCTCCACCCGGGTGGTGGCCACGTCGATGTGGCCGCTCCCGTCGGCCAGCTCGTAGCGGAACGTGACGAGCTCCCCCTCCACCTCCCGGTGCTCGACCTCGGAGTCGGAGAGGGCCGTGGTGTCCCGGGGGCACCAGTTGATGATCCGCTCCCCCCGGTAGATGAGGCCGTCCTCGTAAAGGCGCACGAAGGCCACCCGCACCGCCCGGGCCAGCCCCTCGTCCATGGTGAACCGGAGCCGGCTCCAGTCGCAGCTGAAGCCCAGGGCCTTGAGCTGCTCCACGATCTCCCCCCCGTACCGCTCCTTCCAGGCCCACACCCGCTCCAGGAAGGCCTCCCGGCCCAGGGCCCGCCAGTCCACCCCCTCCCGGGCCAGCTCCCGCTGGACCACCACCTGGGTGGCGATCCCCGCGTGGTCGGTGCCCGGGAGCCAGAGGGTCTCGTAGCCCTGCATCCGCCGGCGGCGGACGACGATGTCCTGGAGGGTGTTGTTGAGGGCGTGCCCCACATGGAGGCGGCCGGTGATGTTGGGCGGCGGGATCACCACGCAGAACGGGGGGCGGCCGGAGTTGGGGCGGGCCCCGAAGTAGCCCCGCCGCTCCCACTCCGCATACCACCGGGCCTCGGTGGCCAGGGGGTCGTAGGCGGGCGACATGTCCGCCCGGCCCGGCGCAGCGCGGCCCTCCACCTCCCGCATCAGGCTCCGAGTTTAGGGGACCGACCGTCGGGCCGGGCCAGGGTTGGGGGCGGCCTGCGGGGTCGGTCGGGCGAGCGTGGGCTCGGCTTTCGGTCAGGCCCCGGTCCAGGTCCGCCCGCCGTCGCCCGTCCGGAACGCCAGCAGGCCCGGGCGGCCCGGCCCCTCCCGGCGGAGGAGCAGCCACCCCCGGTCCCGGTCCAGGAAGGCCATGCCCACCGGGACGTGGGCCGAGCTCAGTTCGCCCGGGAGCTGCACCGTCCGCCAGGTGGCCCCCCCGTCGTCGGTGAGCATCACCGTGGGCCCCCCCTCACAGGGCGGGCACCACGTGACGAACCGGGCCCCTTCCCCGCCCAGGGCCACCAGGGGCCCGGCGTAGGGGCCGGCGGCGGGCGGTACCCCCTCGGTCCCGAAGGGGTGGGTGCCCGGCTCCTGCAGGACCGGGGCCACGGCGTCGCCCCGCACCCGCAGGAGGCCGAAGGCCTCGTGCCCGGCCGCGCCCCCGTCCCTGGCCAGGACCCAGCCCCCGTCGGCGGCGCAGCGGAGCTCGAGCGCCCAGGGCCCCTCGGGGAGGGAGAGGGCCCGGGGCTGCCAGGTGGAGCCCCCGTCCGTGGAGCGCAGGACCACCCCGGCGGGGGCCGACCCGGAGCGCGCCCCGGCCACCCAGAGGGTGGCTCCCTCGGCTCCCGGGGCCACGCACAGGGCCTCCACCGGCCCCGGGACCGCCACCGGCTCCCAGGTGGCCCCGCCGTCCTCGGTCCGGAGCAGCCCCTCCGGGGTGAGGGCCCATCCCCGGGTCGCGTCCACGAACTGGACGGCCGAGAGCCGGGCGGGCCCGCCGTACCGCAGGCTCCAGCTGGCCCCGCCGTCGTCGGTGGCGAACAGCGCACCGTCCACCACCGCCCACCCCAGGTCCTCGCCCGCGACCCACAGGGGGCCCGCGGGCTGGGCGGGGGGCCCCGCCGCCGGGGGGCTCGAGGGGGTGGGCGAGGGAGGAAGC
>DATLZQ010000081.1:0-7542 GCA_035573915.1 Actinomycetota bacterium | reverse complement strand
GAAGAGTTGAAGCACGGCCAGCAGTTCGCGGTCGGGCGCGAGGTACTTCTCGATGGCCGCATCCACGCCGGGGCCGAACATCTGGCGCAGGTAGGGGCGCGGCACCCAGCGCGGCGGGATGTAGAAGCCGTTGGGCTGGGTCCCGAACTGCGGGTAGAGGGGCAGCGCCACGCGGGCCACGTGCACGAGGTAGTAGAGCGGGTGGTAGCGGTCCTCGGCCCACGTCCCGTCCGGGTTCATCCGGACCAGGCCCTGCATGCGGATCTGGCCGATGCAGGCGGCCATGCACCGCGTCTCGAGCGGCTGGCCGTCGCTCTCGGGGTCGCGGCCCTCGACGCGCGGATAGCAGGCGACGCACTTCTCGGACGTGCGCGTGTTGCCGCGGTACATCGACTTCTTGTACGGGCACGCCTCGACGCACTTCCGGTAGCCGCGGCACTGCTCCTGGTCGATGAGGACGATGCCGTCCTCGGGCCGCTTGTAGATGGCGTTGCGGGGACAGGCGGCCACGCAGGCAGGGTAGGTGCAGTGGTTGCACAG
Source organism: Actinomycetota bacterium (assembly GCA_035573915.1). GTDB lineage: Bacteria > Actinomycetota > UBA4738 > UBA4738 > UBA4738 > DATLZQ01. The sequence continues at coordinate 7,002 of DATLZQ010000081.1, read as the reverse complement.
ACGCTGCAGGTAGAAGAACCACGGGGTGTGCTGGGGCAGCGAGGTGCCCCGCCCGAACTTGCCCGGCCTCCCCGGTGGGCCGGCGGCGGTGTCCTCGTAGATGTTGGGGGCCTGCCACTCCTGGTCGGTGGGAAGGTAGCCGAGAGCCTCCTGGCTCCCTCCCTGGTCGGCGGCGGCCTCGAAGATCGTCTTCCCCCGATATACGCCGTAAGGGCGACGGTCGTCCCGCTGGCTCACGTCCCACACCTGCCCCCCGGGATTGGCCTGTTCCAGGAGGGAGAGGATCTTCACGTCCCAGGACTGGGGGTAGCCGCCATAGGGCTTGGTCTCGACGTTGTTCCACCACATGTACTCCTGGCCCTCGGAGAAGGTCCAGGTCGACTTGCAGGCCATGGTGCACGTCTGGCACGCAATGCACCGGTTGATGTTGAACACGAAAGCGAACTGCCACCGGGGGTGAGCCTCCGGAAACCGGTACCGCATCTTCCGGCCCAGCTGCCAGTTGTAGACCTCAGGCACGGGCCCTCCCCTCCTCCGTCGCGGTGGACTCCGCCCCAGCCACCTCGCGGACGATCGCCTGGAGTCGCTCCTCGCCCAGACGGTGGAGGGCCTCGTGGGCCCCAGCGAAGAAGGGGTTGTGGAACATAGCCAGGATCCGCCGCGCGGTCCACCCCTGCAGGACGTACTCCTCCACGAACGTGCGGGCCATCTCCTCGACGGCCGCGTCGTCCATGGGCCCGTCGAGGAGGACCCCCACGATCTCGAAGGGATCCTCGGGGTCGTAGGCCTTGACGGTGCCCATCACCGAACCTCCCTCACGAAGGCCCCCTCGAGGTAGGCCAGCATCATCCCGTCCTCGTTGCGAGGCGTCTTGTGGCGGTGGAGGGGCGCCCACAGCCCCTTGCCGCCCAACCCCCCCGGCTCGGCCAGGGTCACCCTGACCAACGTCTCCTTGGGCACGGTGTTGACGGCGTGGTTGTCCGGCTCGTAGCCGAACACGAAGTGCGTGGAGTCCTTGGCCTTGTGGAACAGGTTGTCCGTTTGGTGCATGGGCATGGACCAGTCGCGGGTCACGGACTGCTGGGACCCGTAGCGGAAGTTCGCCTGGTAACCGGTGTCCTCGGATAGGGCCCGTCCGTCGGGGCGGCTCTCGTGAGCCCGCACCGACTTCTCGGTGGCCATGAACGGCGCGTGCTTCATCATGACCACGTCGTAGGGATAGGCGGGGTTGTACTTCACCCGGACCATGAGCCGGGCCACCCGGTAGAAGGGGTCCTCGGGGCGCCAGCCTCGGTAGGGCCGGTCAGCGGGGTCGGCGTCCACGTAGACGTAGTCGCCGTCGTTGATCCCGAGGTCCCTGGCAGCCTCGGGGTTGATGTGCATCTGGTGTTCGCCGACCCCGACCGTCCGTCGGTCCTGCCGGTAGGGGTCCCCGAAGTTGGAGTCCCAGATCAGGTTCCAGTCGGTCACGCTCCACTGCGAGTGCACCCGGTGGCGAGTCTTCGGGGTCAGGCAGTAGAAGCGGTACCCGCGGGCCCATAGCGGGTTCACCGTCCGCTTGACCTCGGACCAGGCCATCTTCACGTTTCGGACCGTCCGCAGGTCCCCGTCGTCGGCCTCCAGCGGGATGCCGTAGTCGTCGGGACGGACCAGGGGATTGGTCGACACGATCACGTTGGGAAGGTACGGCGTGGCCTCGACCGCCTCCCGGTGGACGACGAAGTTCTCCCCGTACTCGATGGCCTCGGAGATGTCGCAGTAGGCGTTGAGCCGACCGGTGTCCGTGAAGAAGGGGACCGACTCGTGGACCTGCTCGTAGAAGGGGACCCGCGGGTAGGTGCGGAACAACATGAGGGCGGCCCCGGGCTCCCCGTACTTCCCGGCCATGATGTCGTCCAGGTCGTAGCCGGCCGTCGTTGCGGAGGTCTCCAGGAGCCGCCGCAGGTACACCTCGCGCCGCCCCTCAAGCACGAACCGCCAGTAGTCCGCGAACCGCCGGTCACCCGTCTGGCGGCTGAGCTCCCGGGCCAGCTCGGCGTAGATTACGATGTCGTCCTTGGTATCGCCGAGGGGGCGGATCCCACCCTTCCAGATCTGCAGGAAGGGGTTGGAGCAGGACGCGGTGACCTCAAGTCCTTCCAGTTCCATCCACGAGTTCGCCGGCAGGACGACGTCGGCGTACTCACACGAGGCGGTCATCTCGATGTCCTGTGAGACGATCAGGTCGACCTTGGGGTTGACGTTCTTCAGCATGTCGTAGGCGTGCTTCGCATTGTTGAGCAAGTTCACGTTGGTGAACCACATCACCTTGGTGGGGGTGGGCATGTGGGTGGCTCCGGTGAACACCTTCCTCCCGTATTTCGGGGTGTCTACCACGAGGGGACGGTCCCCTCGGTTCCAGTAGGCCGGCTCCTCGCCCTTGGCGCACTTCCGGACCCGGACCTCCTTGCCCGAGGCCTGGGGGTCGAGGTTGGGGGCGAAGGGATCCTCGTAGATCCAGCCCTCGAACCCCGGGCCGCTCCAGGGGGTCCCCTGGAACAGGGCGGACTTGTAGTTGCCGGCCCACGTGTGGCATCCGGCGCCGGGCTTGCCCACGTTGCCCGTGAGCATGAGCGGGAGGTACATGGCCCGGTTGGCCTCGGTCGCGTGGAACCAGTGGTTGATCCCTTCTCCGATGTGGATGGCCACGGGGGAGAGGGTGGCGATGTCTCGAGCAAGCTGGCGGATCAGGTCCTTGGGCGCCTGGGTGATCTCGGCCACGGTCTCCAGGTCGTAGTCACGGAGGTGCAGACGGTACAGCTCGAACAGGGGTGCCACCTCCACCCTGGACCCATCCACCAGCGTCACGGTGTACCGACCCTCCAGGGCCGGGTCCACGCTCATCCGCTCGCCCACCTCGTCCCGGCTCACCGGGGCCGGGCCTCCCTGGATGCGGTCCCAGACCACGAAGTCCCACCCGATCCGCTCGTAGTCCTCCTCGGTGAGACCCTGCCGGGCGAAGCTGGGACCGTCCGGCCTGAGCCGGGGCCGGTACCCGGGGAACACCTCGTGCGCCCGGAGGCGCTTGAGGCTGTCGGTGCGGACGAGCAAGGGGAAGTCGGTGAAGCGCTTGACGAAGTTCTCGTCGTACCAGCCTTCGTCCATGAGGATCCGGGTGATCCCCAGGAACAGGGCGGCGTCGGTGGCCGGGCGGATGGGGATCCAGTAGTCGGACTTGGTGGCGGGCGGCGAGTACTCGGGGGTGATGGTCACCACCTTCCCTCCGCGCTCCATGACCTCGTGGAAGAAGTGGGACTCCGGCATCTTGTTTTCCACGAGGTTCTTGCCGCACTGGATGTGGAGGCGAGAGTGGCGGAGGTCGTTGAAGTCAACGTCGGAAGCCTGCAGGCCGTGGACGAAGGGGAATCCTGGGGCCTGGTCTCCGTGCCAGGTGTAGTTGGACCAGTTCCTGCCGCCCAAGGCCTCCTCCGGGGAAACCCCCCGCACGTGCTGGTCCAGGAGGGCGAGCATGTTCGAGAAGCGGTAGAGACCGTACTTGCCGAGGACCCCGAGCAGCCCCATCCCTCCGCGGAGCTTGAAGGTGCGGGTGCCCGCCCCGTGCATGGCCTCGATCATCTCCGGCTCGTAGCCCTCTTCGGCCAGGGCCCGGGCTCCCTCCCCCCCACTGTAGGTCCTGGCGATGGCCACCATGGCGGCGGCCAGGTACCGGTAGACCTCGTCCCAGGACAGACGGACGAAGCGGTCCCTGCCCCTGGCATGGAACCGGTACCGGGTGCGCAGCTCGGGAGTGAGCCGGGGGAAGCCGGCGTCCGCCCAGGCCTTCCACCCCTCCCGCACCATGGGGTAGCGGAGCCGGTAGGGGCCGTACACCCGTCGGTGGAGCGTCAACCCTTTCGGACACCCGCGGGGGTTCCAATGGGCCGTGGCCCGGTTACCGAACAGGTCCTGGTAGTTCCCGGCGTCGTAGTTCTGCTCGATGCGGGTCACCACGCCGTTCCGGACGAAGGCTCGCATCCGGCAGGCGTGAGTGTCGTTGGGGGAGCAGACGTAGGTGAACGAGGAGTCGTACCGGTACTGGTCCCGGTAGACGCGTTCCCAGTCCCGGTCCGGGTAGTGGGCCAACGGGTTGGCCACGGACACCGGCTCCAGCCGCCGCAGGGCGAGTCCCGCCCGGCCCAGCAGCAGGACGCTGGCCGTGGTCCCTCCCGCCAGCTTCAGGAAGTCGCGCCTGGTGAGCCTCACGGCGTGCTGTCCCCCTCCCCCCCTGCGTGGCCCCGGACCGCCGGAGGCTCGGGAGCGTGGACCCGACACGGCCAGCCCCCCGGATGGGCCAGGTCGGCCACGGTCACCGACTGCAGGGCTTCCACGACCGCGCGCTGGGCCCGGACCCACGGCTCGTGGAGGGCGCAGGGCGGCTCACCGTGGGGCCTGCCGTCCAGAAGGCAGTTCTCCAGCGAGGGCAGCCCCTCCACCGCCTGCAAGACGTCCAGCACCGTGACCTCCGTGGGGCCTCGGGCCAGCCAGCACCCCCCTCGGGCCCCGGACACCGTGTCAAGGATCCCCGCCCGGCTCAGGCAGGCCACCACCTCGGGCATGCATCCCCTGGGGACCCCGGTGAGCTCGGAAAGCTGGCGCGCCGGGAGCCGCTCCCCGCTCCGGGCCAGGGCGGCGACGATCCGCAGGGCGTGCTGGCCGGACCGGGTCATAGAGAGTCGCATCCAAGCCTCGCTTCGCTCCCTTCCATCCCTCTCGAAGCGAGGGTTCCCTCCCGCCAGGTTCGGTGGTAGGGCCAGAAGTCCCCTCCGGGGCGGGACTACTGGGCAGGAGTCGCCTCGCGGCCCGCTACCGCGAGCTGCTGCTGGGGAGCCCGAACATGCCGCTCCTCGCCCTCGACGACGCCGTAGCGGTGGAGGCAGCGCGCATCCGCGCCTCCTACGGAGTCCGGCTGCCCGAGGCGGCGCACCTCGCCACCGCCGTCTCCGCAGGGGGAGGACACGTTCCTCACCGACGATGCCCGCCTCCGGAGGTTCCGAGAGGTCCGCGTCGTCGTCCTGGCCGACCTCGCCCCGGCAGGTGCACGTCGTCATCCGGCGCCTGCGCTCGAGGCCGCAAGCGAAGGGCCAGCTCGCCGGCGTAGGGACCGACGCCTGGGTGGCAGGAGGAGTCCCGCGCTCCCGACGGTCGGGTGTTCGGCTCCGCTACCGGGCCCCGAGGTCGGCCACGGGGACGCCGAGGGCGGCGGCCGCCTCGGAGAGGCGGCGGTCATAGCTGGCGAGGGTAGGGCGCTGCCCCTGGCGCCGGAGGAAGTCGACCGTCGCGAGGTGGAGCGCGTCGAGCGTGCGGACCGGCACCGGGAACGGATCCAGGGCGCGGGCGAGGACCGGGGGGGCGAGCTCGACCAAGGCGAGGCCCGAGAGGAAGTCGCGGGCAAGCTCGCCGTGGCTCTGGGCCAGGCCGCGGCCGTGGATCCGCACCCACAGCTCGTACTCGAGGAGGCGGCTCGAGACGAACGGCCCTCCCGACCAGAAGGCCGGGCCGGGGTGGGTGTCCTCGCTGAGGAGCTCGGCGAGGACGACCGAGGTGTCGAGGTAGATCACCGGTCGGCCCGGTCCGCCTCGAGCTCTTCGAGGAGCGCCCGGAGCGGGGCGACCGGCTTCCTCGGGGGCGGTTGGGGGAGCGGGTGGAGCGGGGGCGTGACCCACCCTTCCCTGACGGCCTCGGCGAGCAGGGCGTCGGCGAGCCAGGGAGCGCGCCCCGGCCGCGGCGGCCCGAGCTCGGCGACGACCCGGTCGCGGTCCGTCACGAGGACGGTCTCGCCCGCGGCTGCCATCCTCACGTATTCGCTCAGCTTGTTCTTGAGGACCTTCAGCCCCACGGCACGCACGGTAGGAATGTAGCTTCTGGGAGCTACCTGGTCAACGCCGGGCCTGCGAGGTTGGAGCGCCGCTACCTCGAGTTGGTGGCCCCCGACCGGGAACAGGTGCGAACCCCGATCGCCGTGAAGGTGGGCCCCTTCTTCAGCTCGTTCGCGAACATGGCCCACCGCCTCGTGGAGGCCGGGGCGGACGGCCTGGTGCTGTTCAACCGCTTCCTCCAGCCCGACGTGGACCCTCGAGGAGCTCCGGGTGGACCCCACCCTCCGGCTCAGCACGCCGGACGAGATCCGCCTGCCGCTCCGCTGGATCGCCATGCTCCGGGGCAAGGTGAACGCGTCCCTGGCCGCGAGCTCCGGGGTCCACTCGGCCGAGGACGCCGTCAAGCTGATCCTGGTGGGCGCAGACGTCGTGATGATGGCCTCCGCGCTTTCAAGTACGGGCCGGACACCTGGGCACCGTCCTCGAGGGGCTCCGGGCCTGGCTCAAGGAGCGCGGATACGCCTCGGTGGAGCAGGCGAAGGGGAGCATGAGCCACGCCCGGAGCCCGGACCCCACCGGCTTCGACCGGGCCAACTACATGCAGGGCATCACGAGCTACGTCAGCCCTACGACTGGCGGGGCGCCCCCGGCTCGCCCGTGGCCTGAGGGCCACGCCCGTCGGGAGCCGGAGGGCCCAGGCTGGTCCCGGTGCCCGTGAGGGGTCGGCTCAGGGCCGGTCCACCGCGAGAATGGCGTCGGCCACCGAGGCCAGGTCGGGGCCCACGACGTCGGGAGGCTCCCCGAACGCGAACGGCCCGGGACTCCGCGCCACGTAGGCGCCGCGGCAGCCCGCTCGCATCGCGCCCCAGACGTCCCAGTCGTGCGCCGCCACCAACCGCACCTCGGCCGGGGAAAGGCCCAGGCGCTCGGCCGCCATGCGGTAGGGCTCGGGGGCGGGCTTGTAGCGGCGGACCTCCTCCACCGAGAGGACGTGGTCGAAGAGCCCGGCGATCCCGGCGTGCTCGAGCTGGGCCCGGGCCATGCTCGACGGGGAGTTGGTGAGGGTGGCGAGGGGAAACCCGGCGGCTCGGAGCTGCTCGAGGGCACCGGGGACCTCCGGGTGCGGCGGGAGGGACCGCATCGTCGC
>DATLZQ010000080.1:0-19274 GCA_035573915.1 Actinomycetota bacterium | reverse complement strand
TGGCCCCGGCGCTCCTGGTGGGGAACGCGGTAGTCCTCAAGCCCTCCGAGTTCATCCCCACGGTGGGAGAGGCGATCCGGGAACTGCTCGAGCCGCTCCCGCCCGGCGTGGCCACGGTGGTCCAGGGGGGCCCGGAGGTGGGGGCGGCCCTGGTGGACGCCCCCTGCGACAAGGTCTGCCTGATCGGCTCCGCAGCCACCGCCCGCAAGGTCATGGAGGTCGCCGCCCGCCATCTGACCCCGGTGGTGTTCGAGCTCGGGGGGCAGGACACGGCCATCGTGTGCGAGGACGCCGACCTCGAGGTGGCCGCCTCGGGGATCCTCTGGGGGGCCTTCCTCAACGCCGGGCAGACCTGCTGCGCGGTGGAGCGGGTCTACGTGGTGGAGGGGGTGGCGGACCGCTTCGCCGAGCTCCTGGTCTCCAAGCTGGGGAGGCTTCGGACCGGGCCCGCCGCGGGGCCCGAGGCCGACGTGGGTCCTCTTTCGGTCCCTCGGCAGTTCGAGAAGGTCGACGCCCTGGTCCGGGACGCGGTGCGCCAGGGGGCCCGGGTCCTGGCCGGGGGCCCGCCCGAGGCTCCCGGGACGGGCCTCTGGTACCCGCCCACGGTGGTCGAGGGGCGCTCGGAGGAGATGGCCATCTTCCGGGAAGAGACCTTCGGCCCGCTCCTCCCCCTGGTCCGGGTCCGGGACGAGGAGGAGGCGGTCCGCCGGGCCAACGAGGAGGGCTTCAACCTGACGGCCTCGGTGTGGACGCGGGACCGGGCTCGGGCCCGCCGGCTGGCCGCCCGGCTCCGGGCGGGGGCCGTGTCAGTGAACGACCACGGCTCCATCGCCGGCACCCCCTGGGGCATGTGGGGCGGGGTGGGCCAGTCCGGGTTCGGTCGGCTCAACGGCGAGGTGGGGATCCGGGAGTTCGCCGTCCCCGTGCACGTCGGGGAGAACCTGCTCCCCCGGCTCAAGCGGCTGTGGTGGTACCCCTACGACGAGCCCACCGCCCGGGCCCTTCGGGCCCTGACCGACCTCCTCGCCGCGCCGGGCTGGGCAGCACGGTGGGAGGCGGCCTGGACCCTGGTCCGAGAGGGCCGGCGGGCCCTCCGGGCCAAGCTGTAGCCGCCGCGGGACCGAACCTGTTCGCCCCGAGCCGCCCGACCTGGCCGTCCTGGGATCCTGCATATTGATCCACTTTTCTGCATATAATCGCGGGGTGTCCGAGGAACGGAGCGGCGGTCGACCCCTTGGGCGGGGGCGGTCGAAGGCGCCCCGGGCCCGCCTCCACGCTGAGGGACGGGGGCAGGAGCTCAAGCGCCGCCGGCAGCGGGCCCTCCTGGACCTGGTCCGCCGGGAACCCCTTTCCACCCAGGAGGAGATCCGGGAGGCCCTGGCCCGGCTGGGGTTCGAGGCCACCCAGTCCACGATCTCCCGGGACCTCGAGGAGATGGGCCTGGTGCGGGTCCGGGACGCCCAGGGCCGCATGCGCTACGCCCGCCCCGGGGAGGCGGGGACGGCGGCGGCCGTGGCCCGCCTGCGGACGCTCCTCGCCGAGTTCGTGGAGCGGATCGAGGCCTCGGGGAACCTGGCGGTGGTGACCACCCCGCCCGGGGCGGCCAACGCCGTGGCCGAGGCCATCGACCACGCGGGGGTCGAGGGGGTCCTGGGCACGGTGGCCGGGGACAACACGATCCTCGTGGTGGCCAGGGAGGGCGTGAGGGGCAGGGCCGTGGCCGAGCGGCTGCGGGCCCTGGCCGGGCTCACCGGAGGTCGACCGTGAGGGTGGCCCGGGCCCTGGCCGTGCTGACGGGAGGTCGGCAGTGAGGGTGGCCCTGGCCTATTCGGGGGGCCTGGACACCTCCGTAGCCGCCCGGTGGCTGGCCGAGGAGCACGGCCACGAGGTGGTGGCGGTCCTCGTGGACGTGGGCCAGGGCCTGGACGAGCCGGCGGTGCGGGCCCGGGCTGCGGCGGCCGGGGCCGAGCTCCGGGTGGTCGACGCCCGGGCCGAGTTCGTGAGCGATTACTGCTGGCCCGCCCTGTTCGCCAACGCCCTCTACGAGGGGAAGTACCCCCTGGTCTCGGCCCTGGCCCGACCCCTCATCGCCGCCAAGGTGGTGGAGGTGGCCCGGGCGGTGGGGGCGGAGGCCGTGGCCCACGGGTGCACGGGCAAGGGCAACGACCAGGTCCGGTTCGAGACGAGCTTCGCCGCCCTGGCCCCGGACCTCCCGGTCCTGGCCCCGGTCCGGGAGGCGGCCCTTCCCCGAGAGCGGGCCCTGGCCCTGGCGGAGGCCTGGGGGATCCCCGTGGCCACCGAGGCCAGGCGGTACTCGGTGGACGAGAACCTCTGGGGCCGGACCGTGGAGTGCGGGCCCCTGGAGGACCCGTGGGCGGAGCCGCCCCCCGACGCCTTCTCCATCACGGCCGACCCGGCCCGGGCCCCCGACGAGCCGGAGGAGGTCGTGGTGGGGTTCGAGTCGGGGGTGCCGGTGGCCCTGGACGGGGTCGCCCTGGGGCCGGTGGAGCTGGTCCGGCGGGTGGGGGAGGTGGCCGGTCGCCACGGGTTCGGCCGCGTGGACATGGTGGAGAACCGCCTGGTGGGCATCAAGTCCCGGGAGCTCTACGAGGTCCCCGCGGCCCTGGCCCTCATCCTGGCCCACCGCGACCTCGAGGACCTCACGCTGGAGCGGGACCTGGCCCACGAGAAGGCGGGGCTCGAGCGGCGGTGGGCGGAGCTCGCCTACTACGGGCAGTGGTACGGTCCCCTCCACGCCTCCCTCCGGGCCTTCATGGCCTCCGCCCAGGCCACGGTCACGGGCGAGGTCCGGCTCCGGTTCTTCAAGGGGTCGGGGCGGGTCCTGGGTCGCCGCTCTCCGGCCGCCCTCTACGACCTGGCCCTGGCCACCTACGACGGGGCCATGGACCGCTTCGACCACCGTCACGCGGAAGGCTTCGTCCGGCTCTGGTCGCTGCCCATCAGGACGTGGGCGGCCCGGACCGGAGCCGCGGTTCCGTCGGCGGCGGGGGTGCGCACGGGATCTCCGGGCTCTCCCGGGGAGACGCCAGCGGTGATCCACCGACCCCCTCCGGGTGCCCCCCAGGCGTCTCCCGAGCCACCCGAGGCGGCCCCCGCCGTCGGCGGCCCCCCACCCCCCGGCCCGGGGGAGGGGGCCCTCCCGCCACCGGGGCCCCTGTGGGCGGGGAGGTTCCGGGAGGCGCCGGCCCCCGAGGTGGCGGCCTTCACCCGGTCCCTGGGGTTCGACCGCCGCCTGGCGCCGTACGAGGTCCGGGCCACCAGGGCCCACGTGGAGGGCCTCCGCGACGCGGGCGTCCTGGGAGCCGGAGAGGCCGCCGGCCTGCTGCGGGAGCTGGCGGCGGTCGAGGCGGAGCTGGAGGCGGGGACCTTCCCCTGGTCCGAGGAGGACGAGGACGTCCACTCGGCCCTGGAGCGGGTCCTCACCGAGCGACTGGGGCCGACCGGGGCCCGGGTCCACGCCGGGCGGAGCCGCAACGACCTGGTGGCGGCGGACCTCCGCATGTGGGTGAAGGACGCCGCCTCCGAGCTCGCGGCCCGGGCCGAGGCGCTGGCGGGGGCCCTGGCCGACCAGGCGGAGGCCCACCGGGACGTCGTGTTGCCCGGCTACACCCACCTCCAGCGGGCCCAGCCGGTCCTCCTCGCCCACCACCTCCTGGCCCACGCCTTCCCCCTGCTGCGGGACGCGGACCGGCTGGAGCGGGCCGCGGCCTCGGCCGACGTGAGCCCCCTGGGGGCGGGGGCCCTGGCCGGCTCCACCCTGCCCCTCCCCGTGGAGGCCACGGCCGAGCGGCTTGGGTTCTGGCGGTCCTTCGAGAACTCCATGGACGCCGTGGCCGACCGGGACTTCGCCCTGGAGTTCCTGGCGGCCTGCTCCATCGCCGCCGTCCACCTCTCCCGGCTGGCCGAGGACCTCGTGCTCTGGACCAGCGCCGAGTTCGGGTTCGCCCGGCCCGCCGAGGCCCACGCCACCGGCTCGAGCATGATGCCCCAGAAGCGCAACCCGGACGTGGCCGAGCTCGTGCGGGGGAAGGCCGGCCGGGTCCTGGGGGCCCTGGTGGCCCTGGCCACGGTGCTCAAGGGCCTCCCCCTCGCCTACAACCGCGACCTCCAGGAGGACAAGGAGGCGGTGTTCGACGCCCACGACACCCTGGCCGCGTCCCTGGCCGCCATGACCGCCCTGGTGCGGGGACTGACCTTCGACCCCGGGGCCATGCGGGCCGCCGTGACCGGCGACCTCTACGCCACCGACCTCGCCGAGTACCTGGTGTCGAAGGGGCTCCCCTTCCGCGAGGCCCACCGCCTGGTAGGGACCATCGTGGCCGAGCTCGAGGAAGAGGGGCGGACCCTCACCGACGTGCGGCCCGAGGAGTGGTCCCGCTGGTCGCCCCTGCTCGGCCCGGAGGTGGGCTCGCTCCTCGCCCCGGAGGCCTCGGTGGAGCGCCGGGTCACCGCGGGGGGCACCTCGCCCAAGTCCGTCGACCACCAGCTGGCCGCCCTCCGGGCCCGGCTCCGGCGGTCCTCCCCGGAGGAGGGCGCCCGCTCCGGGGCCGAACTGGGCTAAGGTCTTCCTGGGCCCTTGCCCGGGCCCGGGAGGTGCGAGCCATGGTGCGGGCGACGGAAGCCGAAGCTCCGCCCTCTTCCGGCAAGGGGCGCGTGGACGAGGGCTTCGTCCGGCGGCTGCGGGGCATCTGCGGGGAGGATCGGGTCCTCACCGGCCTCCACGCCCGCCAGACCTACGAGTCCGACGGCCTCCTCCAGTACCGGGTGGTGCCTCCCGTCGTGGTCCTTCCCGTGGAGGCCCGGGAGGTGCGGGAGGTCCTCCGGCTCTGCCACCGGGAGGGGGTGCCCTGGGTGGCCCGGGGCTCGGGGACCGGGCTCTCGGGCGGGGCGGTGCCCGTGGAGGACGGGGTCCTCATCTCCCTCTCCCGGATGCGCCGGATCCTGGAGGTGGACCTCGACAACCAGCGGGTGACCGCCGAGCCCGGGGTCACCAACGCCGAGGTGGGGGCGGCCGTGGCCCCCACCCACGTCTACCCCCCCGACCCCTCGAGCCAGGTGGTCTGCTCGATCGGGGGCAACGTGGCCGAGAACTCGGGCGGGGCCCACTGCTTCAAGTACGGCTTCACCACGAACTACGTGACCGGCCTGGAGGTGGTCCTCCCCGACGGCGAGGTGGTGCGGCTCGGGGGCAAGGAACTCGACCGCCCGGGCTACGACCTGGTGGGGGCCTTCGTGGGCTCCGAGGGGACGCTGGGGGTGGCCACCAAGGTGACCGTGCGGGTGGTGCCCCGGCCCGAGGCCTGGCGCACGCTCGTGGCCTACTTCGACACCACCGACCAGGCGGGCCAGACGGTCTCGGACATCGTCGCGGCCGGCCTGGTCCCTGCGGCCATCGAGATGATGGACCGGCTCTCGATCCAGGCCTGCGAGGCGGCCACGGGCGCAGGGTACCCGCTCGACGTCGGGGCGGCGCTCATCGTGGAGCTGGACGGGCCCGCGGCGGAGGTGGAGGCCCGGTTCGAGGAGGCCGTGGCCCTCTGCCGGCGCAACGGGGCCTCGGGGGTGCGGGTGGCCCGAGACGAACGCGAGCGCGAGCTCATCTGGAAGGCCCGGAAGGCCGCCTTCGCCGCCATGGGCCGGATCTCCCCCAACTTCTACGTGCAGGACGGGGTCATCCCGAGGACCCGGCTCGCCGAGGTCCTGCGGGAGATCGACCGGCTCTCCGCCGAGTTCGGCCTCCGGGTGGCCAACGTCTTCCACGCCGGGGACGGAAACCTCCACCCGCTGGTGTGCTACGACGGGCGCGTCCCGGGCGAGGCGGAGCGGGCCGACCGGCTGGCCTCCCTCATCCTCAAGGCCTGCGTGGAGGCGGGGGGCTCGCTCACGGGCGAGCACGGCATCGGGCTCGACAAGCGGCGGCACATGCCGCTCATGTTCAGCGAGGCCGACCTGGAGGCCTTCCACCGGCTGCGCTGCGCCTTCGACCCCGACGGCCTGGCCAACCCGGGGAAGGTCATGCCCACCCCCAGGTTGTGCGGGGAGGTCCCGGGGCCCTACCGCCAGCACCCCTTGGAGGCGGCGGGCCTGGCGGAGCGGTTCTAGGGGGGGCCCGACGCGGGGACGCTTCGAGGGTCAGGGGCGGCCGGGCGTGGGGGACGCCTCGCGCACGGAGCTCCGGCCGCCTACGCTGGTCGGCGTGGAGCGTCCCCGGACGGCCGAGGAGGTGGGGGCCCTGCTGCGGGCGGCCTCCCGGGCCGGCCGCACGGTCCGCCCGGTGGGGGGCGGGACCAAGCTCGGCTGGGGGAGGCCGGTGCCCCCGCCGGACCTCGAGCTCTCCACCCTGGGCCTCGCCTCGGTGGTCGAGCACAACGCGGCGGACCTCACGGCCGTGGTGGAGGCCGGGGTCCGCCTGGGGGAGCTGCAGCGGCTGCTGGGGGAGGCCGGGCAGATGCTGGCCCTGGACCCGCCCCTGGGCCCGGGGGAGGGGGCCACGGTGGGGGGCGTGGTGGCCACGGGCGACTCGGGTCCCCTCCGCCACCGCTACGGCGCTCCCCGCGACCTGGTCCTGGGGGTCACCGTGGCCCTCTCCGACGGGACCGTGGCCCGCTCCGGCGGCAAGGTCATCAAGAACGTGGCCGGCTACGACCTCCCCAAGCTCATCGCGGGGTCCTTCGGCACCCTGGGGGTGATCTGCCGAGTCGCGGTCCGCCTCCACCCTCGGCCCCCCGCCCACGCCACGCTCGTGGCCCGGGCGGCCGACCCCGCCCTCCTGCAGCGGGCCGCCATGGCCCTGTCCCACGCCCCCCTCGAGCTGGAGTGCCTGGACCTGGCCTGGGGCGGGGGCGAGGGGCGGGTCCTGGCCCGGTTCGGGGGGGCCGCCGCCCTGGCCCGGGCCCGGGCGGCGAGGGCCCTGGTTCCCGAGGCCGACCCCGAGGTGGTGGAGGACGACGACGCCACCTGGGAGGCCCAACGGGCCGGCCAGCGCTCCTCGGAGGGGACCGTGGTCAGGGTGAGCTGCCTCCAGACCGACCTGGCCCGAGTGCTGGCCGCGGCGGCCGGCGCCGGCGCGTCGGCCGTGGGGAGGGCCGCGGCGGGGACCCTCTGGCTCACCCTCCCGCCGGCCGGCGTGGAGGAGGCCGTGGGACAGGTGGAGGAGCTCCGCCGCTCGCTGGCCCCCCTCCGCTGTGTGGTCCTCGACGCCCCGGCCGCCGTCCGGGAGAAGGTGGACGTGTGGGGGGAGGAGGACCCCGGGCTGCTCGCCCTCATGCGCCGGGTGAAGGCCCGGTTCGACCCCACCGGGACCCTGAACCCGGGCCTGTTCGTGGAGGGCCGGTAGTGGCGGGCCTTTGGAGCCGGGCCGCCCGGGCCCGGGAGGGCCCGCCCCCCAGGGCGTTCGACGACCACCACCCGCCCGCCCGGGACCTGATCGACGTCTGCGTCCACTGCGGGTTCTGCCTGCCCACCTGCCCGACCTACGTCCTCTGGGGCGAGGAGATGGACTCGCCCCGGGGGCGGATCGTGCTCATGCGCCACGGGCTGGAGGAGGGGAGCGACCTCGGGGAGATGGCCGTCCACTTCGACCGCTGCCTGGGCTGCATGGCCTGCGTCACGGCCTGCCCCTCGGGGGTCCGCTACGACCGGCTCATCGAGGCCACCCGGGCGCAGGTCGAACGGAACCTCCGACGGCCCCTCGCCGAGCGGGCCCTCCGGCGGCTGGTCTTCGGGCTGCTCACCCACCCGGGCCGGCTGCGGGCCTTGGCCCCGCTCCTCGCGGCCTACCGGAGGAGCGGCGCCCGGGCCCTGGTCCGGGGCCGGGACCTGCTCCGTCGCTGGCCCAGGCTTCGGGCCATGGAGCGCCTGGCCCCGCCCGTCCCGGCCCGGGCCGCCCTAGCCCACCTCCCGGCCCGGGTCCGGGCCCGGGGGCCGGCCCGGGGCCGGGTGGGGCTCCTTCAGGGCTGCGTGCAGCGGGTCTTCTTCCACCGGGTGAACGAGGCCACGGCTCGGGTCCTCGCGGCGGAGGGCTTCGAGGTGGAGGCCCCGGGGGCGCCCCGGTGTTGCGGGGCCCTGGCCCTCCACGCGGGCCAGGAGGAGGAGACCGTGGCCCTGGCCAGAGAGACCATCCGGGCCCTCGAGGGGTGCGACCTCGTCGTGGTGAACGCTGCGGGCTGCGGGTCCGCCATGAAGGAGTACGGGGCCCTCCTCAAGGACGAGCCCGGGTGGGCCGAGCGGGCCCGGCGGTTCAGCGAGAGGGTTCGGGACGTGACCGAGCTGCTCGCCTCGGTGGAGCCGCGGGCGGCCCGGCGCCCGGTGCCCCTCCGGGCCGCCTACCACGACGCCTGCCACCTGGCTCACGCCCAGGGGCTGCGGCGGGAGCCCCGGGAGCTCCTGCGGTCCGTCCCCGGGCTGGAGCTCCTGGAGCCCGCGGAGTGGGAGCTGTGCTGCGGCTCGGCGGGGATCTACAACATCCTCCAGCCGGGAGCCGCCGAGGAGCTGGGCACGAGGAAGGCCCGCAACCTCCTGGCGACCGGGGCCCAGGCAGTGGTGGCCGCCAACCCGGGCTGCGCCCTCCAGCTCGCCGCCCACCTCGAGGCCCTGGGCCGCCCCCTCCCCGTCTACCACCCGGTGGAGGTCCTGGAGGCCTCCATCACCGGGCGCCCTCTGCGGGGCTGAGCGGCCGAGGTCCCGAGCCTCGACTCAGCCGAGGCGACGGGGACGGAGCCGCCGCCCACGGCGCCCGGGCCACTGCCCAGCGGGGCGGGCGAACGGGGTTCTGGCCAACTCCGCGGCCACGGCCCGTCCCAGGTCGGCGCTGGCCTCGGCGTAGGCGCAGATATCGGCCCAGCTTAGGACGCGCCGCGGCCCCTGGCCGGGGTCGGCCGGCCCCGGGTCCTCTCCGGGCAGACCAACGGCGGGGGACCGTTCGCCCTCCTCCGGCGACGGCTCGGGTTCGACCGGTGCGACCGCCGGTTCTCCCATTGCTCACCCACCTCCTCGAGCCACCAGCCGGGGGCATCAGCTCCCACCCTCGGAGCTGGGGCGTCTGAGCTCCGCATGGGGCGCAGTGGGAGAGGACGTCCACACCTTTCCCGGCGCCCAGGCGTAGCGGCACTCGAGGCACCGGGCTCGACGACGGGACGACAGCAGGACAAGGACTCGGTAGGAGCCACAGGAAGGACAGCGAACCACGCGGGCCACCTCCTGACGAACGGGCTCGAACGTTGCCTCGTCCACCTCCATAGTAGGCCCCACCGGGAGTTCGAGCGGAGGACTGCATGGCCGCCCGTGTGGTGGCCCGAGCCGGCCCTCCGGGCTGCCCAGGGCGCCGATGGCCCGGGCGGGGAAGTAGTCCGATTTGACTAGCTCACTCCCCGGCGGCAGCGTACCGGCGGACCTGGAGGCAGGCCGGCCCCCGGGAGCGGGGGTCCGATCGGGCTGGGGGTGAGCCGTGAAGCGGACCGGACCGCGAGTCGGCAAGTTCTTCGCCGCGGGCGGCGACATCTACGCGGCCGCCGGGACCCTGGGCCAGGCGGACGAGGCCCACGTCGGGCAGCGCATCATCCGGCTGGTGGACGACGGGGTGGTGAGCCCGGCCTGGGTGGCGGACCACGGTTCCGCCAACTGCCCCACGGCCAACCCGGCCGGGACCCTCGGGCTCCAGCACGACCAGGTCCTGGCCCCCCGGGTCAACCCCAAGGTCCTCGTGGACACCACCGACGCCACGGGGCGGTGCCACGACCCGGGAGGCGGGGCCCTGGAGATCGTGGACGTGAGCGGGATCGCCGACCCGGCCTTCGAGCCCCGGGAGGTCCACCTCGTCCGGCTCCGGGGGTTCTCGCACACGGCCACCGGAGACCCCGAGCGGCCGTGGCTCGTCTACAACTCGAACTCCGACTTCTCCGGGTCGAACTGGATCGACGTGGTCGACCTCGGGACCTGCGTGGCCGGGCCCAACGTCCCCCTGGCCGAGAAACGGGAGCGGTGTCGACCGAAGGTGTTCCGCATCCCCTTCCAGCCCGAGTGGACCAGGCAGCGAAACTGGTTCAACGGCCAGCTCCGGCCCGGCACCGAGGCCTCCTGTCACGACATCACCGTCCGGGGAGGGCGCCTGTACTGCGCCGCCCTCAACGCCACCCTCATCCTGGACGTCTCGGGCCTGACCAACGCCAGCGGGAACGTGCGAGGGACCCCCATCCCCTGCACGCTGAGGCACGGGACATTGACCGGAGCCCTGGTGACGGACTGCAACGGCGCCGGGCCCGGGTCCCCGAGCGCGGAGGGCTGGCGGTTCCTGGGGACCTTCAACCAGCCTGGCCGCGACTGCGCGCCCCCGCCCCTGGTCAGCACCACGTGCAACAGCAACCTGTTCGTCCCCGCCTCCCAGGGCGTGGCCATCTCCCACGAGGCCGACCCCTCCCACGACGGCAAGCTCATGTTCGTGACCGACGAGCGGGGCGGCGGGGTGGTGCCGGCCGGGGCCTCCTGCCCCACCGGTGCCGAGGACCAGGACCTCTGGAACGGGGGGATCCACGCCTTCGACGTGAGGGACCCGACCTCGATCCGGTACGCCCTGACCCCGGAGGGGAAGAAGGCCGTGTTCCGGAGCGACCCCATCGTCCCCGCCGCCACCTTCTGCGACGTCCACGTGATCGAGCAGGTACCGGGCGAGCAGCGGATCGTGGCCGCCTACTACAGCCAGGGGACGAAGATCGTGGACTACCGGGTGGACCGGGACGGGCGGGTCACCTTCGACGAGGTGGCGGGGATCGTCCTGCCCAACGCGAACACATGGGCGGTCCAGGTATTCAGGGTCGTGAAGAACCCGGACGGGACCCGCACCTACTTCTTCATGGCCTCCGACATCAACCGGGGGATCGACGTCTTCAGCTGGACTGGCCCCCCGGGCCGTGCTTCGGGGCCAGGTGTCAGGAGGGCGGGGAGACCCCGGACGACCTGGGGCTGATCCTCCTCGGCGGCCTCCTGGCGCTCCCGGCCCTAGGGGTCCACGTGGGCTGCGGGTCCGGAGGCGGCGAGGGACCTGGGGCCCGGAGAGGCGCCCCCCGGCGTTCGCCCGCCACGCGGGGCAGCCCGGCGGTTGGGAAAAAGAGTGACAAAAGGGGGGGCCCCGAGTTGCGCCGTGCGGCGCGCGTGTCCTATGCTTCGCGTGTCCCGCTGGGACGGACCGGGCGCCGAGGCGCAGGCCAGGGGTAACAGCCGAGGCCCGGAGGCCCGAGTGGAGCCGCAAGGTTCCGCTCCCCGGCACCGCCAGCGGGACGCTCTTTTCTCCGGCCCGCCCTTCCCGCCCCGTCCGCTCCGCCAGGCGCCCTGCCCTCGTCCCTCCGTCCGGGTCACCCCGGGGCCGTCTGCGTGACGGCCCGCAGCCGCCCCAGCAGAGCTCCCGCCCGCTCCACCCAGGGGCGAGCCTCGAGCCGCTCGAAGGCCTCCCGGGCCTCGGTCAGGGCGCGGGCTGCCTCCTGAGTCCGCCGCTGCCCGAGGAGCCACTCCCCGTGCTCGAGGAGCGTGACGGCCAGGCCGAAGGGCCAGGGCATCCGGTGGAACTCGAGCTCGGCCACCTGGAAGGCGCGTTCCACGCCTTCCTCCTGGCCCCGGGCCGCCAGCAGCCTGGCCCGCAGCCTGGAGCGCTGCCCCCGGAGGAACGGGCTGAGCTCGCCCGGGCGCATGGCCTCGAGGTCGGCGAGCCTCCGTTCCGCCTCCTCCAGGCGGCCGAGGCCGAGGAGGGTCTCGATGGCGAGGACGATGGAGGCCTTGACCGGCAACAGGTTGAGCCCGAGGTGCGGGGAGCGGGCGGCTGCGGCCCGGTCGGCGAAGGCCAACGCCTGCTCCAGGTTGCCCTCGGCCCGTTCCACGAGGGCCCTGGTCCAGGCGTACGAGGAGCGGGCCTGGAGCTCGTCCGACTCCTCGAGGTGGGCCATCTGCCCGAGGATCCTCCTCGCTCCTTCCAGGTCGCCTCGCCCCAGGAAGATGGGCACGAAGTCCGCGAGGTCGACGGCGAGGAACTCGGACCTCGCTTCGTCTCGGGCCTCCGCCTCGAACTCGGCCAGCCCGTCGAGGGCCTCGTCCCACCGGCCGAGCTGCCCCTGGAGTCCGGCCCGGCCCAGCATGAAGCTCAGCTCGAAGCTCCGGTATCCGACCTTCCTGGCGAGCTCGAGGGCCTCGCCGGAGAGCTGAAGGGCCTCCTCGAGACGGTCCATGTCGAACATGAGGGACATCAGGTTGTTGTAGGCGCGGAGCGCCGCCCAGAACCGCTCGTGTTCGAGGGCCACGTGGAGGGCGTGTCGCATCAGGGCCAGCCCCTCGCGGTACCGCCCGCGCCATTCGAGCCAGACCCCCTTCGTGTTGAGGGCGTGTGAGAAGACCTCCGGGAGCTCGAGCCCCTCGGCGAGCTCGAGGGCCACCTCGTTTCGCTGGAACGCCTCGTCGGTCCGACCGCTGAAGATGAGCATCCGGGCCAGCTGGGCCGCCGCGGTGGCCAGCGTCTCGTCAGGTTCCTCGGAGGAGAGCGCGGCGAAGGCCTGCTCCATCCGCTCGACGGCCTCGTCCAGGCGGCCGTCCCCGAAGGCCACGTCCGACAGGCGGGCCGCGACCCGGGCCGCCTCCCTCGGGCGCCCCTCCCGTTCGAACGTGGCGATGGCCTCCTCGAGGTGGGCCCTGGCCTCCGTGGTCCTGGCCAGGGTCACCAGCGTGAGCCCCGCTCGCTCGTGGAGCTCGGCCCTGGCCACCGGGTCATCCGCGAGCTCGATGGCCTTGAGGTAGTAGCCGTGGGCCAGGCCGGCCGCGGCCAGGGACTCCGAGCGGCGGCCCGCGGCGATGAGGGCCTCCCTGGCCCGGCCCTTGATGGCGGCGGCGTCGGGGGCCGCGGGGTCGAGCTGGTAGGCCTCGAGGTAGTGGGAGGCCAGGACCTCGACCACCTCCACCTCCTCCCCTCCCCAGCTGCCCTCGAGGTGGGCCGCGGCGGCCAGGTGGCGGGCCTTCCGCTCCCGCCTGGACAGCCGCTCGTAGGCCACCCGGCGGACCAGGTCCTGGAGGAACCCGTACTGGCCCCGCTCGGGGGAACGGGGGTCGGCCTGGACGAACAGCACCTCCTTCCGGACCAGGGAGGCGAGGACGGGTTCCAGCTCCGGTTCGGGGGTCCCCGACACGGCCGCCAGGGCGGCGGGCGTGAAGGTCTTCCCGAGCACGCTCGCGTCCTGGAGGACCAAGCGCTCGAGCGGCTCGAGGCCGTCCAGGCGGGCGGCGATGAGGGCCTGGAGGGTCACGGGGACCTCCAGGGCCTCCACGGGCCCGGTGAGGCGATAGGCGGCCCCCTGGGGCTCGAGGAGCCCCCGGTCGAGGAGCATCCGGACGGTCTCCACGGCGTACAGGGGGACGCCCTCGGCCCGCTCCAGGATCCGGCGCTCGAGTTCGCCCGGGAGGTCGGGGATGAGCCCGGTGAGGAGCTCGCGCATGGCCTCGTCCGGCAGGGGCTCGAGGTGCAGGGTGGTGGCCCCCCGCCGGGGCGCCACCCAGTCCGGGTGGCGCTCCGCCACCTCCGGCCTGGCCAGGGCCATGACGAAGATGGGGTGGTCGCGGGACCAGCTCAGCAGGTAGTCCAGGAAGTCCAGGAGGGACCGGTCCGCCCACTGCATGTCCTCGAAGACCATCTCCACGGGGTGGCGGTCGGCCAGGCGCTCGAAGAACCGCCGCCACCCCGAGAACAGGTCCTCCGGCTCCCGGACTGCCCGTTCCTCCAGCCCCAGCAGGTGGGCCAGGCGGGGTTCGACGAACGCCCGCTCGTCGGCGTCCGGCACGAACTCGGCCACCGTGGCCCGGAGCTTCGACGCGGCGGTGGCGGCGTCCTCGCCCTCCAGGATCCCGCACCGGCCCCGCACCATCTCCGCCAGGGCCCAGTAGGTGACGCCCTCGCCGTACGCAAGGCACCGTCCCCGGTGCCACAGGAAGACGTCGGCCAGGCCGTCCAGGTACTTGTAGAGCTCCCAGGCCAGGCGGGACTTCCCGATCCCCGCGATGCCCACCACCTGGAGGAGGTGGGCCCGGCGCCCCTCGACCGTAGCGTGGAAGAGGTCCTTCACGAGGCGGAGCTCCCGGTCGCGCCCCACGAAGGGGGCCTCCAGCCCGGTCGAGCGGAGGGCGCCGCCCACCCCGCCGATCACCCGGAGGGCGCGGTACAGCGTCACGGGCTCGGCCCTGCCCCGGAGGCGGTGGGTGCCGGCTGGCTCGAAGACGATGGCGGCCTCCGTGGCCCGGCGGGTGGCCTCGCCCACGACGACCGTCCCCGGCTCGGCCAGGGCCTGTACCCGGGAGGCGGTGTTCACGAGGTCGCCGGCCACCATCCCCTGTCCCTCCGCCCCTGGGGTCACGGCGGCCTCCCCGGTCATGACCCCGGCCCGGGCCCTGAGCTCGGGGCTCCCCACCTCCCGCCCGAGCTCGGCTACGGCCTCCACGAGGTCGAGGGCGGCCCGGACGGCCCGCTCGGGGTCGTCCTCCCGGGCCACCGGGGTGCCCCACACGGCCATGACCGCGTCGCCGATGAACTTCTCCACGGTCCCCCCGTAGCGGGTCACGGTCTCCCGGCAGCGGTCGAAGTACCGGGTGAGGAGGTCCCGGACCTCCTCCGGGTCCCGGTCCTCGGAGAGGGCGGTGAACCCCACGAGGTCGGCGAAGAGGACGGTCACCACCCGCCGCTCGGCCGCGGGTACCGGCCGGGCGGCGGCGGGGGTGGGGGTCGGGGGCGCACCGCCCAGGGAGGCCCCGCACTCCCCGCAGAACTTGAACCGGGGTTCGTTCGGGGTGCCGCAGGTCGGGCACGGGAGGGCCAGGGGGGTCCCGCACTGACCGCAGAACTTCCTCCCGGCCGGGTTCTCGGTGCCGCAGGTGGGGCAACGCATGAGCTCGGGCGGCTCCTGGGGTCGGTGGGAGGAGTCTAGCGCTCCGTCTCCCGAGGCTCACGTGCTCGAGCCGAGCGGCGCCCCGGCCGGTCGGGTCGAGGGCCGTAGTATGGTGCCGGCAGGTCCGCTGGGGGAGGAGCGAGGGTGAAGACCAAGGCGGCCAGGCGGTGGAACCCCGCTGTGTGGGCCAGCTGGAAACCGTTCGGCATCGGGGAGCAGCGGCCCAACAACTACCTCGAGATCTGGAAGGCCATCTGGGAGAACCGGGACAACCTGGCCTACGCCTGGCGCATCCTGCGCCACGGGGTCTGCGACGGGTGCGCCCTGGGGACCATCGGCCTACGGGACTGGACCCTGCCCGAGGTCCACCTGTGCAACGTCCGGCTGCGGTTGCTCCGGCTCAACACCATGCCGGCCATGAGCCCCGGGGTCCTGGAGGAGGTGGCCCGCCTCCGGGGCCGGCGGGGAGCCGAGCTGCGGAACCTGGGTCGCCTCGCTTACCCCATGGTCCGCCGACGGGGGGAGGCGGGGTTCCGGCGGGTGAGCTGGGAAGAGGCCATGGCCCTCGTGGCGGACCGGGTCCGCTCCACCACCCCGGACCGGGTGGCCTTCTACCTCACGAGCCGAGGACAGCCCAACGAGAACTATTACGCCGCCCAGAAGGCCGCTCGGGCCATCGGCACCAACTCCATCGACAACGCCGCCCGGGTATGTCACGCCCCCTCCACGTTCGCCCTCAAGGAGGCCCTGGGGGTGGCCGCCACGACCTGCTCCTACGCCGACCTGATCGGGACCGACCTCGTGGTGTTCTTCGGGTCCAACGTGGCCAACAACCAGCCCGTGATGATGAAGTACCTCTACCATGCGAAGAAGCTGGGCACGAAGGTGGCCCTGGTCAACCCCTACGCCGAGCCCGGCATGCTCCGGTACTGGGTGCCCTCCAACCTGGAGAGCGCCCTGTTCGGGACCCGCATCACCGACCGCCACTTCCCAGTGGCGGTCGGCGGCGACATCGCCTTCGTGAACGGGGTCCTCAAGCACCTCGTCCAGGAGGGCCGCATCAACCGGGAGTTCGTGGAGACCCACACCACCGGCTTCCCCGAGCTGCTGGAGGAGCTAGAGCGGGAGTCCTGGGACGAGCTGGAGCGGCTGTCGGGCTCCTCCCGGGAGGACATGGCCGAGCTGGCCCGGATGGTGGGGGAGGCCCAGACCGGGGTGCTGGTGTGGTCCATGGGGATCACCCAGCACGAGTTCGGGGAGGACAACGTCCGGGCCATCGTCAACCTGGCCCTGGCCAGGGGCTGGGTGGGCCGGGAGCGGTGCGGCCTCATGCCGATCCGCGGCCACTCGGGTGTCCAGGGCGGCGCGGAGATGGGGGCGTACGCCACGGTCTTCCCGGGTGGCCTCCCCATCACCGAGGAGAACGCCCGCCGCCTGAGCGAGCTGTGGGGCTTCGAGGTCCCCTCCTCCCGGGGGCTCACCGCGCCCGAGATGGTGGACGCGGCCCTCCGCGAGGACCTGGACGTCCTTCTCACCTCGGGTGGGAACTTCCTCGAGGTCCTGCCGGCCCCCCGGCGGGTAGAGGAGGCTCTGGCCCGCATCCCCACCCGGGTCCACCTCGACATCGTCCTCTCCACCCAGATGCTGGTGGACCCGGGGGACGTGGTGGTGCTGCTCCCGGCCCAGACCCGGTACGAGATGCGGGGCGGGTGCACGGAGACCTCCACCGAGCGCCGGGTCATCTTCAGCCCCGAGGTGCCCGGGCCGCGGGTGGGCGAGGCCCGGGCCGAGTGGGAGGTGTTCACGGAACTCGCGGCCCGGGTCCGCCCGGAGCTGGCCGACCGGGTCCGGTTCGACGGCACCCAGGCCATCCGGGAGGACATCGCCCGCACCATCCCCCTCTACGACGGCATCCAGCGTCTGCGGAAGGAGGGGGACCAGTTCCAGTACGGTGGGCGCCTTCTCTGCGCCGGCTGGAAGTTCCCCACCCCCGACGGGAAGGCCCGCTTCTCCGTGGTCCGCCCGCCCCGCGTGGAGGTCCCCGAGGGGAAGTTCCTCGTGGCCACCCGGCGCGGCAAGCAGTTCAACAGCATGGTCCAGGAGCGGAGAGACGCCCTGACCGGAGCCGTCCGGGACGCGGTGCTGGTCTCACCCCACGACGCCCGTCGCCTGGGGCTCTCCGTCGGGGACCCCGTGGTCCTGCGGAGCGCCTTCGGGGAGTTCAGGGGGCGGGTCCTGGTGGCCCCCATCCTGCCGGGGAACCTGGAGGTCCACTGGCCCGAGGGGGAGGTGCTCCTGGACCCCGGTCGCCGGTCGCCGGAGGCCGGGATCCCGGACTACAACGCCGTGGTCAGCCTGGAGCCGCTGGCCCGGGACCCGGCGCGGGCCTGACCCCGGAGCTCCGGGCCCGACCCGGGCGTCGGGCGCTACCTCCCGGGCTCCGGCGTGCAGGTCAGCCCTGGGCGGGGTCGGGGCTGTCCACGTTCACCACCTGGGGCCCCGACCCCGCCCGGACCACGATGGCCGTCCCCTCCTCGTCGCTCGTGTTGAGCTCGCGGTGGACGACGTGCGGGGGCACGTAGATGAAGTCCCCCGGCACCGCGTCCACGGCCCGGGCCCCTCCCGGGCCGAACTCGATGCGGGCCGTGCCGGTCAAGACGTAGATGACGCTCTCGTAGTCGGCGTGATGGTGCCACCCCGAGCGCATGCCCGGGTCCATCCGCACGAAGCCCGCCCACAGGCCCTCGGTGGCCACGGCTTCCTCCCGGGCCATCCCCGGGGTGAGGGCGCCGGGGACGCGTTCGTCGGGTTCGATCAGCCGTACCTCACGGGGGTCGGGCACCGGGCTCTCCTTCGCGGCCTCGGGACGAGGCCCGATCCTAGCAGGGCCCGGGCGGCCCGCCCCTCACGGCCCGGGGATGGCCCCTCGAGCCCGGCGGCCGGGGGCCCTGCGTCCCGTGCCCTGGCCGCCCCCGGCCTCCGAGGCCCGCCGGCTGCGCAGGGCCTCCACGCTGGCCCGCAGGGCCGCCAGCAGGTCCTCCACCCTCGCCTCGGCGGCGGGCTCGGGCGGGGCCTCGACCACCGCGCCCTCGGCCTGGGCCTTGGCCCGGACGAGCTCGAGGACCCGCTCCCGGTACTCGTCGCGGTAGCGGCCGGGCTCCCAGTTCGCCGCCAGGAGCTCGACCAGGGTGACGGCCACCTCCACCTCGCGCTCGTCCGGTTCGACCAGCACCGGCAGCCCCTCCACCTCCTTGGGCTCCCGCACCTCGTCGGAGAAGAAGAGGGTCTCGAGCACGAGGGCCCCGTCGACCGGCCGGATGGCCGCCAGGTGGGGCCGGCTCCGGAGCACGAACCGTCCGATGGCCACCCGGCCCGCCCGCCGCATGGCCTCGAGGAGCAGGGCGTAGGGCCGCTCCGCGCCCCGCTCCGGGGCCAGGTAGTAGCTCCGGTCGAAGAAGACTGGGTCGATCTGGGCCAGGGGGACGAACTCCTGCACCTCGATGGTCCGGGGCTGCTCTGGCCGGACCGCCTCCAGCTCCTCCCGGGTGACGGTCACGTAGCGCCCGGGGGTCACCTCGAACCCCTTGACCACGTCCTCCCAGGGGACCTCGCGGGCCCTCGCCGGCTCGGGGGTGGAGGGCCGGGCGGGCGCCCCCTCGGGCCGCGGCCCCTCTTCCAGCCCCTCCTCGGGCCCGGGCGGCTCCGGCGCCTCCCAGTGCCCAGGGTACTCGACCACCCGTCGATAGCGGACCCGCCGCCCGGTTTCCCGGTCGAACTGGTGGAAGCGCACGTCCCGGGGGACCGTGGCGTTGTAGAGGCGCACCGGGATGCTCACCAGCCCGAAGCTGAGCGTCCCGCTCCAGACCGCTCGCGGCATGGGGAAGCCCTCCTCGCTCGTGGGATGCCGCCTCCTCTATTCTGCGCCGGCTCCTGTTCGCCGGCTCCTGTTCGGGCGCGGGCCGCCGTTCCTGTCAGCCCGACTCGGCCTCCACGAGGGCCGCCATGGCCCTGGCGAACCGCCCGAGGTCCTATGTGGCCGTCGAGGAGGACGGCGACCTCCGCGTCCCTGGCGGGCCCGTGTCGGCCGGTGGCCCTGGAGCCGAACAGGTAGGCAACGACGACGCCCGCCTCTCGGAGGATCGACGCCACGAGCTGGTCCGCGCGCTCCACGTACGGCCAGTCTAGGCCGTACCGCCCACGTTGAAAGGCGACACCGCAGCCTCCCACACCAGAGGGAGAGCCACGGGCATCCTTCCCCCGTTGAAATCCACCTCGACGGGAAGGAGGCGCCCGTGGCTCCAGCGACGGGTCTCGCACGCCTGCGCAAGCAGGTGTTGGACCCGGCGGGCC
>DATLZQ010000079.1:0-2302 GCA_035573915.1 Actinomycetota bacterium | reverse complement strand
CCGCCAGTCGTCGGGCCGGGCCCGGATCCGGGCCTGGAGGGCCGAGATCACCTCCCCCAGGGGCCGGCCGGCCGGGGCGAGGGCCGCGGGCGAGACCCCCGCCCCGGCCGGGACCTCGGCGGGCGGCGGTGGCCCGGGGGGCTCACCGCGGTGGAAGGCTCCCACCGCCCCCGCAGCGAAGAGCCCCGCGCCCAGGAGCGCCGCGCCCGCCGCTTTCGTCGCCCGCCTCATCCCGGTCCTCCCCGCGCGGAGGGGGTGGGGCCGGGAGCCGCCCCGGCCCCACCCGTTCCTCGTTCGGCCTCACTCAGTGCGGCGCCGCGTTCGAGCCCGAATGGGGCAGCGCCACGTAGGGGAAGGTGGAGCCGAACCCCACGTCGTTGGCGTCCACCCCGTCGCCCAGGTCGTTCGGGTTGCCCAGCAGCTCACCCGCCAGCACCTGGAGGGCCACGTCGATCACGTCGTCCGCAAGCCGACGGCCGTTGGGGAACCCGGCCACGTCCCCGCCGACCACGCCCAGGCGGGAGTACGAGCCGCAGGTCCCCGGCTGGCAGGGCGGGATGGACATGTTCAGCCGGAGCATCTCGGCGGGGGTGACGCCGGCCGGCTGGTTGAGGTCCGGCACGCCCGTGAGGAACACCTGGACCAGGTCGGCCCGCTGCACGCCCGGGGTCTCCGGGTCGGAGTCGGGCACGGGCAGGCCGTAGACCAGGTTCAAGAGGCGCGGGACCTCGGGGTCGTTGACGTAGGCCAGGAACTGGCCGTCGCTCGCGGGCCGGGAGGCGTTCCACCGGTCCTTGAGGCCCACCGGGATGACGGCCTCGTTCACCAGGGGCATGCCCAGACGCGACACCTGGACCCAGCGCCCCTCCCACCGGACCGAGCCGTCCGACATGAGGACCCTGGTGCTCCGGCGGGAGGCCGTGCTCCAGATCCCGATGATGGGGTTGGCCTCGGGGTCGCCGGCCCGGGCCAGGTCCTCCTTGGGGACCTGGATGGCCAGGACGTTCACGTTGAACCCGTCCAGCGTGTCGTCACCCACCTCGCTCAGGTCGGCCCCGTAGAGGAGGTCGAAGACCCGAAGGTCGAGGAAGAAGGGGTCGTCGGCCTGTCCGGCGAAGGCCTTCCCACCGCCGGGCAGCGAGTGGATCCCTTGGCTGCGGAGGGAGGCGTAGTCGGGCATGGAGGCCTCCCCCACGTGGCTGGGCACCACCAGGGCGTCGTCGAGGAGCTTGGTGGTCCTCCCCCCTGCCACCCGGAACAGGTCGAAGGTCTGGTAGAAGTTCAGGTCCGGGTCGGTGATGGACGTGACGGGCCCCGTGTTGTAGAGGAACGTGTTCGGGTTCCGCCGGTGATCGCGGAACACGAACCGGTAGGTGACCTCGGCTTTCGCGTCACCGTCGTTGTCCACCTTGATGTCGTAGCGGACCCCGGTGGCGAACGGGTAGAAGTTCGGCCCGCCCGCGGGCTCTTCGAACGGGATCCAGCTGCTGATGATCGTCACGGTGTCGGGGGCGTCGGGGCTCACGAAGGCGTACAGGTCGGTGTTGTCCACCTGCGGGTCGGCCGAGACCAGCGGGGCCTCCCGGTGGCTCGACGCCCCTCCGGGGACTGGCCCCAGCCCGGTGAGCACCCCCGCTCCCAGGGCGGCGGCCACCCCTGCGGCCACCGCCCCCCGGCGCAGTCCGGTACCGATGCGGCGCATGCGACCTCCTTTCCTCTCGAGACGGGCTTCCCTGCGGGCGGCGCCACGGGCGCGTGCCCGGGACCCCCGCTGAGGTGGCGCCGTCTCCTCGTTCGCAGCAGGGGCCCGGGTGGATCGGCCGGAAGCGACCGGACTGGCCCCTGAGCCCGGAGGCTGCTTCGAGCCGCGAGGGCGCCTTCGAAGGACGGCCGCCGCTGCCGCCGGCGCTCAGACCGACTGGAGGGGCGCCTGGAAGACGGGAGGGGAGCTCGGCCGGCGGCTCCCGCCCGGTGGCTCCACGGTCACCGCGACGGCCTGGGCGGAGGACGGGTCGGCGGGGAGCTCGACCAGGACCGTCCCGTCCCTGGGCGTGAACAGCCCCCCGCTCACCGGCGAGCCGTCCACGATCATCCAGAGCTGGTAGACGCGGCCCTGGGGCGGCGCCTCCAGGCTGGTCCCGAGGAGGAAGCTCCGGCCGACCCCGGGAGCGAAGGCCAGGGCCAGCTCGCCCCGGGCCCCCTCGGCCCGGAACTGCACCACCCGGGCCCCCGGCCGAGCCAAGAGGACAGCCAGGGCCGCTTCGGGCCCGCCCCGGGGAGCCAGGAGGTACCCCCCGAGGCC
>DATLZQ010000078.1:0-11447 GCA_035573915.1 Actinomycetota bacterium | reverse complement strand
GGCCGGGTGAGGACCCAGCCCGCGCCCACCAGCGGGACCCAGGCCAGGAACAGGGGCCAGCTCTCCTCCGTGGCGGCGGCCAACGCCACCAGGGCCAGGCCCAGCACGAACAGGAGCACGACCAGCGCCAGCTTGCGGTCGGGGCTCAGGACGACGTTGGGTGGGCCGGCCACGGCCCGTCCATCCTACCGGGACCTCTCCCCGGGCGAGGCTGGCAGCGGGGGCAGAACACGGACGTCCGGCCGGCCACCCGGGTCCGCTGGAGCGGCCCGCGGCACCGGGGGCAGGCCACCCCAGGGAGGTCGCGGACGGCGAGGAGCCACCCCCGCCCCGGGCCCCGCTCCACGAGGCCCACCAGGACGCGCTGGAGGGCCCTGGCAAGCCTCCTTCGCTCCTCCGGGGCCAGGGAGGGGACCGGGCGCTCGGGGTGGAGCCGGGCCCGCCACAGGGCCTCGTCGGCCACCAGGTTCCCCACCCCGGCCACCACGGTCTGGTCCAGGAGCGCGGCCTTGAGGGAGCCCCGCCGGCGGCTCAGCCGCCGGGCCAGCTCGGGCTCGGGGACGGCCAGGGCGTCCGGGCCCAGGGCCGCGAGGTGGGCGGCGACCTCGTCCGGCTCCCCCGCCAGCCACACGCCCCCGAGCTTTCGCTGGTCCCGGTAGCGGAGCTCGCCGCCCCCGACGAAGCCGATCCCCATCCGGTCGTGGCGGTGGCGGGCGGGCTCGTCCCCCGACCAGACCAGCCCGCCGGTCATGCCGAAGTGGAGGAGGAGGGCTGGCCCGTCGGTCCAGCCAATCAGCCACTTCCCGTGCCGCCCGGGCTCACCGAAGGTCCTGCCCCGCAGGGCCTCCTGGAGCTCTCGGGGCCCCACGTTGCGGAGGACGGCCGGGTCCGCCCACACCCGCTCTACGGTCCGTCCCGAGGCGTGGGCCCGGAACGCCCGCCGGAGGCGTTCGACGTCGGGGAGCTCGGGCACGGCCTCCAGTGTGCCTCCCGGGCCGGCTCCGGCGCCTCGTCCGGTCTCGGGTGTCCGGGAGCCCCGGCGGCTACAGTTGGTGGCGGACCATGGCCCGGGCCAGGCCGACCTTCGTCGTGGTGGGTGCCAACCTGAGCGGGGGCGCCGCCGTCTCCGCCCTCCGGCAGGAGGGGTTCGACGGCCGGCTGGTGCTGGTGGGGGAGGAGCCCGACCCCCCCTACGAGCGCCCGCCCCTGTCGAAGGAGTACCTACGGGGCGAGGCCGACTTCGCACAGGCCCTCCTCCGGCCCCCCGAGTGGTACCGGGAGAACGAGGTCGACCTCCGGCTCGGGGTGCGGGCCGAGCGGGTGGACCCCGCCCGGCGGGTGGTGGAGCTGGCCGGCGGGGAGGCCGTCCCCTACGACAAGGTCCTGGTGGCCACCGGGGGGCGCAACCGCCGCCTGCGGGTGCCCGGCGTCGACCTGGAGGGCGTCCTGGACCTCCGGACCAGGGCGGACGCCGACCGGATCCGGGAGGCGGCGGCCCGAGCCAGCAAGGCCGTGGTGGTGGGGGCGGGCTTCATCGGCTGCGAGGTGGCGGCCTCCCTGCGCCACCTGGGCCTGGACGTGGAGGTGGTGGAGGTCTTCGAGGCCCCCCTGCAGCGGGCGCTGGGCCCCGAGGTGGGCAGGGTCCTGGAGGCCGTGCACCGGGACCATGGGGTCGTCTTCCACCTGGGCCAGGCCGTGGTGCGGTTCGAGGGCAGGAGCCGGGTGGAGCGGGTGGTCACGGACCGGGACACGGTCCTGGAGGGCGACCTCGTGGTGGTGGGGGTGGGGATCGTCCCCAACACCGAGGTAGTCGCCGAGGCGGGGGTCGCCCTGGACAACGGGGTCGTTGTGGACGAGCTGTGCCGGACGAACGTAGAGGGGGTCTTCGCCGCGGGCGACGTGGCCAAGCACTACCACCCGCTGTTCGGGCGGCACGTCCGCGTGGAACACTGGGACAACGCCCTCAAGCAGGGGGCCGCCGCCGCCCGCTCCATGCTGGGCCGGGGGGCCCCCTACGACGACCCGCACTGGTTCTGGTCGGACCAGTACGACGTGAACCTCCAGTGCCTGGGGGTGGCCACCGAGTGGGACCAGCTCGTGGTGCGGGGGAGCCTGGAGGAGCGGCGCTTCCTCGGCTTCTACCTGAAGGACGGGGTGGTGGAGGCCGTGGTGGGGATCAACCGGGGACGGGACGTGCGCCGGTGCATGGGCCTGGTGCGGGCCCGCCGCCCGGTGGACCCGGCGCTCCTCTCGGACGAGGACGTGGACCTCCGGGAGCTGGGGAGCCGGCTGGGAGGGGAAGCCTGAGCGCGAAGGAGGGGCGATGCGGGTCGGCATGGTCGGACTGGGACGCATGGGAGGGGGGATGAGCCTCCGCCTCCTCCGTCACGGCCACGAGGTGGTCGCCTTCGACCCCGACCCCGAGGCCCGGGCCCGGGCCGGCGGTGCGGGCGCCATGGCCGTGGGGTCGCTCGAGGAGCTGGTGGGAGCCGTGGAGCCGCCCCGGGTGGTGTGGCTTATGGTCCCGGCCGGGGCGGCCACGGGGGAGGCGGTGGACCGGCTGGGCGGCCTGCTCGGTCCCGGGGACGTCCTCGTGGACGGCGGGAACAGCTACTGGAAGGACTCCGTGGAGCGGGCGGCCCGCCTGGCCGAGCGGGGCGTGCGGTTCCTCGACTGCGGCACCTCGGGCGGGGTGTGGGGGCCCGAGCAGGGCTACTGCCTCATGGTGGGGGGCGACCCCGAGGCCTACGCCCTGGTCGAGCCCCTCCTGCGGGCCCTCGCGGCCGACGGGGGGTACCTGCGCGTGGGGCCCTCCGGGGCCGGGCACTTCGTCAAGATGGTCCACAACGGGATCGAGTACGGCCTGCTGGCCGCCTACGGGGAGGGGTTCGAGCTCCTGGCCTCGTCCCGGTTCGACCTGGACCTCGCGGCCCTGGCCGAGCTGTGGCGGCACGGGAGCGTGATCCGCTCGTTCCTCCTCGACCTCCTGGCCGACGCCCTGCGCAAGGACCCCGAGCTCGCCACCGTGCGGGGGTACGTGGAGGACTCCGGCGAGGGCCGCTGGACCGTGCAGACCGCGGTGGAGGAGGGGGTGCCGGTGCCCGTCACCGCCCTCTCGCTGTTCGCCCGGTTCGCCTCCCGCCAGGAGGAGTCCTTCGCGGCCAAGGTCATCGCCGCCCTGCGGCGGGAGTTCGGCGGCCACCCCGTGGTGCCCGCCCGCCCCAGGGCCGGAGCCGGCCCGGAAGGGGATCGGGAGGGGTGAAGCCGGCCTCCCCCCAGGCCGTGGTGATCTTCGGGGCCTCGGGGGACCTCACCCGCCGCAAGCTCCTCCCCGCCCTCTACCACCTCTTCGTGGAGGGGCTCCTCCCCCAGGGGTTCGCCGTGGTCGGCTACGCCCGGACGCCCATGACCGACGCGGAGTTCCGGGAGCGGGCCCGGGAGGCCGTGCGGGCCTTCGGGCAGGTGGACCCGGACCCCGAGCGCTGGCGGGACTTCGCGGCCCGCCTGTCCTACGTGCCCGGCGAGTTCGAGTCCGAACGGGCCATGGAGCACCTCCGGGACCACCTGGAGCGGACGGAGGGGCGGTGGGGGACGGGCGGGGCCCGCTTCTTCTACTGCGCCACGCCCCCCGCGGCCTATCCCCTCATCGCCGCCCGGTTGGCCGAGAGCGACCTCCACCGGGGGGCCAGGATCGTGATCGAGAAGCCCTTCGGGCGGGACCTGGAGAGCGCCCGGGAGCTCAACCGCCTCCTGCACGAGGCCTTCGACGAGTCCCAGATCTTCCGCATCGACCACTTCCTGGGCAAGGAGACCGTCCAGAACATCCTGGCCTTCCGGTTCTCCAACGGGATGTTCGAGCCGATCTGGAACCGACGCTACGTGGACCACGTCCAGGTCACGGTGGCCGAGGACCTCCGGCTGGAGGGGCGGGGCGCCTTCTACGAGCAGACCGGGGCCCTGCGGGACATGGTCCAGACCCACCTCTTCCAGCTCCTCACGTTCGTGGCCATGGAGCCCCCCGTGTCGTTCCAGCCCGACCGGCTGCGGGACGAGAAGGTGCGGGTCCTGCGGTCCATGGTCCTCTGCCAGCCATCCGACGTGGTCCGGGGCCAGTACCGCGGGTACCGGGAGGAGCCCGGGGTGGCGCCCGGCTCCACCACCGAGACCTTCGTGGCCGCCCGGTTCGAGGTGGACAACTGGCGGTGGGCGGACGTGCCGTTCTTCCTCCGGACCGGCAAAGCCCTGTCGCGGAAGGTGACCGAGATCTCCCTGGCCTTCCGACGGGTGCCCTACAACGTCTTCCGGGGGACCGGGGTGAGCCCCGAGGGGACGGACCGGCTCGTGTTCTGGGTCCACCCCACCCAGGGGATCTCGGTGGAGCTCAACGTGAAGAAGCCGGGGCTGGAGCTGGACCTGGAGCGGGCCAGCCTGGACCTCGACCTGGGGGCCGAACGGCACCTGGTCCAGGACTACGAGGTCCTCCTCCTGGAGGCCATGGAGGGCGACCACACGCTGTTCCTGCGGGAGGACGAGGTGGAGCGGGCCTGGGAGGTCCTGGCCCCGGTCCTCGAGGACCCGCCCCCGCTCCACGTCTACGAGCCCGGGACCTGGGGCCCCGAGGCGGCCGACGAGCTCGTCCTGCCCCACCACTGGCACCTCTCGCCACCGCCCGAGGAGGCGGGGGGAGCCTGAGCCCCGGCTTCCCTCGCTAGCCTTGCCGTCCGAACGGGTCGGTTTGTTCAAGGAGGGAAGGAGGTCCCACGTGCCGAGCGAGATCGACCGTGCCCTGCTCGAGAAGGCCATCGACCTGACGGCCATGGCGCTCAGAGGGGCCATGGGAGGGCCCGACAGCAAGCCGCCTTCCTACGCGGCCGAGCTGTTCCGCGAGGTGTGGGCCGCCATCCGGGAGGGAGCCAAGGAGATCCCCGAGCGCCCCCGGCCCGGCTTCTGAGCCTCAGTCGCCCTTGAGGGCGGGGAGGACCTTCTCCCCGAAGAGCTCCATGGCCCGGGCCGCCGTGGCGAAGTCCATCCCCGGGTAGTGGAGCCGGACCACGAGGTGGAACTCCCGGCGGGAGCCGAAGGCCTCCACCATGGGCCGGAGGGCGTGCAGGACCGCATGGGGGTCCCCGACCGGGGTCAGGCGGCGGAGGGTCTCGTCGTCGGGTGGGCGGGGGACCAGGTGGTCGCGGGCCGGCGTGTCGTCGCCCTCCGCCCAGGCCCGGTACACGCCGAGCTGGTAGCGGAGGGGATCCCGGACCAGCTCCCACGGGTCCCCCTGGTCCCACACGAAGACGTTCTGGAGCTGGCCGAAGGCCAGGGCCTCCGGGTCGCGCCCGGCGTTCCTGGCCCCTTCCTCCGCCAGGGCCAGGGCGGCAGCCATGGCCTCCACCCCTCCGCCCCGGGTCCGCAGGTACCCGTCGGCCAGCCCGCCGGCCCGGCGGACGGCGGCCTGGGCGGTCCCTCCCAGCCAGATGGGCGGACCGCCCTCCTGCGCCGGAGGAGGAGTGACCCGTACCTGGTCGAACCGGAAGACCTTCCCCTCGTAGGAGAAGCGCCGCCCGGTCCAGGCCCGCCGCAGGACCTCCACGGTCTCCACGGTCCGGCGGACCCGCTCCCGGAGGGGGAGGCCGAACATGCGGAACTCCTCCTCCCGCCAGCCCAGCCCCAGCCCCAGGACGAGGCGTCCCCCGGAGAGCAGGTCCACGGTGGCGGCGTCCTCCGCCAGCCGGAGGGGGTGGTGGAACGGGGCCAGGAGGACCCCGGTCCCCAGGCGGATGCGCTCGGTGGCCGCGGCGAAGGCCCCCAGGACGGGGAGGAGGGAGGGGACGTAGCCGTCCGAGGACCCGTGGTGCTCGCTCACCCAGGCCGCGTCGAACCCCAGGGCCTCGGCCAGCCGGACCAGGTCCAGGGCCTCCCGGTACTCCTGCTCGAAGGCCCGCCCGGAGCCCGGCGGCACCTGTCCCGTGAACAGGCCAACGCCGACCCTGACCGCCACGGGTCCCACGGTACTGCACGGCCGTCCCCCGCTCCACCCGATAGAGTCGTGAGGGTCGGCCGGGGGTTCGAGCCGGGCCTCCGGGGAACCGTTCCCGGGTGGCCCCTGGGACGGGGGCCGAGACGCGCCGAGACGGGAGGTCACGTTGGACAGGGTCCGGGAGTGGAACGAGCTCGCCGCGCAGCTGGCCGTGGACAGCGTCCGGGCGTCCACGGCGGCCGGGTCCGGCCACCCCACGTCCTCCCTCTCCGCGGCCCACCTCGTGGCGGTCCTCTTCTCAGAGCACCTGCGCTACGACGTGGAGGACCCGCGCAACCCGGCCAACGACCGCTTCGTCCTGTCCAAGGGCCACGCCTCGCCCCTGCTCTACGCGGTCCTCCGGGCCATCGGGGCCATCTCCGAGGACGAGCTCCTCTCCTTCCGGAAGTTCGGGAGCCCCCTGCAGGGCCACCCGGCGCCCGTGCCCGAGCTCCCCTGGGTGGACGTGGCCACGGGGTCCCTGGGGCAGGGGTTGGCCATCGGGCTCGGGATGGCCCTGGCCATGCGGCTGGACGGCCTCCCCGGCCGGGTGTGGGTGCTTTTGGGCGACTCGGAGATGACGGAAGGGTCGGTGTGGGAGGCCATGGCCAACGCCAGCCACCACGGCGTGGGGAACCTCTTCGCCGTCCTCGACATGAACCGCCTGGGCCAGCGGGGCCCCACCATGCTCCAGTGGGACGGCGAGCGGTACGCGGCCCGGGCCCGGGCCTTCGGGTGGCGGACCGTCCTCGTGGACGGCCACGACGTGGCCGCCATCGACGCGGCCTACCGGGAGGCCGTGGAGGGGGGCGGGCCGGCCGTGGTGGTGGCCAGGACCGTCAAGGGCAAAGGGGTGTCGTTCCTCGAGGACGCCGAGGGCTGGCACGGCAAGGCCCTCTCCCCCGAGGAGGCCGAGCGGGCCATCCGGGAGCTCGGCGGGGTCCGGGCCCTCACCGTCACCCCGCCCAAGCCGGAGCCGGTGGAGCGGCCCCGGCGCGAGCCCACGCCCATCGAGCTCCCCTCCTTCGAGGAGCCCGTGGCCACCCGCAAGGCCTTCGGGGAGACCCTGGCCGCCCTGGCCGCCGACCCCGACGTGGTCGTCCTGGACGGGGAGGTGTCGAACTCCACCTACACCGAGGACTTCCAGAAGGTGGCCCCCGAGCGGTTCGTGGAGGCCTACATCGCCGAGCAGGCCATGCTGGGGGCGGCCGTGGGGCTCCAGGCCCTGGGCAAGAAGCCCTTCGCCGCCACCTTCGGGGCCTTCCTCACCCGGGCTTTCGACTTCGTCCGGATGGCCGCCGTCAGCCGGGCCACGCTGCGGCTCAACGGCTCCCACGCCGGGGTGTCCATCGGGGAGGACGGCCCCTCCCAGATGGGGCTGGAGGACCTGGCCATGATGCGGGCCGTGCACGGCTCCACCGTCCTCTATCCGGCGGACGGCAACAGCACGGCCAAGCTCACCCGGGCCATGCTGGACCTCCCCGGGATCAGCTACCTCCGCACGACCCGGGAGAAGACGCCCCGGCTGTACGGAGCGGAGGAGGAGTTCCCGGTCGGGGGGAGCAAGGTCCTCCGCCGGAGCGAGGCCGACCGGGCCACGGTGGTGGGGGCCGGGGTGACCGTGTTCGAGGCCCTCCGGGCCCACGACCTGCTGGCCGAGGAGGGCATCCCGGTCCGGGTGGTGGACGCCTACTCGGTCAAGCCCATCGACGGCGAGACCCTCCGGCGGGCCCTCCAGGAGACCGGGCTCCTCGTCGTGGTGGAGGACCACTGGGTGGAGGGGGGCCTGGGGGACGCGGTCCTCCAGGCCCTGGCCGAGGGCGGGGAGGAGCTCACCGGCCGGGTGGTCAAGCTCGGGGTCCGGGAGATGCCGGGCTCGGGGACCCCCGAGGAGCTCAGGAACTGGGCGGGGATCTCGGCGAGGAGGATCGCGGAGGCCGTCCGCTCGGCCCTAGGCGGGGGGCCGGCGGCCAGGTCGCGCCCCGCCCCATGAGAGCCTCCAGCCGGGACCCCCTCGCCTTCAGCCACGAGGGACGCCGGTTCCTCCTGGGCTGGGGGGAGGACTTCTTCGGCATCTGGGACCGGGAGCGCCCCGGGGCCCCCGTGGCCACCTTCCCCCGGACCGACGATGGGTGGGCCGAGGCCTGGCGGGCCTTCGTGGCCCGGGAGCCCGAACCCGTGGAGGTCCCCCGTCGCCCGCCTCCTCCCCGGCCCGAGGCCGTCGGGTTCCGCCCCGCGGGGGCCCGGGCCCGGGCCGCGGCGGCCCTGGTGGGCCTGGTCGGGGCCATCTCGACGGCGGAGGCAGCGCTGGAGCTCGCCCACATCGGCGTCCTCCGGCGGTTCCGGGACCGGCTGGCCCCGCTGGCCGAGGTCCGGGCCAGCGAGGCCCGGATCGCCACCCTGGAGGGGCTGGGGGCCCTGGCCCTTCTGGCGGCGGGCCTGGCCTGGCTGCTCTGGCAGCACCGGGCCCACGCCAACCTCTGGGCGCTCGGGGTCCCGGGCCTGCGGTTCAGCCCCGGGTGGGCCGTGGGGTGGTGGTTCGTCCCCTTGGCCAACCTGGTCATGCCCTACCTGGCGGTCCGGGAGCTGCGGCGGGCCAGCACCGCCCGGAGCCCCCGGGCGCCGACCGAGGACGCCCCCTGGCCCTCTCCCCGGGGGCCGGGCCCGCGCGGCTTTCCCCTGGTCCCGCTGTGGTGGGGGGCCTGGGTGGGGAGCAACGCCCTGGCCCTCGCGGGCGTGGCCGTGGGAGACCCCCGCCGGGTCTCCACCGTGATCGCCCAGTCGGGGTGGTTCGCGGCCTCGGAGCTGGCCACGGTGGTGGCGGCGGCCCTGGCCCTGGCGGTCGTCCTCGGGGTGGAGCGGGGCCAGGAGCGGCTCCGCCGGACGGGACCCTCCACGGCCCCGGCGTGGCCGCCGGGAGGGGGGTGAGGAGGAATGGCGCAGGGGGAGCTGGAGACCGCCAGCCAGATGGCGGTGGCCCTGGTCCGGAGGGAGGTCTCGGCGGCGGAGCTCGTGGAGCGGGCCCTGGAGCGGGCCCAGGCCTGGCAGCCGGTGACGAACGCCTTCTCCCAGCTCTGGGAGGAGGCCAGGGAGGAGGCCAGGCGCACGGACGCCCTCCGGGCCCGGGGCGGGGGCGGGGGGCCGTTCGCCGGCATCCCGCTGGCCGTGAAGGACCTCTTCGACGTGGCCGGGCGGGAGACCACGGGCTGCTCGCTCGCCTACCGGGGCCGGGTGGCGGACCGCGACGCGCCGGTGGTGGAGCGGCTACAGGACGCCGACCTCGTCCTCGTGGGCAAGACCAACCAGCACGAGCTGGCGGCCGGGGGGACCAACCTGGTCTCGGCCTGCGGACCCACCCGCAACCCCTGGGACCCGGCCCGGATGACCGGGGGCTCGAGCGGGGGGTCGGGGGCGGCCGTGGCCTCCGGGGTGGTCCCGTGGGCCCTAGGGTCGGACACCGGGGGCTCCATCCGGATCCCGGCCGCCATGTGTGGGACCTTCGGCCTCAAGCCCACCACCGGGCGGTTCCCCCTCGACGGCATGCTCCCCCTGGCCCCCTCCATGGACTGCCCCGGGCCCATGGCCGCCACCGCCGAGGACCTCTGGATCCTCTACGGGCTCATGGGAGGCCACGGCCACCTCTCGCTCACGCCCCGCCCATGGCTGCTCGAGACGAAGGGGCGGTCCTTCCGGGTGGGGGTGCCCGACGGGTTCTTCGCCGAGCGGATCCACGACGAGGTCCTGGCGGCGGTGGAGGCGACGGCCCGGGTGCTCGAGGGGGCCGGGGTGGCGGTGGAGGCGGTCGACGGCCGGGCCGTGCGGGGGGTCCGCTCCACCTGGGCCCGGGTCTGCTACCCGGAGTTCGCCGCCGCCCACCCCGGCATCGACCGGGGCCTCCTCCACCCGAGCGTCCGGGCCTGGATGGAGGAGGGGGAGCGGTTCACCCCGGAGGAGCGGGCGGAGGCCGCCCGGCGGCGGGCGGAGGTGGCCCGGTGGTTCCGGGAGCGGCTGGAGGCGCTGGACGCCCTCCTCATCCCCACCACGCCGTACCCGGCCCCCCGGGCCGACCAGGCGGAGGTCGACCTGGGCTCGGGAGGGACGGTGGCCGTGGGCGAGGTGGGCCCGGGCTGGATCACCTGCTCGGTGAACCTGGCGGGCCTGCCCGCCCTGAGCCTCCCCACGGCCGTTTCCCGGGAGGGGGTGCCCGTGGGGGTGTCGCTGGTGGGACGGGAGGACGACGAGGAGGCCCTGGTGCGGCTGGCGGTGCTGTGGGAGGCGGCCTCGGGGTACCGGCCCCGGTGGCCGACGCCCCCGTCGTGAAGCTGGCCGCGCGGCGGGGGGCCCACGCGTCGGCCCGGAGGGCCGACCTGGAGGGCGTGGGCCTCGTCCTCCTCACCTCGGTCCAGTTCGGGGCCGTGGTGGTCCTGGGGAAGGTCGTGACGAGCTCGGGCCTGCCGGTCCCCACCTACCTGTCCGCGCGCTTCGGGGTGGCGGCCCTGCTCCTGGCCGCGGCCCTGGTGGCCACCGGGCAGCCCCTCGCCGCGGCCCCCGGGGAGGGGTGGAAGCTCGCGGGCCTGGGGGCGCTGGGGTACGCCGTGGAGGCCGCCTTCTTCTTCCTCGCCCTCCAGCACGGCACGGCGGCCTCCGTCACCCTCCTCTTCTTCACCTACCCGGTGATGGTCTCGGCCGTGGCCGCGGCCCTGGGCCGAGGGCTGCCCGGGTGGCTGCTGGGCGGGGCCCTAGCCTGTTCGGTGGGCGGGGCGTCGCTCGTGGTACTGGGCGGAGGCGGGGTGGACGTGAAGCCGGCGGGGGTGGGCTTCGCGCTGGCCTCGGCGGCCACGTTCTCCCTGTACCTGGTGGGGGCCGACGCCACGCTCAAGGGGACCCCCTCCCTGGCGGGGGCCATGTGGGTGAGCGCCTCCGCCTCCCTGGCCCTGGCCGCCGTCGCCGCCCTCACCGCCTGGGGGGAGGTCCCCCGGGGGTGGGGGCAGTGGGGGCCGGTCCTCGGGACCGGGGCCTTCACGGCCGGAGCCTTCGTCTGCCTGTTCGCCGGGATGCGCCGCCTGGGGGTCGTGCGGACCTCCGTCCTGTCCGCCAGCGAGCCCCTGTCGGCGGCCCTCCTGGCCGCCCTGTTCCTGGGCGAGGCGGTGGGGCCGGGGACCGCGGGCGGCGGGGCCCTGATCGTGGCCGGGGCGGTGGGGGCCTCCCTGGCCAGGCCCCGGGAGCCGGCCGAGCCCCCCGTCCCCTGAGGGGGCCCGGGTGGAGCCGCTGGGGCCGCAGGACGCGTCGTTTCTCTACCTCGAGACGGCCCGGGCGCCCCAGCACGTGGGCGGGGTGGCGGTCCTGGACCCCTCCACTGCCCCCGGGGGCTGGGTCAGCCGCGAGGCCCTCCTCGAGCAGCTCGCCTCCCGCCTCCACCTGGCGCCCCGGCTCC
>DATLZQ010000077.1:0-19139 GCA_035573915.1 Actinomycetota bacterium | reverse complement strand
CGGGCGCGTAGTCGGGCGGGAGGGCCCCCGGGACCAGCACCTCGAAGGGGACGGCCCGCACCGCCTCCTCCGGCGAGAGCCCGCCCCGGACCACGCCCCCCGGCCACCGCCGCACCAGCCAGGCCCGAGGGAACTCCCTGGCCCGCACGGGGATGGACCCCGCCACCCGGAGCAGGCTGGCCCGGGGGAGGTTCCCCGCCACGAGGAGCTCGCCGACGGGGGTGTGGAGGGCCACCCGGCGGGGGGACGTGGCGGTGGCCGGCTCGTAGTAGCCAGTCCCGTTGGCCAGGGCCACCGGCTCGGCCAGGGGCCCCACCCCGAAGGGGGCCTGGCGGTCCCAGCGGGCGACCCGGGCCACGGTGAGCCACCCCAGGCCGTCCGCGAAGGCCACCACGCTCTGACGGAGGGGCCCGGGCGGGACGAACCGCCCCGCACGCCACAGCTCGAGCCCGGCCGTGTCCCTCGGGAGGGGCGGGGCCCCCCCCCGCCGGACCAGCCGCCGGAGGGGGACGTCCCGGAAGCCGAGGTCCGTGGAACGGGGGCCGGGGCGGACCGCGAACAGGTCCTCGGGCGGGGCGGCTTGCAGCAGGGGGCTGGCGTCGCGGAACTCGAGCTGCACGACCACGGCGTCCCGGGCCGCGGCCCGTCCCGGCCCCACCACCTGCACCCGGTCCTGGGCGGCCAGGACCGTCATGGGGACGATGAGGTCAGTGGGCGCGGCGCTCCAGCCGTGGAAGGGGGGCCTGCCGACCACGGCCCGCCGCACCGGGCCGGCCGAGGGGCAGGCCGGCAGGGCCGGGGCCGGGCAGGGGTCGGGCCCGGAAGCCACCCACTGGCGCCCGTCGGTCACGAGGAGCAGGTCGTTGCGGGGCCAGGCCGGCGAGGGGTAGGCGGTGAGGTCCCGGACCTCC
This sequence comes from Actinomycetota bacterium, assembly GCA_035573915.1. Taxonomy (GTDB): domain Bacteria; phylum Actinomycetota; class UBA4738; order UBA4738; family UBA4738; genus DATLZQ01. The sequence goes on along the minus strand of DATLZQ010000077.1, from coordinate 18,228 downwards.
ACCCGGAGGGCCTCCGGGGCCCGGAAGGCCACGTCCATCAGGAACCGTCGTTCGCGGACGGCCCGCGTCCAGTTGCGTTCGGTGACCTCGAGGGTGGCCCGGTAGCCCTCCAGGCCCACGGCCGTCTCCACCAGGTGCCGGGGGATCTCCTGGGCCAGGGCGGCCAGGTTGACCTGGCGGATGGGGACGAGGCCCCCGGCGGTCAGGACGAACCCCACGAACAGCCCCACGGCCGCCGAGGCCGCCACCGCCCGCCAGGTGGGGCGGCCCCCCGACCCGGCCGGTCCGCAGCGGCCGCACGGCCCCGGCCTCTTCCCTGACCCTGGCCATCACGGCGGGGGCCAGGTCCGGCGGCGGGGGAGCAGGGAGGGCCCGGGCCAGCTCCCGCAGCCCGAGCACGCGGGCGCGAAACTCCCCGCACCCCGCGCACCGCCGCAGGTGTCTCTGGAGGCTCAGGGAGGGCGGGGCGGCCCCGTCCAGGGCCTCGGAGAGGGCCCGGCGGGCGGCCTCACACCGCACGGCCGCCCTCCCCGCGCTCAGGCGTCGTCACGGCCCTCGCCCTCCTCGAGCAGCCGGACCAGGGCGGCCCGGGCACGGAACATCCGGCTCTTGAGCGTCCCCACGTTCGTCCCCAGGACCTCCGCGGCCTCTCGACAGCTGAACCCCAGGACCTCGATGGCCACGAACGGCTCGCGGAGCGGGGGCGGCAGGCGGGCCAGGGCGGCTGCGGACGATCCGGAGGAACCACGCGGTGAACGAGGCCCGCCCCCGGAACGACCGCAGCGACCGGAACAGCCGCAGGAAGGCCTCCTGGGTCACGTCTTCGGCGGTGGAGGCGTTGCCTGTGAGCTGGTAGGCGAAGCGCCAGGCGTCGGCCTGGCAGGCCCGCGGCGGAGGTTCGGAGGTTCCCCCGCGGGGCTCCGGGGAGGCCGCCCGCGCTCCCGAGCGCCGCGCGGCGAGGGGGCCCCGCGGCCCGGGGACGCGGCCCAGGACGTACAGTGGGGCCGTGCACGGGAAGGACCGGGGCCGGGAGGCGGAGGACCCGCACGAGGCGGAGAAGCGGGCCGCGGCGGAGGAGGCCGTGGCCGAGGTGGTGGCCGTGGCCCGGGACGGGCGGGCCCGGGTGGGGCTGGGCACCGGCTCCACGGCCCGGTGGTTCGTCCGGGCTCTGGCCCGCCGCGAGCTGGACGCCACGTGCGTGGCCACCTCCCCCGACACCGAGCGACTGGCCAGGGACCTCGGCCTCCGGGTGGACCCCTTCGAGGAGCTGGACCGCCTGGATGTGGCGGTGGACGGCGCCGACCAGGTGGCCCCCGACCTCTGGCTGGTCAAGGGGGGCGGGGGGGCGCACACCAGGGAGAAGGTGGTGGCGGCGGCCGCCGAGCGGTTCGTGGTCATCGTCTCCTCCGACAAGCTCGTGGACCGGCTGGGGCCCCCCGTGCCGGTGGAGGTCCTGCGCTACGGTCTGGCCGCCACCCTGCGACGCCTGTCCTGGCTGGGGCGGGTAGAGCTCCGCGGGGGGCCTCCCACCCCGGACGGGAACCCGGTGGCGGACCTGTGGGTCCCCTCCTTCGACCCCCTGGAGCTGGCCCGGACCCTGGACGCCATCCCGGGCGTGGTGGGGCACGGCCTGTTCCCTCGGGAGCTCGTCGACGTGGTGCTGGTGGGCCGGCCGGACGGGACCGTGGAACGCCTCACCCGCTGAACGGCGTCGGGCGACCGGCCGGGACCGGTCCGAGACAGGCCCCTCAGATCCAGCTCGGGAACCAGATCCGGGCCTTCCAGTCGATCCGGGGCAGGGGCCAGGCCGTGAGGACCGGGTAGAAGAAGACGAACGAGAGCACGGAGAGGACCACCGCGGCGGTGGCCAGCACCCGCATGGGCCGGCCCCGGGCCCGCCACCGGCCCTCCGCCAGGGCCCGCACCGCGTAGGTGTCGGCCAGGACCAGGAAGGGCGTGACGGGGGTCATGTAGAAGAGGAACTGGGTCCGGGCCGCCAGGTACCAGGGGAAGTACTGGGCGGCGAACCCGGTGAGTGGGACCCCGGCCCGCCAGTCCCGGCGGCGGGCCCAGGCCACGGCGGTGAACGGGAGGGCCAACAGGCTCCCCCAGAAGACGACCGGGTTGCCGATCCCGATGATCTCCGCGGAGCGGCAGTCGGGCGCCCCCTCGGGGCGGCACTGGTAGAAGTAGGCCACGGGCCGCTTGAGGAGCAGCCACGTCCAGGGGCGGGACTGGTAGGGGTGGGGGGCCCGCAGGTGGATGGAGAAGCTCGCCATCCTCCCCTGGAGCTCCCACCACGCCCGCAGGGAGAACCCGTGGTCGGCGAGCCAGGCCCCGTACGAGCCGAGGTACACGGCGAGGGGCACCACCACGAACGACAGGAACAGGCCGAACGCCTCGGCCCGCACCGCCTCCCACAGGGGGGAGGGGAGGCCCAGCCGACGGCGGCGGGACCACTCCCACCCCAGGGCCAGGAGGAGGGCCCCGGCCAGGGCCGGCCCCCCGGACCACTTGACGGCCGTGGCCGCCCCCAGGGCCACCCCGGCCGCCAGCCGCCAGGGGCGGAGCAGGGGGGACGGGGGCCGGTCCGGTGGCAGGGCGAACGGCGGGGGCTCCTCGGGAGCCTCCGGCTCGGGGGTCCGGCGTTCGATCCACTCCCGGTCCAGGGTGAGGAACAGGAACCCCGCCACCACGAACAGGGCGAGGACGATGTCCGGCATGGAGATCCGGGACTGCACGAAGTTGAGGTGCTCGGTGGCGAGGAGCAGCCCGGCCACCCCGGCCCAGAGGGCGCTCCCGAACAGCCGCAGGGCCAGGAGGGACGTGAGCAGGACCGAGAGGGTCCCCGCCACGGCCGAGGCGAACCGCCACCCGAACGGGTCGTTGCCGAAGAGGGCCTCGCCCCCCGCGATGATCCACCGCCCGAGGGGCGGGTGGACCCCGGCGGTCTGCTCGGCCGGAGTGCGGAGCCCGCAGTCCCGGTAGTCGTACCGCGCCAGGAGACAGGCGTCCTTCGCGTAGTAGACCTCGTCGAAGTAGAGGGTGGGCGGCTTGCCGAGCTGGGTGAAGCGGAGCCCCGCGGCCAGGGCGGTCACCAGGAAGACCACCGCCGCCGGGCGCCCGTACCAGCGGGTCCGGTGGCGGAGGGCCCGCCTCCCCCGGACCGGGAGCTCGTCGGCCAGGGTGGGGGCCAGGGGGTCCATCCCTTCAGAGGATAGAAGGGGCCAAGGGGCCTGCCCGGGCACCCTCTCCGGGGGCGGGCGGGCCTGCCACCATGGAGCCGTGGCCGGGACCCTCTACCTCGTCGGCACCCCCATCGGGAACCTGGAGGACATGTCCGACCGCGCCCGGCGGGTCCTGGGCCAGGTCGAGCTGGTGGCCGCGGAGGACACCCGGCGGACCCGGAAGCTCCTGGAGCGCTTCGGGATCCGGGCCCGTCTGGTTTCGTTCTTCGAGGGCAACGAGCGGGAGCGGCTGCCCTGGCTGCTCGAGGCCCTCCGGGAGGGGAGGGACGTGGCCGTGGTGTGCGATGCCGGGATGCCGGGGCTCTCCGACCCGGGCTACCGCCTGGTGGCCGCCTGCGTGGCGGAGGGGATCCCCGTGGACGTGGTCCCCGGCCCGTCCGCGGCCGTGGCCGCCCTCGTGGTCTCGGGCCTCCCCACCGACCGGTTCGCGTTCGAGGGCTTCCTCCCCCGGGCCGGCCGGGCCCGGGAGGAGCGCCTGGCCGCCCTGGCCGGGGAGCCCCGGACCGTGGTGCTCTTCGAGTCGCCCCGGAGGCTGCGGCGGACCCTGGACGACCTCCGTCGGGCCCTGGGGGAGCGGCGGGTGGCCGTGGTCCGGGAGCTCACCAAGCTCCACCAGGAGGTGCTCCGGGGCTCCCTGTCCGAGGTCCTGGCCGAGCTGGAGGCCCGGGGCGAGGTCCGGGGCGAGGTGGTGGTGGTGGTGGAGGGAGCCCGCGGGACGGAGCGGGCCGACCCGGCCGAAGCCCTCCGGGTGGCCCGGGACCTCCTGGCCCGAGGGGCCCGGAAGCGGGAGGCGGCCCGGGCCGCCAGCCGGCGGACGGGGGTGCCGGCCGGCGAGGTGTACCGGGCCCTCCTGGGCGAGGGCGGAGCGGGAGGCCGGGGAAGCTCGGGCTAGAGGGCCCAGGCGGCCCCGGGCCGGCCGCGGCCCGCGGGCCGGCTACGGGGCCGAGGCCGGCTCCAGGTGGGCGGCGGCCGGGCGGCGGGCCGAGAGCTCCGAGACCGCCATGGCCGCGAGCACGAGGCCGGCGCCCGCCCACTGGTGGAGGGCCAGGCGCTCGCGCAGCCACACCGCGGCGAAGAAGGCCGCGAACAGGGCCTCGCCGGCGAGGAGCACGACGGCCCGGGTGGCGGTGAGGCTCTGCTGGCCCAGGACCTGCAGGGTGTAGGCCACCCCGGACCCCAGGGCCCCGGTGAGGACCAGGTAGCCCCACACCGGCCAGGAGGCCGCCTCGGCCGGCCGGAGGCCGGTGCCCGCGGCGGCCAGGAGCTGGAGCCCGGCCGTGGCCGTCATCTGGGCCAGGGACAGGGCCCAGGGGGAGAAGCGAGGCGAGTAGTGGCCCACCGCCACGACGTGGCCGGCCCAGGCCACGGCCCCGGCCAGGACCAGGAGGTCGCCCGAGTGCAGCCGGACCGCGCCCAGGTCCCGGACGGAGAGGAGGCCCATCCCCAGCACGGAGACGACGACGGCCGCCCAGGCCGCCCGCGGGACCCGCTCCCGGAACAGGAGGGCGGCGAGGACCGGGGTGAACACCACGTACAGGCCGGTGATGAACCCGGCGTTGGTGGCCGTGGTCCGGTTGAGGCCCTCGGTCTGGAGGACGTAGGCCGCGAAGATGAGGGTCCCCAGCAGGAGCCCGGGGCCCAGCACGGCCCGGGCGGGCCGGGTCCCCCCGAGGTCCGCCCGCCGCAGCAGGGGCGCGAGGAGCAGGACCGAGAGCGCCCCCAGGGCCCGGGTCCAGGCCATGAAGGCGAAGGGTGGGAGGTGCTCCAGCGCCAGCTTGGCCGCGGGGAACGTGACCCCCCACAGGACCGGGGTGGGCAGCAGCAGCACGGCGGGCTCGGTGGGCCGGCGCATGGGGGGGAGCATAGCCGCCCGTCGGGCCGGGGCGGAGCCAATACAATGGCCCGACGGTGACGGCCGAGACCTTCTACATCACGACCCCGATCTACTACCCGAACGACGTGCCCCACATCGGGCACGCCTACACCACCGTGGCCTGCGACGTGCTGGCCCGCTACCGGCGGCTGCGGGGGGACCGGGTGTGGTTCCTCACTGGCACCGACGAACACGGCCTCAAGATCCAGCGGGCCGCGGAGCGGGAGGGGCTGGACCCCAAGACCTTCGTGGACCGCATGGAGCCGCGGTGGCGCGAGGTGTGGGAGCGGCTCCAGATCTCCTACGACGACTACATCCGCACCACCGAGCCTCGCCACCAGGCCGCCGTGCAGCGGCTCCTCATCGCCGTCTACGAGAACGGCCGGGGGGATATCTACCTCGGGGTGTACGAGGGCCTGTACTGCGTGTCGTGCGAGCTCTACTACGCGGAGGAGGACCTCGTGGAGGGAAACTGCCCCGTCCACGGCCGCCCCGTGGAGCGGATGTCCGAGGAGAACTACTTCTTCCGGCTCTCGGCCTACCAGGACCGGCTCCTCGAGCACTACGAGCGCCACCCGGAGGCCGTGGAGCCCGAGATCCGCCGCAACGAGGTCCTCTCGCTCATCAAGGGGGGGCTCCAGGACTTCTCCATCTCTCGGACCTCGTTCCGGTGGGGGATCCCCCTGCCCTGGGACCCCCGCCACGTGACCTACGTGTGGTTCGACGCCCTCACCAACTACATCAGCGCCGTGGGCTGGGGGGCGGACTCCGAGCGGTTCGCCTCCTGGTGGCCGGCGGTGCACGTGATCGGGAAGGACATCCTGCGCCAACACGCCGTGTACTGGCCGGCCATGCTCATGGCCGCGGGCATCGAACCCCCGCGCAAGGTGTTCGCCCACGGCTACCTCCTGGTGGGCGGGGAGAAGATGTCCAAGACCCGGCTGACCGGGATCCACCCCTTCCAGCTGGTGGACCACTTCGGCGTGGACGCCTACCGGTACTACTTCCTGCGGGAGATCCCCTTCGGTCAGGACGGGAGCTTCTCCTGGGAGTCCATGCAGGCCCGCTACAACGCGGAGCTGGCCAACGGCCTGGGAAACCTGGTGAGCCGGGTGCTGGCCATGACCGCCTCCTACTTCGACGGGGCCGTGCCCGAGCCCTCCCGCCCCGAGGCCACCGGCCGGCTGGCCCGGGCCGCCGAGGAGCTGGCGGACCGCTACGACCGCCACATGCTGGCCTTCGACCCCACCGAGGCCCTGGCCGCCCTCGACGCCTTCGTCCGGGAGGCCAACCGGTTCCTCGTGGAGTGGGCCCCGTGGGCGGGGGCGAGGGACCCCGCCCGCCGCCAGGAGGTGGCGGACGTCCTCTACGAGGCCCTGGAGGCCATTCGCATCGCCGCCCTGTTCTGCTCGCCGGTCATGCCCTCGGCCGCCGGGCGGATGTGGGAGCAGCTGGGGATGGAGGAGCCCCTGGCCGCCCAGCGCCTGCCGGAGGCGGCCCGGTGGGGGCGGCTCCGTCCCGGGACCGTCACCCGCCGGGGGGAGGCCCTGTTCCCCCGCCTCGAGGGATAGGGGCCAGCCGGCCGTGCAGGCCGTCGACACCCACTGCCACCTGTTCCTCGTGGAGCGGGACCCGGGGGAGGTCCTCCGGGAAGCCCGGGCCGCCGGGGTGGACACCGTGGTGTGCGTGGGGATCGACCCCGAGAGCAGCCGGCGGTCGCTGGAGCTGGCCGAGTCGTTCCGGGGCGTGTTCGCCACGGCCGGCGTGCACCCCCACACCGCCGACCGGTTCGACCGGCGGGCCGCCGCCACCGTGGAGGAGCTCGTGGCCCACCCGCTGGTGGTGGCGGTGGGGGAGACGGGCCTCGACCACTACCGGAGGCTCTCCCCGCCCGAGGACCAGGCCCGGGCCTTCCGGGTCCACATCGCCCTGGCCAGGGAGAGCGGGAAGCCCCTCGTGGTCCACGTCCGGGAGGCCTGGCCGGAGGCCCTCGACCTCCTCGCTGCCGAGCGGGCCGAGCGGGTGGTCCTGCACTGCTTCTCGGGGGACGAGGCCGTGGCCGCCGAGGCCCAGGCCCGCGGCTACTTCGTGTCCTTCGCCGGCAACCTCACCTACCCGGGGGCCCACGCCCTCCGCCGGACCGCGGCCACTCTGGACCCCTCCCGGGTCCTGGTGGAGACCGACAGTCCCTTCCTCCCTCCCCAATCCCACCGGGGGAAGCCGAACGTCCCGGCCCACCTCCCCCAGACCCTCCGCCAGCTGGCCGCCCTGAGGGGCCAGACCCTGGAGGAGGCCCGGGCCGCTACCGCGGAGGCCGCCCGGGCCGCCTTCCCTCTCATCCGCTAGTTCGCCCTTCCCCCGTCCTGCCCCGTTGCCGTGAGGCGAACATCCGTTCGACCAGCAGGTTGCACTTGAGGTTGAGAGTGCGCTAGGGTCGGCAGGCCTTCCAGCGCGCAGCGCCGCCGAGGGCCGGCGGCTTCCCCCGCTGCGCCCGAGGGGACAGGGTGTGGACATGTCCATGAGGGTGCGACGTGTGGGCCTGGCGGTCCTGGCGGTCGTGGCGGGGGCCAGCCTCCCGCCCCTCTCGACCGAGGCCGTCCAGCCCGTCGTCCCGGAGGTCCGCAACCTGAACTTCACCCTTCCGCCCGGACCGGGCCTCCCCGCGCCCGTGGCCCGGCGGGAGGTCGAGGGGGAGGGGACGGCCTGGGCCCTTCCCACCCGGGGCGGCCTCCGCCTGGCCCCGGGGGGGTCGGGCTGGCGGGAGGGGCCGGACGGGGTGGCCGCCACGGTCGTCTCCCTGCGGGTGGGGGGCCGGCCCGCCCGGGCGGTGCTCACCAACGCGGCCCGGGTGGGGCAGGTCCTGACGGCCCTGGAGGTCCGGGTGGACGGCAACGACCTGGTGCGGCCGGCCTGGCGGTCGCTGCTGTTCCCGGGGATGGACCTGCGGGTCATCCGGGTCCACCAGAGGCTCGAGTCGTACCTCGAGGCCGTCCCGTTCCGAACCCTCATCCGACGGTCGAGGGATCTGGCCCCCGGCGAGGTCCGGGTGGCCCGGGAGGGACGGTGGGGCCGGGCCGTCCGGACCTACCGGGTGGTCTACCGAAACGGCCGGGCCGTGAACCGGACCCTGGTCTCCGAGGTGGTCCTGGCCGCCCCCGTGGACGAGCTGGTGGTGGAGGGGAGCGGGGCCACGGTGTCCTCGAGCGGCCACACCCACGTGGCCTACGGGGAGGCCTCCTGGTACGACTTCTGCCGGGTGGACGGGATGTACGCCGCCCACCGGACCCTCCCCTTCGGCACCCGGGTCACCGTGACGAACCTCGACAACGGCCGGTCGGTCACTGTGGTAATCAACGACCGTGGTCCCTTCGGCGTCCCGGGACGGATCATCGACCTCTGCGACTCCGCCTTCGCCGCCATCGCCCCCCTCGAGCAGGGGGTGGCCCGGGTCCGCCTCACCTGGTGAGCCCGGCCCGGCGGGCCGTCGGCTCCCCCGCCTCACTCCCTCGGCCCTGCGGGACCTGGCCCGCCGCCACGGGGTCCGGCCCCGCAAGGAGTTGGGCCAGCACTTCCTGGTCGAGCCCACGCTGGCCCGGCGGATCGTTGAGCTGGCCCGGGTGGGGCCCGGGGACCGGGTAGTCGAGGTGGGGGCGGGGCTGGGCTCGCTGACCGTGGCCCTGGCCGAGGCTGGGGCGGAGGTGGTGGCGGTCGAGGTGGACCCGGCGCTCCTCCCTCCCCTGCGGGAGGTGACCGAGGGGCTCTCAGTGCGCGTGGTCCAGGCCGACGCCACCACCGTGGACTGGGGGGAGGTCCTCCGGGGAGGCCCTCCCTGGACCCTGGTGGCCAACCTCCCGTACAACGTGGCCGTCCCCGTGCTGCTGCGGCTCCTTGAGGAGGAGCCCCGGGTCGAGCGGATGCTCGTCATGGTCCAGCGGGAGGTGGGGGAGCGGCTGGTGGCCGCGCCCGGGGACGAGCAGTACGGGGCGGTGAGCCTGCGGGTGGCCTACCGCTGCGTTGGGCGGATCGTCCGCCGCGTCCCCCGCACCGCGTTCTGGCCCGAGCCCAACGTGGACTCGGTCCTCGTGTGGCTGGAGCGGCGCCCGCCTCCCGTGGACGTGGACGAACGGGCCCTGTGGGAGGTGGTGCGGGAGGCCTTCGCCCAGCGCCGCAAGACCATGCGCAACGCCTTGGTCCGCCTGGGGTTCGACCCCCGGGAGGCCGAGGAGGCCCTGCGGGCCTGCGGCCTGCACCCGCGGAGCCGGCCGGAGGAGCTGGGGCTCGAAGCCTTCGCCTGCCTGGCCGGCCGGTGGCTCGCGGTCCGGGCCGGGGGACGGGTGCCGGCGTGAGGGACCGGGACGGAGGCGTGAGGGACCTGGCCGGGGGACGGGTGCCGGCGTGAGGGACCGGGACCGGCGGGCGCTCCTGGCCCGGGCCAAGGTCAACCTGTTCCTCCGGGTCCTGGGACGCCGGCCCGACGGCTACCACGAGCTGGAGACGCTGGTGGTGCCGGTGTCCCTGGCGGACCGGGTCGAGGTGCGGGGGCGGGCGGACTGCGGCTCTCGGACGGTCGTGGTCCACCTCGAGGTGGAGGGCGAGCCCGCGGTGCTCTCCGGCGTCCCCCGCGACGCCACGAACCTCGTGGTCCGGGCGGCCACCGCACTGGCCGAGGCGGCCGGGGTGGGGGGGACGGTCCGGGCCCGGCTCACCAAGCGGGTGCCGGTGGGGGCCGGCCTGGGGGGCGGGAGCGCAGACGCCGCGGCCACGATCCGGGCCCTCGACGACCTCTGGGCCCTGCGGCTCCCGGAGGCCGACCTCCTCCGGGTGGGCGCCGCGGTGGGCTCCGACGTCCCGGCGCTCCTCGCGGGTGGGGCCGTCGTGGCCCGGGGGCGGGGGGAGCGCGTGGAACGGGTGCCGGTGTCCCCCATGGACCTGGTCCTGGTGACGTTCCCCTTCCCCGTCCGGACGGCCGACGCCTTCGGCTGGTGGGACCAGGACGGGAGGCCCACCGGGCCCGACCCGGCCGAGCTGCTGGGGGCGGTCCACCCGCGGGCGGTGGCGGCCTCCGGCCTGGGTCCCTTGGGCGGCCTGCTCTTCAACGACCTCGAGCCGGCGGTGGTCGCCCGCCGGCCGGAGGTGGGGGAGGCCAAGGACGCGCTTCTCGAGGGCGGGGCCGTGGCCGCCGTGATGTGCGGGAGCGGCCCGAGCGTGGCCGGGGTCCTTCCCCCGGGGGGCCGGTTGAGCGGGGGGGCCCGGGCCCGCCTCCGCCGCCTGGGGGCCAGGGTCCTCCGGGTCCGCACGGTCCCGGCGGGGCCGACCCCTCGCCCCGCCAGCCGAGGAGGGCCGAGGACGGATGGGCTGGGGCCCCGCGACTCGAACGCGGATCTCCGGGACCAAAACCCGGCGTCCTGCCATTGAACGAAGCCCCAGGACACGGCCACCTTACCGCCCGCCGGGCCAGCCTCCAAGGGGCTGGAGGCCACGGTCCGGCCGGGCGGGGCCGCTACGATGGTGGCGCCCGACCGGACGAACGAGGGACGCCCATGAGCTCACCGATCCCCTCCCGGAGCCTGGCCGCCGTGGTCCTGGCAGCCGGCCAGGGCAAGCGGATGCGGTCGGCGCGGCCCAAGGTCCTCCACGAGGTCTGTGGCCGGCCCTCCCTCTGGTACGTGGTGCGGGCCGCGGTGGCCGCCCGTCCCTCGGTGCTGGCGGTGGTGGTGGGCCACGGGCGGGACCAGGTGGTGGAGGCCGTCCGCTCCTGGCGCCTCCCTCTCGAGCCTCGCTTCGTGGACCAGGGCCAGCCCCTGGGGACGGCCCACGCGGTCCAGGCGGCCCGGGAGGCGGTGGGGGAGGCCGAGGAGGTCCTGGTCCTCGCGGGCGACGACCCCCTGGTGACCGGGGACCACGTGCGGGCCCTGCTCAGGGTGCATCGTCGGACCGGGGCCGCAGCCACCGTCCTCACCACCGAGCTCGACGACCCCCGCGGGTTCGGGCGGGTGGTCCGGGAGGGCGACGAGCTCGTGGGCATCGTGGAGGAGGCCGACGCCTCCCCCGAGGTGCTGGCCATCCGGGAGGTGTCCACCCTCGTCTACGCCTTCCGCCGGGAGGACCTCTTCCGGGCCCTCCCCAGGGTCCGGCCCAACAACCGCCAGCGGGAGTACTACCTCCCGGACGTCCTCCGGGTCCTCAAGGCCGAGGGAGAGCGGGTGGCCGCCGTCCCGGTGGACCTGGGCGGGGCCCTGGGCCTGAACTCCCGCGGGGGGCTGGCCGCGGTGGCCCGGGTGATGCGGGAACGGATCATCCGCCGGCACCTGGAGGCCGGGGTGACCTTCGTGGACCCCGCCACGACCTACGTGGACGAGGGGGTGCGGATCGGGCCGGACACGGTGGTCCTGCCCATGACCCTCCTCGAGGGCACCACCCGGATCGGGGCCCGCTGCCGCGTGGGGCCGGCCACCCGGGTCGTGGACTCGGTGGTGGGAGACGACTGCGAGGTCACGTTCTCGGTGGTCCGCGGGTCGCGGCTGGGGCGGGGGGCCACGGTGGGGCCCTTCGCCAGCCTGCGCCCGGGCACGGTCCTCGAGGAGGGGGCCAAAGCCGGGACGTTCGTGGAGATCAAGGCCTCCCGGGTGGGGAGGGGGAGCAAGGTGCCCCACCTCTCCTACATTGGCGACGCCCGCATCGGCAGGGACACCAACATCGGGGCGGCCACGGTGACCGTGAACTACGATGGGTTCGAAAAGCACCGCACGGTCATCGGCGACGAGGTCCACATCGGCTCGGATACCATGCTCGTGGCGCCGGTCAGGGTGGGCCGACGGGCCTGGACGGGCGCGGGGTCCGTGATCACCCGGGACGTCCCCCCCGGCGCCCTGGCCCTGGAGCGGAGCGAGCAGAAGGTGATCCTGGGCTACGACGAGCGGAAGCGGGCCGAGCGGGCGGCCGGCCAGGGGGCGCCCAAGGGCCGGAGGCGACGAGGAGGGCGAGGTGGCTGAGGCGGCGGTCCGAGAGATCGTGACCCGGAAGCGGATGATGGTCTTCTCGGGGACGGCCCACCCCACCCTGGCCGAGGAGATCGCGCACCATCTGGGCATCCGGCTCAGCGAGGCCCGGATCTCCCGGTTCGCCTCCGGCGAGATCTACTTCCGGGCTGCTGAGAGCGTGCGGGGCTGCGACGTCTTCGTCGTCCAGTCCCACGCCTCCCCCATCAACGAGTCGATCATGGAGCAGCTGATCATGATCGACGCCCTCAAGCGGGCCTCGGCCAAGCGCATCACCGCGGTGGTCCCCTACTACGGCTACTCGCGCCAGGACAAGAAGGCCCTGGCCAGGGAGCCGATCTCGGCCCGGCTGGTGGCCGACCTCCTCTCCGTGGCGGGGGCGGACCGGGTGGTGTCGGTGGACCTCCACTCCGGGCAGATCCAGGGGTTCTTCCCGTTCCCAGTGGACCACCTGACGGCCCTCCCCATCCTGGGGGACTACTTCAAGGACGAACTGCGGCTGGGCCGGGACGTGGTGGTGGTGGCCCCCGACGCGGGGCGGGTCCGCACGGCCGAGCGGCTGGCCCGGCACCTTCACTGCACCCTGGCCTTCATCCACAAGCGGCGCTCGCCCTACGAGGCCCACAAGATCGAGGCCATCGACGTCATCGGGAAGGTCGAGGGGCGGCCCTGCATCCTGATCGACGACATGATCGACACCGCGGGGACCATCGCCGAGGGGGCCCAGGCCCTGGCCGCTGAGGGGGCGGCCGAGATCTACGCCGCCGCCACCCACCCTGTCCTCTCGGGCAAGGCGGTCCAGCGGATCGCCGAGTCCCCCATCAAGCAGACCGTGGTGACCAACACCCTCCCGGTCCCCGAGGAGAAGGCCCAGGTGCTGGGGGACCGGCTGACCGTGCTCTCCATCGCCCCCCTGGTGGCCGCCGCCCTCAAGGCGGTGTTCGAGGACGAGTCGGTCTCCGAGATCTTCCACGGCGAGAACCAGCCGTAGCAGGAGGGACCATGGAACGGAAGCTCAAGGCCGAGACCCGGACGGGGACGGGCAAGGGCCTGGCCCGGAAGCTCCGGGCCCAGGGCAAGGTCCCGGCCGTGGTGTACGGTCACGGGGCGGAGCCGCTGCACATCGCCGTGGACGCCCGGGAGCTCTACCACGTGCTGCACTCGGAGGCGGGCACGAACGTCCTCGTGGAGCTGCGGGTGAACGGGCAGCGGCTGCTGGCCATGCCCCGGGAGGTGCAGCGGGACCACATCAAGGGCCAGTACCTCCACGTGGACTTCCTCCGGGTGGCCCGGGACGAGACCATCACGCTGGAGGTCCCGGTCCACCTGGTGGGGGAGTCCCCGGGGGTCAAGCAGGGCGGGGTCATCGAGCACCACCTCTGGTCGCTCGAGGTGGAGTGCCTCCCGCAGGACGTCCCCGCAGCCATCGAGGCGGACCTCTCCCGGCTCGGGATGGGGGACTCCCTCCACGTGGGGGACCTCCCCCCCAGCGACCGCTACCGCATCCTGACCCCCGCGGAGGAGGTCATCGTGAGCGTGGTGCCGCCCCAGGTCCTCCCGGCCGAGGAGGAGGCCGCGGAGGCGCCGGGCGCCGTCGGGACGGCCGGGGGCGAGGCCCAGGCGTCCGGCTAGGCCGTGTCCGGCCCCTGGCTCGTGGCCGGGCTGGGGAACCCGGGGCCGGGCTACGCCTCCACCCGCCACAACGCCGGCTGGATGGCGGTGGAGCGCCTGGCCGCCCGGTTCGGGGTCCGGCTGCGGAAGGCCAGGCTGGTAGCCGTCCACGCCGCCGAGGCCTCCCACGACGGGCGGCTGCTGCTCCTCGTCACCCCGGCCGTGTTCATGAACGTGAGCGGGCCCCCCATCGCCTCCTTCGCCCGGCGTCGAGGGGTGCCGGTGGACCGGGTCGTGGTCTGCCACGACGACCTGGACCTTCCGTTCGGGGCCCTCCGGGTGAAGCGGGGGGGTAGCACGGCCGGCCACCACGGCCTGGACTCTCTGGTCCAGGCCTTCCGGTCCCCCGACTTCTTCCGGGTGCGGCTGGGGATCGGCCGTCCCCCGGGCCGGCAGGACCCGGTGGACTTCGTCCTGGAACCGTTCTCCGCCCGGGAGCGGGAGGAGCTGGAGCTCCTGCTGGAGGCCGCGGCCGATGCCGTCCTTTCGCTCGTGACCCAGGGGCTGGCCCCCACCCAGTCCCGGTTCAACCGGGGCTCCCGCCGGCCGCCCTGAGCCGACGGGCGGGCGCGTAGACTTGCCCTGGGGCGGACAGGCCCGGTTCCTTGGGACCGGGCCTCGTCGTGCTGCCCGGAAACGGGCTTTCGGAAGCGGAGGGGCGGCGCGGAAGCGGTGACGTCGGTCGTGGTCGAGGTGAGGGAGCTCGAGAGCGTGCTCGGGGAGGCGGCGGCCTCGCCCCCCTTCGAGCGGCTCCTGGCTTTGGGCGGGAGACGGCGGTCGGCGGTGGCCCCCGCTGCGGGGCACGGCTTCGCCGCGGCCGTCCTGGCCCGGGCCCTGGAGGGGACCGTGCTGGTCCTGGCCCCCGACCCCCGGGCGGCCGAGGCCCTGGCCGCCTCGGCCCGGGCCTTCCTGGGCCCCGAGCGGGTGGTGGCCTTCCCGGCCTGGGAGTCCCTCCCCTACGAGGGGATCAGCCCCAGCCCCGAGCTGGCAGGGAGGCGGACGGCGGCCGCCCGCCGGCTGCGGGGGGCGGTGGGGCCCCTGGTGGCGGTGGCCCCCGTGCAGGCCGCCCTCCAGGCCCTCCCCCCGGGCCTGGGCACCCACGAGCCCATCGAGCTCCGGCCGGGGATGGCCCTGGCGCCGGACGCCCTGGCGGAGCGGCTGGTGGCGGCGGGCTACGTCCGGGCCGACGTGGTCGAGCACCGGGGGGAGTTCGCCCTCCGGGGGGGCATCGTCGACGTGTTCCCCTCCACCGCTCGCCGCCCGGTGCGACTCGAGTTCGTGGGGGACGAGGTGGAGTCCCTCCGGGAGTTCTCCCCGGCCACCCAGCTCTCCACGGGGCCCGTGGAGCGGGCCGAGGTCCACCCCTGCCGGGAGTTCCCGCTGGACCTCGAGGTCCGGGCCCGGGCCGAACGGGCCGTGGCCCGCTACCGAGGGCAGTACCGGGCCCTGCTGGAGCGGGTGTCCCAGGGCCTGGCCTTCGAGGGGGTGGAGCAGGCCCTGCCCCTCCTCTTCGAGGACCTCCCCGTCCTCGTCGACCTCCTGCCCGCCGGGTCCTGGGTGGTGCTGGCCTCCGCCCACCCCACCAGGCTCCGGGCCGGACAGGTGGCGGAGGAGGCCGAGGCCCTGGCCGAGGCCTCCGGGTGGCCGGGGCCCCGGGTGGTGCACGACCTGGAGACGGCCCTGGGCGACCTCCCGGCTGTGGAGCTCTCCGAGCTGGCGGAGCGGCCGGACCTGGAGGGCGAGGCCGCGCCGGGGGCCGCCGGGGGGACCCGGCCCGCGGGGTCCCTCCCGCCCCCCGTGGACCTGGGCATCGAGCCCTGGGAGCACCCCGGGCGGGCGGAGCTCGTGGCCGCCCACCTGGCCACCCTCCACCGCGGGGGGACCCGGATCCTGGTGGTGGGGGAGGGTCGGGGGAGCCTGGAGCGGGCCCTCGAGGTCCTGGCCGCCCACGAGGTGCGGGGGGAGGGGGTGGTGGCCGTGGAGGCCCAGCTCCCAGAGGGGTTCCTCTTCCGCCCGGACCCGGCGGCCCTGCCCCGCCTGGCCGTGGTCACCGAGGAGGACCTGTTCGGCCGGCGCCACCACACCCGCCAGGCTCCCCGCCTCACCCGGCGGCGGGCCGAGGCCGTGGCGGCCGAGCTCCAGCCGGGGGACCTGGCCGTCCACCAGGTCCACGGGGTGGGCCGGTACCTGGGGATGGTCCGGCGGGCCGTGGCGGGGTCCGAGCGCGACTACCTGCTCCTCGAGTACGCGGAAGGGGACCGCCTGTACGTCCCCTCGGACCAGGTGGGGGTGGTGGCCAAGTACGTGGGGGGCGAGGCCCCCCGCATCCACCGGCTGGGGACGAACGACTGGCCCCGGGCCAAAGCCCGGGTCAAGCGGGCCGTGCGGGACATGGCCGGGGAGCTGGTCCGGCTCTACTCGGTGCGGATGTCCGTCCCGGGGCATGCCTTCGGCCCGGACACCCCCTGGCAGCGGGAGCTCGAGGAGGCCTTCCCCTACGAGGAGACCCGGGACCAGCTGGCCGCCATCGAGGACGTCAAGCGGGACATGGAACAGCCGCGACCCATGGACCGGCTCATCTGCGGGGACGTGGGCTACGGCAAGACGGAGATCGCGGTGCGGGCGGCCTTCAAGGCGGTCATGGACGGCAAGCAGGTGGCCGTCCTCGTGCCCACCACCCTCCTCGCGGAGCAGCACTACGTCACGTTCTCGGAGCGGTTCGCGCCGTTCCCGGTGCGGGTGGCCATGCTCTCCCGGTTCGTTCCCCAGCGGGAGCAGGAGCGGACCCTGGCCGACCTGGCCGAGGGCCGGGTGGACGTGGTGATCGGGACCCACCGGCTGCTCTCCAAGGACGTCCGGTTCAAGGACCTGGGGCTCCTCGTGGTGGACGAGGAACAGCGGTTCGGGGTGGCCCACAAGGAGCAGATCAAGAAGCTCCGGACCAGCGTGGACGTGCTCACCCTCTCCGCCACCCCCATCCCCCGCACCCTGGAGATGGCCCTCTCGGGGATCCGGGAGATGAGCGTGGTGGAGACCCCGCCCGAGGACCGCCAGCCGGTCCTCACCTACGTGGGCCCCTACGACGACGACCTGGCCCTGGCCGCGGTCCGCAGGGAGCTCCTGCGGGGGGGCCAGGTGTTCTGGGTCCACAACCGGGTGGAGACCATCGACCGGCGGGCCGCGTGGCTCGCGGAGCGGGTGCCGGACGCCCGGGTGGCGGTGGCCCACGGCCAGATGGACGAGGACCGGCTGGAGCGGGTCATGCTCGATTTCTGGGACCGGAAGGCGGACGTCCTGGTGTGCACCACGATCATCGAGAGCGGCCTGGACGTCCCCTCCGCCAACACCCTCGTCGTGGAGCGGGCCGACCGCCTGGGGCTGGCCCAGCTCTACCAGCTGCGAGGGCGGGTGGGCCGGAGTCGGGAGCGGGCCTTCGCCTACCTCTTCTTCCCCTCCCACGCCCACCTCACCGAGGAGGCCCACGAACGCCTGGCCGCCATCAGCCGGTTCACGGCCCTGGGGTCGGGCTTCCAGCTGGCCCTGCGGGACCTCGAGATCCGGGGGGCCGGCAACCTCCTGGGGGCCGAGCAGCACGGGCACATCGCGGCGGTGGGCTTCGACACCTACCTCCGGCTCCTCCAGGAGGCGGTGGCCGAGATGAAGGGGGAGCCCCTGCCCCAGGAGCGGGAGGTCCGGATCGACCTCCCGGTCCGGGCCTTCGTGCCGGTGGAGTGGGTGGGCCAGGAGTCGCTCCGGCTGGAGCTCTACCGGAAGGTGGCCACCGCCCGGGACCACGAGGAGCTGGACCGGGTCCGGGAGGAGGCGGAGGACCGGTTCGGGCGCCTCCCGCCCCCGACCCAGACGCTGTTCGCCGTGGCCTCGCTGCGGATCACGTGTCGGAGGCTCGGGGTCGAGGAGGTCACCACCTACCGCGACGAGGTGCGGCTCCGCCCGGTGGCGCTGCCCGAGGCCCTCCTCGCCGAGCTCCCCGAGCGGGTCCCGGGCGGCTCCTACCACGCGGCGACCCGGACCCTGAACCTCCGGCCCGAGCGGGTCGCAGGGGCCGAGCTCCCGGCCTGGGTCGAGGCCCGCCTCCTCGCGGCGGTCGGGGAGGCGGCGCCGGCGGCGTCCCCTCGCTGAGCCGCGGGGCCTACCGTTCGCGGAGGAGGCCGTGCCCCATGGCGAACATCGCCGCCCCCGCGCGCGTCGAGACGCCGATCTTCGCGTAGATGTGCTGGACGTGGTGCTCGGCCGTCCGCGGCGAGATGAAGAGCCTCGCCGCCACCTCCCGGTTCGAGAGGCCCCCCGCCACCAACCGGAGGACCTCCACCTCCCGGTCGGAGAGCCCGGCCGGCCAGGCGGGGCGGGGGGCGCGCCCCCGCCCGGCCCCGGCCGCCTCGAGCACGGCCCGGGCGCACTCGGGGTCCAACCGCCCCTC
>DATLZQ010000076.1:0-4436 GCA_035573915.1 Actinomycetota bacterium | reverse complement strand
CCGCGGCCCGGCCCCCCGCCGCCTCCGTTCGGGCCTCGACCGCTCTGGCCCCGGCCTCCGCCAGGCGGGCCCGGTGGGCCGCCAGCACGTCCTCCCTGGTCACCCTGCCCCCTGGCCCCGTGCCCACCACCGTGGCCAGGTCCACCCCCAGCTCCCTGGCCAGGCGCCTCACCGTGGGGGAGGCGGGGACGGGCCCGGCCCCCTCCCTCCGGGGCGGCGCCGCCGCCCTCGAGACGGGAGTCCCCGGCTCCTCCTCGACCCCGTAGCCCACCAGCACCGGCCGCCGCCGGGGACGCTCCTCGGCCGGGGTGCCGGAGCGCGCGGCCTCGAGGCGTTCGGCGTCCTCCACCGCTTCACCCTCTACCCGGATCGAGACGAGGGGCTGGCCCACCTTCACCACCTCGCCCTCGGCGGCGTGGAGCCGCTCCACCATCCCCTCCCAGGGGGAGGGCACCTCCACCAGGGCCTTGGCCGTGTTGACCTCCACCAGGACCTGGTTGAGCTCCACCCGGTCCCCCTCCCGGACCCGCCAGGCCACGACCTCGGCCTCCTCCAGGCCCTCGCCCAGGTCGGGGAGGAGGAACTGCCGGACCGCCATCAGCGCCCTCCCGCCCGGCGCCGTGGCCCGTGCGCGGGCCCCGGAGCGGGCCCTGGCCATACCGCGCCCACGGCCCTCACCAGGACGTCACCCGCTCCACCGCGTCCAGGATCCGGGCCACGCTCGGGAGGTGGTACCGCTCCAGGGTGGCCGGGGGGTAGGGGATGTCCCAGCCCGTGACCCGGAGGACCGGGGCCTCCAGGTACTCGAAGCAGTCCTCCACCACCCGGGCCACCACCTCCGCCCCGAACCCGGCGGTGAGGGGGGCCTCGTGGACCACGACGGCCCGCCCGGTGCGCCGCACGGACTCGGCGAGCGTCTCGAGGTCCAGCGGGACCAGGGACCGGAGGTCGAGGACCTCGAGGTCCAGGTCCCGGGCGGCCGCCGCCTCCGCTGCCTGGAGGGCCCGGGCCACCATGGCCCCATAGGCCACCAGGGTGCAGTCGGTCCCGGGCCGGAGGACCCGGGCCCGGCCGATGGGGAGCCCCTGGCCGTCCAGGTCCCCCTCCTCCTTCGACCAGTAGCGGCTCTTGGGCTCGAGGAAGATGACCGGGTCGGGGTCGGCGATGGACTGGCGGAGGAGATGGTAGGCGTCCACGGGCGTGGAGGGCACCACCACCTTGAGGCCGGCGGTGTGGGCGTAGTAGGCCTCGGGGCTCTCCGAGTGGTGCTCGGCCGCCCCGATCCCGCCGGCGAAGGGGATCCGGATCACCACCGGGACGGGCTGGTGGCCCCTGGACCGGAACCGGTACTTGGCCAGGTGGCTGATGACCTGGTCCAGGGCGGGGTAGGAGAAGGCGTCGAACTGCATCTCGGCCACCGGCCGCCACCCGGCCAGGGCCAGGCCCAGGGACACCCCGGCGATGGCCGACTCGGCGAGGGGGGTGTCGAAGACCCGCTCCGGGCCGAACTCCTCCTGGAGGCCGTCGGTGACCCGGAACACCCCGCCCAGCCGCCCCACGTCCTCCCCCAGCACCAGCGTGCGGGGGTCCTCGGCCAGGGAGCGGCGGAGGGCCTCGTTGAGGGCCCGCACCATGGTGACCTCAGCCACCGTGGTCTCCTTCGCCCGCGAACCGGACGGCCTGGTCGCGCTGGCGGCGGAGGTGCTCGGGCAGGTCCGCGTAGACCCACCGGAAGAGCTCCTCCACGGGCTGAGGGGGGGAGGCCACCACCCCGGCCCGGACCCGGCCGGCGAACGCCCGGGCCTCCTCCTCCACCCCCTGGAAGAAGGCCTCGTCGGCCAGGCCGGCCTCGGCCAGCCACCGCCGGTAGCGGTCCAGGGGGTCCCGGGCCCGCCACCGCTCCACCTCCTGCTCGGAGCGGTACCGGGTGGCGTCGTCGGCCGTGGAGTGGGGCCCCAGGCGGTAGGTGACGGCCTCGACGAGGGTGGGCGTCCGATCCTCCCGGGCCCGCCGCGCCGCCTCCCTCGTGACGGCGTACACGCCCAGGACGTCGTTGCCGTCCACCTGCACACCGGGGAACCCGTACGCCTCGGCCTTCCGCCAGATGGGCACAGCGGTCTGGCGTTCGAGGGGCACGGAGATGGCCCACTGGTTGCTCTGGCAGAAGAACACCACCGGGGCCCCGAACACGGCCGCGAAGTTGCACCCCTCGTGGAAGTCCCCCTCGGAGGTGGCACCGTCGCCGAAGTACACGAGGACGCAGAGGGGGAGGCGGTCCAGGCGGGCCCCCAGGGCGAACCCCACGGCGTGGAGGACCTGGGAGGCCACCGGGGCGGCCACGTACCCGAACCGGTGGGCGTTCGCGTCGTAGGTCCCCCCGTGCCAGGTCCCCCGGTAGAAGTGGAGGTACTCGACGAGGTCCACCCCCCGCACCAGGGCCGCCCCCAGCTCCCGGTAGGAGGGGAAGACCCAGTCCGAGCTCTCGAGCGCGTAGGCGCTCCCCACCTGGGCGGCCTCCTGGCCGATGAGCGGGGGGTAGACGGCGAGCTCGCCCTGGCGCTGGAGGGCCGTGGCCTCCAGGTCCATCCTCCGGGTGAGGGCCATGAGCCGGTAGAGCTCCCGGAGCTGGTCCTCGGAGAGCTCCAGCTCGGCCAGGGCCTCCTCCGAGGGCTGCCCCTCCGGGGAGAGGATGCGAAACGGGCCCCGGTCCTCGGTCCGCTCCGGGCGCGCCAGCGTGGCCATGCGCTCGGTCAGGCCCGGTTCCAGATCTTGGCCCAGCTCCGCCCCCCGGGGACCCAGGTGAGCCGGATCCGGCTCACCCGCTCGATGCGCTCCTCGGCGAAGGCGTCCGCCGCGGCGGCGGGGCTGATGTGGCGGTCCCGGGCGATGTGGAAGATCTCCCGGAGCGTGCGGTAGATCCCCTCCACCCGGGCCCTGGCCCGGTCCGGGTTGTAGCCCTGGAGCTCGTCGGCCACGTTGATGAGGCCCCCGGCGTTGATGACGTAGTCGGGGGCGTAGAGGATGCCGAGTTCGGCCAGGGCCTCCCCGTGCTCAGGCCGCTCGAGCTGGTTGTTGGCGGAGCCCGCCACCACCTTGCACTTGAGCTCGGGGACGGTGTCGTCCCGGATCACCCCGCCCATGGCGCAGGGGGCGAAGATGTCGCACTCGACGGCGTGGATCTTGTCGGGGTCGGCGGTCTCGACGCCGAAGTCCCGGACCGCCCGGGCCACGGCGTCCACGTCCACGTCCGCCACCACCACGTGGGCCCCGCCCTCCACGAGGAGCTTGACCAGCGCGTAGCCGACCTTCCCCACCCCCTGCACGGCCACCCGGAGGCCCTGGAGGGAGTGCCGGGACCAGACCACCTCCGCACAGGCCTTCATTCCGAGGAAGACCCCGTACGCGGTGACGGGCGACGGGTCCCCCGACCCGCCCAGCTCCGGGGAGACCCCGGTCACGTAGCGGGTCTCCCGCCGAATGATGTCCATGTCGGCCCGGTTGGTGCCCACGTCCTCGGCCGTGATGTAGCGCCCGCCCAGGCTCTCCACGAACCGACCGAAGGCCCGCAGGAGCTCCTCCGACTTGATCCGCCTGGGGTCCCCGATGATCACCGCCTTCCCGCCGCCCAGGTCCAGGCCGGCAGCGGCGGCCTTGTAGGTCATGCCCCGGGCCAGGCGGAGGACGTCGCGCAGGGCCTCCTCCTCGGTCTCGAAGGGGTAGAAGCGGCACCCGCCCAGGGCGGGGCCCAGCCTGGTGGAGTGGATGGCCACGATCGCCCGGAGGCCCGACGGCGGATCGTGGAAGAAGACGACCTCCTCGAACTCCCCGCCGAGCTCCTCGAACACCGGCACTAGCGGTCCCCCGGCCGGGACGTCCCCCTCCAGGTCACTGACGGCCTCCGGCGGTCCGGGCGCCGAGGCGACTATAGCACGGGCCCGGACCCGGCCCCCTGGCCGGGTGAGGTGCGGGGCCGTACGCGTCGGCGCTGAACGGCGGTGGGTGGCGAGGGGCGGAATCGAACCGCCGACACCGCGGTTTTCAGCCGCGTGCTCTGCCAACTGAGCTACCTCGCCGGGCCGTCCTGGGTCGGGCGGGCCGGAGCGGTCCCGACCGGATTTGAACCGGCGCTCTCCGCCTTGACAGGGCGGCGTGTTCGACCTGGCTACACCACGGGACCACGGGCGGGCCGGGGCCCGCCGCCCAACAAGGGTAGAGGGTCGGGCGGGGGACGTCCACCGACCGCAGGCCGTCCCAAGGAGGCGCCACCACCGTTGCATCCTCTCCCTCACGCCACCCGGGCCTCACGCCGCCCGGGCCGGGGGCGGCCCGGCCCCCGCCTCGTAGGGGGTCCCGTCGGGCCGCCGCCAGAGGAGCTCCCCGTCCGGTTTGCGCTTGATGCTCCAGCGGAACTCGTGGACCAGCCGGTGGTGGAAGCA
>DATLZQ010000075.1:0-13962 GCA_035573915.1 Actinomycetota bacterium | reverse complement strand
ACAGGTCTGGGACCCCACCGTCGTCGATGAGAAGCGAGGCCCCTACGGCACCTTCCAGGGCAAGACGGTCTTCGAGACCGCCGACGGCGTGAACGCCATGGTGACCGGCTACCTCCCGACGCAGGAAGAGTGGAAGGCGCCGAACATCTTCGAGGACGTCGCCACCCGGTACTCGAAGGACGGTGCGCAGCTCCCCGAACACGCCGGCTGGTTCTTCTACCTCCAGCGGATCTGCAACCACTGCACCTACCCCGCCTGCCTCGCCGCCTGCCCCCGAAACGCCATCTACAAGCGCGAAGAGGACGGCATCGTCCTCATCGACCAGGAACGGTGCCGCGGGTACCGGAAGTGCGTGGAGCAATGCCCATACAAGAAGCCCATGTACCGGGCCACCACCCGGGTCTCGGAGAAGTGCATCGGGTGCTACCCGCGGATCGAGGGGACCGACCCCCTGACCGAGGGACTGCCCATGGAGGCTCGGTGCATGGCCGTGTGCGTGGGGAAGATCCGGCTGCAGGGGCTGGTGCGGATCGCCGAGGACGGCCAGTGGGCCGAGGACCGCTACAACCCCATCTACTACCTCGTGAAGGTGGCCCGGGTCGCTCTCCCCCTCTACCCGCAGTTCGGGACGGAGCCGAACGGCTACTACATCCCTCCTCGCTGGGTGCCCCGACCCTACCTCCGACAGATGTTCGGTCCCGGGGTGGACGACGCCATCGCCCGCTACACGCGGCCCGACCGGGAGCTCCTGGCCGTTCTCCAGCTGTTCCGGGCGACCCGGCGAATCATCTTCCGCTACGAGGTCCAGGAGGGGGAGAAGGTCCGGGAGGTCACCATCGGTGGGAAGCCTTGGGCCCTCTACAACGACACGGTCATCGGATACGACCGGGCTGGCAACGAGGTCGTGAGGCTCTCTGTGCTCGAGCCCTTCCACGTGCGGCCGGCCCGCTACCTCAATTCCATCTGAGGGCATGAAGGCGACCGGCGCTCCGACCGTCGACGCGGGTAGCGAGGAAGCCCTGGCCCGGAGCGCCGTCTACCGCCTCCTGTCGCAGGTGTTCAGCTACCCCACGCCCCGCATGGTCGGAGAGCTGCGCCAGCAGGATCTCCCGCTCGCCGTGGCATTGAGTTCCCGGCTTCCCGACCCCCTTCCGCGGGCAGTGCGCGAGCTGGCGGAGAGGCTTCGGGGGGTCCCCCTCCGGGCCCTGGAGCGCCAGTTCAACGGCCTCTTCACTCACGTCCACTCGGCGGACTGTCCGCCCTACGAGACCGACTTCACCACTCGCGATGTGTTCCGTCAGAGTCAGGAGCTGGCCGACCTGGGCGGGTTCTACCGGGCCTTCGGGGTGGAGCCGGCACGAGCCCAGCCCGAGCGGCTGGACCACGTGGCCGTGGAGCTGGAGTTCCTGCACCTGCTCAGCTACAAGGAGGCGTGGGCCCTGGCCAGGGGAGAGGAGCAACGGGCCGCCCTGTGCCAGCAGGCGCAGGTCTCGTTCCTCGCCGGCCACCTGCTCCGGTGGGTGCCGGAGTTCGCTCGCCGGGTGGCCGCCCTGGCCCCGGACACCCCCTACGGAGCGGCCGCCCGGCTCACCACCGCGTTCCTGGCGGCCGAGGCTGAGCGGCTGGGGGTCGAGGTCCGGCGGGGGCCCGTCGGGGCATCACGGGGGCCGGACCCGGGCGGGCCAGCGCTGGACGAGGCACCGGCCCTGTGCGAAGGGGAAGAGCCGTGACGCGCCGCCATGTGGCCGTCGTGCTGGGCCTATCCGTGGCCCTGGCGGGGATCCTCACGGTCACCGGCACGAGGCTGGCGGCGTCCCAGACCCCCAGCCTGGTCGCCCTGAGGGTCTCCGGTCCCGTCCCCGCCCGGGAGCCCTTTCACCCCTTCTGGGACCGACTGCGCCGGATAGAGGTCCCCCTCTCCGCTCAGCAGGTGGTGCCGCCCAAGTCCCAAGGGCCCCTCCCGTTTCTCCGCGGACAGCGGTGGACGGTGAGGGTCCGGGCCGCGCACGACGGGGATCGGCTGTACCTCCTGCTGGAGTGGCCCGACAGCTCCCCCGAGCGCTCGCTGGCTGCCGTCCAGGACTTCACCGATGCGGCCGCCGTCCAGTTCCCGGCGGTGGCAGGCCAGGCTGTTCCGGCGCTCTGCATGGGCGACCCCAAGGGGGCGGTCAACATCTGGCAGTGGAAGGCGGCCTGGCAGACGCTGGTGGAGCGGCCCGACCGAGGGATCCGCGACCGGTACCCCAACGCCGTCGCCGACCTCTATCCATTCCACGGGGAAGACGTCTTCTACCCGGGGCGCGCGGTGGGGAATCCCTTCTCCCAGGCCCGACGGCGGTCCGCCGTGGACAACCTCGTGGCTGCGGGCTTCGGCTCCCTCACCGCCGCTCCCCTGGACTCTCTCACGGGCTGGGGGGAGTGGCGCGACGGTCGGTGGCGGGTGGTGTTCAGCCGTCCGCTCCAGGTGGGCTCGCCGGGGAGCGTCGACCTCCGGGTGGGAGACCGCACCGACCTGGCGGTGGCAGTGTGGGACGGCGCCGTGCGCGAGCGGGACGGGATGAAGTCGGTGGGCGGGTTCGTGACCCTCGAGGTCTCGGACCGGCAGCTCCCTGGCGCCGGTCGGGGGATATGGCTGTGGTTGCTCCTGCTGCTCGTCCCGGGATATGGCCTCGCGGCCTGGGCCAGGACCCGCGGGGGCCGGCCGTGAGCCGGGCGGAGCCTCGGGCCCCGTCGGTTGCCATGGACCGGACGCCTCTGTCCTCGGTTGACGGGCGTGGCCGCACCGGCCAGCTCCTGACCCCTCCAGCCGGTGTCCTGGCCGTGCTGGCCGGTGCGGTCCTCACCGAGCTCCTCCTGGTCCGGACGTTCTACCGCGTGGGGATCTTCCTCCCCAAGGAGGGGGCCTTCGGGACCGTGTACACCGTGCTCACCGCGGTGGGGTCCTTCGCCTTCAACCTCTCCTCGGTCCTGGCCGTGGCCCTGCTGGCATGGATCGCCTGGCGGGCGTTCCGAGTGGGTGTGCAGCGGGTGGCCTTGGCCCTGGGAGCCTTCACCGTGGGCGCTGTGGCCGCCGGCGTTTCCGGGCCCTCCCGCTACGGACCGCTGCTCTTGCTCCTCTTCGTCTGGGCCGTGGTCGCCGTGGTCGGACCGTTCCTGCGGTCGGGGCGTCTTCTCGCCCTCCGCCTCGCCGCCGGGTCGGCCACGGCGGCCACCCTCCTGGCCGCGTACGCCCGCCTCTGGGACCAGCTCTCCCCGGGCGTCCCGGGGGCGCCGGACCTCGCCGGCCAGGCCCCCGCTCAGCTGGCCGCCGAGGCCCTGGTCCTGGTCTCCGCTGTCCTCTTCGGGTGGTGCTGGACCCGGGAGGGGCTTCGGGCTGGCCCGCTGGCGGCGGGCCTGGTGGCCGCCCTGGCCCTGACCGCCGTGTGGCGGTCCAGCGGCGCCACCACCGGAATCCTCGTCCTCTGGACGGCGGGGCTCCGGCTCTACCTCCCCGCGGAGCTCTACCCGCTGGCGCTGGGGGCGGTGACCGCGGCCGCCGCCGGGTGGCGCAGGACGCACCCATGGCGGGCGACCGGACTCGTGCTCCTGCTGGCCGCTGGGATCCTCCTGGACACCACCTACCAGCTGACGCTCGTGGTCCTGGCCCTCGCCCTGCTCGTAGACGGGGAGGTCGGGGGGCGCTCCCGTCAGGGCACGGCCCCCCTCAGGCTGGGAGGGACGGGCCCAGGCGAGCCGGGACCGAAGCCCCTCCCGACCCGGGACCTTGGTCCCTACGGGGACCGTCCTCACGGACCCATGCTTCCCTGCGGTGTTCGTCCGGTACTTCCTGAACCTCGCCTGCCCCGCGCGGGTCGTCGAGGAGGCCCTGCTTCACGCGCCTGAGCGCTGGATTCCCACGCTGGCCCGGGACGCCCGCCACCGGGGGGAGGCCCTCCTCGCCCGGGTGGGGTTCGGCGCCGCCGGGGTGCGGGTGGCCAAGCGGGTCGAGATCCACGTCGGACAGGCGCGTCGGTTGGCCTCCAAGACCCTCCTGCCGGTCTCGTGGAAGGCCACGGGACCCTCCGCCCTCTTTCCGGTCATGGAAGGCGACATCGAGGTCGCTCCCCTTGGTCCTCGGCTCACCCAGCTCTCCTTCAGCGGACGGTACGAACCGCCCCTGAGCGTGCTGGGCCGAGCCCTGGATCGGGCCCTCCTGCACCGGGTGGCGGAGGCCACGGTGAAGGACTTCCTCGACCGGGTCGGCGACCGACTGGCCGCCCTGGCGGGCCAGCCCGCGCCGGAGGCCTTGACGTGAGGCCGGTGACGCCGACGCTCATCCGACGGGTCCCGTACGACCTCGGCCGGCGCCCCTTCATCGTGATCTGGGAGGTGACGGCCGCCTGCGACCTGGCGTGCCGGCACTGTCGAGCCGAGGCCGTCCGCGAGCGGCACCCCCGCGAACTCACCACGGAAGAGGGTGTCGCCTTGCTGCGCCAGCTCACCACATTCGGGCCGCCGGGTCCGCTGCTCGTGCTCAGCGGCGGAGATCCCTTCAAGAGGAGGGACCTGGTCGAGCTGGTCCGCCACGGTGGGCACATCGGTCTGCCGGTTGCGGTGGCTCCCTCCGGGACGCCCCTGCTCACCAGGCGGAACCTGGAACGGCTGCGCGCGGCTGGCGCGGTGGCCCTCTCGCTCTCGCTGGACGGGTCCACCGCGAGCGTCCACGACAACTTCCGGGGGGTCCACGGATCCTACCGCTGCACGCTCTCAGCGGCCCGGGCCGCCCGCGAACTGGGCTTCCGACTCCAGCTCAACACGACGGTCACCGCGGAGAACCTCCTGGACCTCCCGGACCTCCTGGCGCTGGTCCGCACGCTGGACCCCATGACGTGGAGCCTCTTCTTCCTCGTGCCCACCGGCCGAGCCCGAGCCCTCCCCGGCCTCTCGCCCACCGACGTGGAGGACGTGCTCAACTTCCTCTACGACGCGGGCGGGCTGGTCCCCATCAAGACCACAGAGGCCCCGGAGTACCGACGGGTGGTCATCCAGCGGGCCATTCTCGAGCGGCGGGGCGTCGCTCCCGAACGTGTCCTTGCCTTGGGTGAGACCTACCAGCGCCTGCGGGCCCGGATGCGGGAGGTCCTGGGAGAGGGCAGCTCGACGCGGGTTCGGGTTCGGCGTCCCCCGCTCGAGGTCAGCGCGGGACGGGGCTTCGCCTTCGTCTCCCGGCTGGGCGATGTGACCCCGAGTGGGCTCCTGCCTCTCGCCGCGGGCAACGTCCGTGACCGTCCGCTCGTCGACATCTACCGCGGCTCAGCGCTGTTCCGGATGCTGCGGGACCCGGACCGCTTGAAGGGCCGCTGCAGGCGGTGCGAGTTCCGCCGGGTGTGCGGTGGATCCCGGGCGCGGGCCTACGCCGTGACCGGCGACGTCCTGGGGGAGGATCCGGCCTGTGCCTATGCCCCCGGTTCCTTTCCCTTCCAGCGGGAGCTCCGGGCGTTCACGACCCCCTAACGCCCAGCGGTACCCGGCGAAGGGGGGGCTTCCCAGCGCGTGCTCGCCCGGCCCAGGGGACGAGTGGTCGCTCCGCTGCCCACGGGTCCTCGAGTCCCCTCATTCGGGACCCCTGGCCCATGGAGGCAGGGCCGGTGGGCCATGGGCGGCCCCCGCGCGCGTCAGTACGGTGCATGTGACGGACGAAAGGAGGAGCGATGCCACGGAGGATCTTCGACCTGATGCTTTCGGCGGGAGGGGTGGTCCTGGCGGTCGTGCTGCTGGTCGCGGGCGGTCTGCTGTTCTGGGGCTACCGGTTCGCGGACGGGAGCGTGCGAGAGCAGCTCGCGGCCCAGCGGATCTTCTTCCCGCCGCCGGGGAGCGAGGCGCTGGCGGACCCGGAGATCGGCCCCTACCTCAACAAGTACGCCGGGCAGCAGCTGCTCACCGGGGACCAGGCCAAGGCCTACGCCGACCACTTCATCGCCGTCCACCTCAAGGAGGTGGCGGGTGGGAAGACGTACGCTGAGGTGAGCGCGCTGGCCCTCCAGAACCCGGACGACCCCGAGCTCCAGGCCCAGGCGCAGACCCTCTTCCGCGGGGAGACCCTTCGAGGCCTTCTCCTCAACGTCTACGGGTGGTGGAAGATGGGCCAGCTGGCCCTGATCGGGAGCATCGTGGCCTTCGCGCTGGGCGGGCTCATGGTAGTCCTCTCTGCGCTCGGGTTCTGGCACCTGCAGCGGGTGCCCCCCACGGAGCAGGTCTTCGCCGAGCTGCTGGAGGCCCGAGAGCGCGCCGCCTGACCCTCCCCCTCCCTCCGAGGACGCCCCCGGGACACGCCCGGGGGCGTCTCGTCGCGGTCACCACGTCAGGGCAGGGGGTACGTGGTCAGGGCGGTGTGCCGGGCGCCGATCATCCGCGCCGCCGCAGCCCGGACCGTCACATGGCCCGCGAGTCGCCCTCCCAGCCACTGCCAGCGAGGTCGAGCATGTCGCGGGGGCTGGCTTCGCCGGCCACCGGGTCTTGCTATCCTGGAGGAGCCCACCCCACTTGGGGTGGGTTCAGGAGCGGGCGATCGAAGGAGCGTGAGTTCATGGCAGCGCTCGAGACCGGAGGCGGCGCCAAGGCCGCCCTGGGCCCCAGGAAGGCGGAGGCCCTCAACCGCCTCAGGACCGTCCGCGGGCACCTGGACGGCGTCGTCCGGATGCTCGAGGAGGACGCCTACTGCGTGGACCTCATGAAGCAGATCTCCGCGGTCCAGTCCTCCCTGGAGCGGGTCAACCGGCTCATCCTCCGGAACCACCTGGAGACCTGCTTCACGGAGGCCGTGCTGGGCGGAAGGGGGCCAGCGGCCATCGAGGAGCTGCTGGACGCGGTCAAGTTCTCGCCGGCCCTCACGGGCCCCGGGTCCCGGATGGGCGGGGCGGCGACCGGAGAGGGGAGGCGGGCCCGAAGCGGCCGGGCCTCGGGCGGGCGGGCCTCGGGCGGAGGGAGCTCGGAGGGCAGGCGCGGGGGTGCCCGTCGCGGCTCGGAAGGGGGTGCCTGAGCCGTGGGGCTGGCCGAGGTCCTGGTCACCGGGGGGGGCGTCCTCCTGAGCGCCGCCCTGGCGTGGTTCTTCTTCGGGCCGAAGGAGTCGGGCCGGGCCCAGCTCCGGGGTGGGGTCCAGGAGGTGGAGATCACGGTCCGGGGCGGCTACTCGCCCAGCGTGGTGCGGGTCCGCCAGGGCGTCCCCCTCCGGTTGGTCTTCGACCGCCAGGAGGGGGGCGAGTGCACCTCGGAGGTCGTCTTCCCCGACTTCCGGCTCCGCCGCACCCTCCCGGCCTTCGCCCGGACCACGGTCGAGCTGCTCCCCGACCGCCCGGGGGAGTTCGGGTTCGCCTGCGGGATGAACATGGTGCACGGGACGCTCGTGGTGGAGCCCGCGGAAGGTGGCGACGGGGACGGCGCCGGCCCGCGGGAGGCGGCGGCCTCGGCGGTGGCCGGCCAGCCGCCCGCGGGCCTCGGATCGGAGGCCCACCCCCACGAGGCGCTGGCGGGCCTCGGATCGGAGGGCCACATCCACGAGCAGGCTCGGACGGTGGTCCTCGACCGTCCGCGGCCCGACCCGGACCGGGTCGTCCTCCGGGTCCAGCACGGTCCCGTCTGCCCTGCGTGTCTGGCCACCATCGAGTCCGTCCTGGCGCCCCTCCCGGGGGTCAGGGACGTCCGCACGGACGTGGCCTCCGACACGGCCACCGTGGAGTTCGACTCCCGCCGGGTCGGTGTGGAGGACCTCCGGCGGGCGGTGGCGGGGGCCGGCTACCGAGTGGAGGTCCGCCCGGAAGGCCTCGAGCGGCGGACCGAGACCGAGCCCGGACGCGAGGGCGAGGAGGACGAGGAGGCCGCCGAACGTCGACGCGAGGTCCGCGACCTCTCCCGTCGGGTGCTGGTGGGGGCCGTCCTGACCGCTCCCGTGGCGGCGGCGGTGATGGCGGCCGAGGCCTTCGGCGTCGAGGTGCCGGCCCTGCTGCTGAACCGCTGGTTCCAGCTGGCCCTGGTCACCCCGGTGTTCGTCTACGCCGGCTGGCCCATCCACACCGTGGGCTGGCGAACCCTCCGCCACCGCACGGCCGAGATGAACACCCTCATCACCGTGGGGACCACGGCCGCCTTCGCCTACAGCCTCCTGGTCACCGTGGCCCCCGGGCTCTTCCCGGCGGGGGTCCGGGAGGTCTACTACGAGGCGGTGGGGGTCATCCTCACCCTCATCCTCCTGGGCCGGCTCCTCGAGGCCCGAGCCCGGGCGGGGACAGGGGAGGCCATCCGCAAGCTGCTGGGACTTCGCCCCCGCACGGCCCGCGCGGTGCGGGACGGGTCCGAGGTGGAGCTGCCCGTGGAGGAGGTCCGGGTGGGGGACGAGCTGGTGGTCCGGCCCGGGGAGCGGATCCCGGTGGACGGCGAGGTCGTGGAGGGGCGCTCCACGGTCGACGAGTCCATGGTCACCGGGGAGTCCATGCCCGTGGACAAGGGCCCGGGCGACCTCGTGGTCGGGGGGACCGTCAACCAGACCGGGGCCTTCCGGTACCGGGCCACCGCCGTGGGGGCCGACACGCTCCTCGCCCAGATCGTGCGGTTGGTCCGGGAGGCCCAGGCCTCCAAGGCCCCCATCCAGCGGCTCGCCGACCGGGTGGCGAGCTACTTCGTGCCCGGCGTCATGTTCGTGGCCGTGGCCGCCTTCGTGGTGTGGTTCGACGTGGGGCCCGAGCCGGCCCTCACCCGGGCCCTGGTGAGCGCCGTCTCGGTCCTCATCATCGCCTGTCCCTGCGCCCTGGGCCTGGCCACGCCGCTCTCGGTCATGGTGGGGACGGGCAAGGGGGCGGAGCACGGGGTGCTCGTCCGCTCCGCCGAGGCCCTGGAGCGGGCCCGGGCGGTCCGGACGGTGGTCCTGGACAAGACGGGGACCCTCACCCGGGGGCGGCCCTCGCTCACCGACGTGGTGCCGGTGGCCCCTATGGCCGAGGAGGAGCTCCTGCGCCTCGTGGCCTCGGCCGAGCGGCTGTCCGAACACCCCCTGGCCCAGGCCGTGGTCCGAGGGGCAGAGGAGCGCGGGGTGGGGCTGGCCGAGGCCACGGGCTTCGAGTCCCGGACCGGGCTGGGGGTCCGGGCCCGGGTGGAGGGCCGGGAGGTCCTCGTGGGGAGGCGGCGCCTGCTCGAAGAGGCCGGGGTGGAGGTGGCCCTCCTGGATGGGGTAGCCGCCGGCCTGGAGGCGGAGGGGAAGACCGCCGTGTACGCGGCCGTGGGCGGCCGGGCCGCTGGAGTGGTGGCGCTGGCCGACACCCTCAAGGACGAGGCGGGGGCGGTGGTGGCGGCCCTCCGGGCCCGGGGCCTGGAGGTCGTCATGATCACCGGCGACAACCGGACCACGGCCGAGGCCATCGCCCGCCAGGCCGGCATCGGCCGGGTCCTGGCGGAGGTCCTCCCCCAGGACAAGGTTCGGGAGGTGCGGAGGCTCCAGGCGGAGCGGGGGGCCGTCGCCATGGTGGGCGACGGGATCAACGACGCCCCCGCCCTGGCCCAGGCCGACGTGGGGGTGGCCATCGGCACCGGGACGGACGTGGCCGTGGAGGCCGCCGACGTTACCCTGGTCTCGGGGGACCTGCGGGGGGTGGTCACGGCCCTGGACCTGAGTCGGGCCACCATGCGCAACATCGCGCAGAACCTGGCCTTCGCCTTCGGCTACAACACGGCCGGGATCCCCATCGCCGCGGGGGTCCTCTACCCCGCGTTCGGCCTGCTGCTCAACCCCATGATCGCCGCGGCGGCCATGGCTCTGAGCTCGCTCTCGGTCGTGCTGAACGCCAACCGGCTTCGGCGGTTCCGGCCGGGCCCGCTCCCGACCGGGCGGCCGGCGCCCACCGCGGTCACGGTCGAGGTCCCGGCCCACGAGGAACGGATGGAGGAGGAGGCGATGGCGCTAGACCCGGTGTGCGGGATGGAGGTGGACCCGGCCCAGGCGGCCGGCAGCCAGGAGTACCAGGGGACCACCTACTACTTCTGTTCGACCTCGTGCCTGGAGCGCTTCCGGGCCGAGCCAGAGCGGTACGTGAAGCCGGGGTCCTCGGCCTGACGGCGGCGACCGGGGCTCGGGGCCGGTAGGGGCCCGGGGCGAGCGGCCACCCGGACGCTGGATCGGCCCCCAGGCGGGGGCTACACTCCCGTCGGCAGCCAGCCGAGAACTTTTCCAGGATGGAACGCGCTCGTCCCCTCGCCGAGCCGCCCGCCCCGAGCCTTGCCGTGGACGAGCAGGCGGCCCTCCGGGACTTCTTCGAGGTCTACGACGCCCACCACGAGGAGGTCTCCGCGGCCCTGCTGGAGTGGGCCCGGGGGCACCCGGAGCTCCGGGCCTGGGTCGAGGGCACGCCGCCCGAGGAGCACGCGGAGCGTCAACGCCGCTCCCGCGAGCTCATGCGGCGGGCGGCCCTGGACGGGGAATGGGAGCCCTACCTCGAGCACCTTCGCACGCAGGGTATGACCTACTCCCAGGCTGGCCTCAGCTTCCGGACCTGGTTCGAGGTGGTGGCCGGGTTCCGCCGGGTGATCCACCCACACCTCGTGGAGGCCTACGGGGGCGACCTCCCGCGCCTGGGCGCGGTGCTCGGGGCGGTCAACCGCTTGCTGGAGGTGGCCCTGGCCACCGTGGGAGAGGCCTACCTGGAGGCCAAGGAGGAGCAGATCCGGGCCCAGCAAGAGGCCATCCGCGAGCTCTCCACGCCGGTTCTCCCCGTCCGCGAGGGGCTCATTATCCTGCCGCTGGTCGGGGCCATCGACAGCACCCGGGCCCAGCAGATCACCGAGCGGCTCCTCCGAGGGATCGAGGCCCACCGGGCCCGCCTGGTGGTCCTGGACATCACCGGGGTACCGGCCGTGGACTCGGCCGTGGCCAACCATCTCCTGCAGACCGTGCGGGCCGCCCGGCTGATGGGAGCCACCGTGGTGGTGACCGGGATGTCCGCGGCCAACGCCCAGACCCTGGTGCGGATCGGGGTGGACCTAAGCGGGCTCAACACCGTGGGTGACCTCCGCGGTGGGCTGGAGGAGGCCGACCGCCTCCTCGGCTACCGGACCGTCCGGGTGGAGCCCGAGGCCCGGGCGGACTGAGGGACCCAGGTGACCGTCCCCGTCCTCCGCCTGGGCAGGACGCTCATCGTCACGCTTCCCTCTGCCGTCTCCGACACGGAGATGCTCGAGCTGCAGGACCGGCTGGCGGAGGAGGTGGGGGAGCTCGGCATCCGAGGGGTGGTCCTCGACGTCTCCGTCGTGGACGTCCTGGACTCCTTCGCCACCCGCACCCTGCGCGGGATCGCCCAGACGGTGCGGCTGCGAGGAGCCCGGGCCGTGATCGTGGGGGTCCGCCCGGAGGTGGCCTTCTCCATGGTCCGGCTGGGGCTCACCCTGGAGGACGTGCCCACCGCCCTCGATCTGGAGGAGGCCCTGGACCATCTGGACCGGGCCACGGGGGGCGGGACCGGCCGTGGCCGATGAGCACCGGGTCCCCATCCGGTCGGAGGCCGACGTCCTGACCGCCCGCCACCGGGGACGGGAGCTGGGGGCCCTCCTTGGCTTGTCCTCCACGGACCTCATCCTGGTGGCCACCGCCATCTCCGAGCTGGCCCGCAACATCCTCCAGTACGCGGGGAAGGGGGAGGTCACCCTCCGGGTGGTGAACCGGGGGCGACACCGGGGCCTGGAGATCGTGGCCTCCGACGACGGCCCCGGCATCCCTGACGTAGCCCGGGCCCTGGAGGACGGGTACTCAAGCAGCGGGGGCCTGGGGCTGGGGCTCCCCGGGGCCCGGCGCCTCCTGGACGAGTTCGAGATCCACTCCGAGCCGGGCAAGGGGACCGTGGTCCGGGGGACCAAGTGGGCGCCCGATGTCGCGGACTGAGTCCGGAGCGGACGGGGTGGTGGCCTGGGCGGCGGTCGGCCGGGCCCTGGCGGGGGAGGTCTCGGGGGACGCCTGGGCCGTCGTCTCCAGCCCGGACCGGGCCCTGGTCTGCGTGGTGGACGGGCTGGGACATGGGCCCCAGGCCGCCGAGGCCAGCCGCCTGGCTGTGGCGACGGTGCGGGCGCATCCGAGCGAGGACCTCGGGTCGCTGGTCGGCCGGTGCCACGTGGCGCTGGCCAGGACCCGCGGCGTGGCCATGGCCCTGGCCTCGTTCAGCGCCGAGGGGACCGTGACCTGGCTGGGCGTGGGGAGCGTGGACGCCGTCCTGCTCCGGGCCGCTCCGGGCGGGCGTCGCCGCCGGGAGACGCTCCTCGTCCGGGGCGGGGTGGTGGGCTACGAGCTCCCCGAGCTCCACCCCTCCACCCTCCCCGTCGACCGCGGCGACACGCTGGTCATGACCACGGACGGCGTCCGGGCCGGGTTCGAACAGGGGCTCGGTGGCGACCTGCGCCCCAGCGACCTGGCCAGGGGCGTCGTCGAGCGCTTCGCCACGGGCACGGACGATGCCCTGGTCGTGGTGGTCCGCTACCTCGGAGGGACGCCGTGAACCAGCTCCTGCGCTCCGCCGAGGAACGCTACCGCGAGGCCTTGGAGGGCTACCTGCGGGAGGGGGACGAGGCGGCCCTCCTCCGGGCCTACGAGCTCGGGCGGGAGGCCCTGGAGCTGGGGGCCGACCTCCTCGACTTCCTCGCCCTCCACCGGGCCGTCCTGGCTTCCCTCCTCGAGGACACGGGCGGGGGGTCGGAGGCGGCCGCCCTGGCCAGGCGGGCGGGGGAGTTCCTGGGGGACGCCCTCGCCCCGTTCGAGGTGGCCCTGCGCGGCTACCGCGAGGCCAACGCGGCCCTCCACCGGCTGAACCAGACCCTGGAGCAGCAGGTGGTCGAGCGGACTTGGGAGCTCCGGGAGAGCCTGGAGTCCCTCAGGCGGTCCAACGAGCAGCGCCGCCGCCTCCTGGAGCGGCTGGTCCGGGCCCAGGAGGAGGAGCGGCGGCGGATCGCCGAGGACATCCACGACGACCCCATCCAGGCGATCGCCGCCCTCGGCATGCGCCTGGAGCTCCTGCACCGAAAGCTGGGGGCGGGGACCTCGGCCGAGGAGTTCCGGAAGCTCCAGGCCACGGTCCAGGAAGCCATCCGCCGCCTGCGGCGGATGGTGTTCGAGCTCCGGCCCCGGGCCCTGGACCGGGAGGGGATCGGGGCCGCCCTCCGTGAGCAGCTTGAGCACCAGCGGCAGCAGGACGGGCTCCCCTACGAGCTGGACGTGCGGCTCACGCGGGAGCCCTCACCGGAGGTGCGCACGGTCCTCTTCCGGGTCGCCCAGGAGGCCCTAGCCAACGTCCGCCGCCACGCCCGGGCCTCCAAGGTCCTGGTCTCGGTGACCGACCGGGACGGGGGCGTGCTGGTCTGGGTCCGGGACGACGGCGTGGGGTTCGCCGGCGGGGAGCGGCCCGAGTCGGCCCCGGGGCACCTGGGCCTCTCCAGCATGCGGGAGCGGGTGGAGCTCGCCGGCGGGTGGCTCCGGGTCATGAGCGGGGCGGGCCGGGGGACCACGGTCGAGTTCTGGGTGCCCACCGGTGAGGGCCGACGGACTCCCTGACGTCCCCCCCGACCGCTGGTCGTCGGGCGACGCCTACGAGCGCTACGTCGGCCGGTGGAGCCGGCTGGTGGCCCGCCGCTTCGTCCGCTGGCTGGCCGCCCCTCCCGAGGCCGCCTGGCTGGACGTGGGCTGCGGCATCGGGGCCCTCGCCCAGACGGTCCTCGAGCTGGGCGGGTCGGCGCTCGTGTGCGGGGCGGACCCCTCCGCGTCGTTCGGGGGTCACGCCCGGACCGGGTGCCGGCGCGGCCTTCGTCGTGGCCGACGCCCGCTGGCTTCCCCTTCCCGACGCGCGGTTCCCGCCCTCCTGCCGGCCCCCGGCACCTCACGGGCCCTCGCCCCGGGCCACCGGGCGCCGCGGGTCGGACACCCACTCGGACCAGGAGCCGGCGTAGAGGCGGACCGGCGGGAGG
>DATLZQ010000074.1:0-16000 GCA_035573915.1 Actinomycetota bacterium | reverse complement strand
GGCGGTGACGAGGTCCTGGAGCCAGCTCAGGGCCTCCGTCCCCGAGACCCCGACCTTGCGCCAGGAGGAGAGGTCGACGAAGGCCTTGCCCGCGGCCAGGAGCTCCGCTCCGTCGGGCCCGGGGCCCGAGGGCGCCGGGTTCGGCCCCGTCTGGCAGGCTCGATCACGTCACCGAGAGGACGGGGTCCTGGCCCGTCACCGTCCACCAGCCCCCCACCTCTTGGTGCACCGTGCGTGCCCTCCTGCCGGAACCGACCGTGATCCTGCTCGTAGCCTAGCAATCCCGGCCCTGCCCGGAGCTCAAGCTCCCGGGGGAAGTCGGATGCGGGAAGGGGCCGGAAGGGGCTGTCTTCCACCGGGTGCGCGTTCGTCGCCTACAATGGCGACCGAGGGCGCTTAGCTCAGGGGGAGAGCGCTTCCTTGACGCGGAAGAGGTCGGAGGTTCAAATCCTCCAGCGCCCACCCAGAGCGTGCGGGGCCCGGTCGTCGGGCCCCCGCCCCTCGTCACCAGTAGTACCAGCGGCGACGGCTGCCCGCGGCGGCGCCGGCTCCGACGGCCCACCCCAGGGCCCAGACCACGAGCAACGCCAGGGCCACCCACAGGAGGGCCTTGACCACGAACCCCAGCCCGAACAGGACGGCGATCACCAGAAGGACGAGCACGGCGGCAACCACGGGGCCTCCTCTCCAGCGGGCGTGTCCACGATGCCCGTAGGGTTCCCCGGACGGGCCGGGCCAAACCCCCCTGCCCCGTGCCCGGCCCGGACCTCCCACGGTCAGGCCCCCGGGCCCCCGAACCAGTGCTCCCGCAGCGGGAACAGGTAGCGGTCGGTGAGGAAGTTGAGGACCCGTCGGGCGTCCCCGAACCGCTCCGCCACCTCCACTAGCACCCGGGCCGGGCCGGTCTCCGGCCGCCCGATGGCCCGCCACGTGAGCAGGTAGAAGGCCTTCCCCACCCGCTCCACCAGGGCGATGGGGCTCGCGAGCTCCTCGGGGCCACCCGCGGCCTCCACCTCCTCCCTGGCCGCCCGGAGGGCCCGCACCACCCGTTCCAGCTGGACGGGACGGAACAGCCGCTCCCCGGTGTGGTCGGGGAACACTCCGGTGAGGAACAGGGCCAGGTCCCCGAGGCGCCGGTACACGGCAGGCCGCTCGGGCTCGGGGACGACCTCCGCGAGCTCGGCCAGCCGCACCGGGTCCAGCTCGCTCCACCGTCGCCGCCTCCACCGCCGGCCGGACCGCACCCACACGGCCCCGCTCACCACGTGGGTGTAGGAGGCCAGGAGGTCGGCCAGGAACACCCGACGCCGGGCGTCGGCCACGAACGCCCCCAGGGCCCGGCCGTCGAGCAGGGGCACCCGCCGCCGGGGAGCCACCCACTCCGGCACGTAGGCGGCCCGTTCCAGGTCGGTGGAGACCCGGGCCAGCAGGACCGAGAAGACGAGGAAGGGGCTCCCGGCCACGAGCGGCTCCTCCCGGCCTCGCTCGAACAGGGCCTGGAAGGTCTCGGGACGGGCCAGGAGCTCCTCGATCCGGTCGGGCTGCGCACGGAGCTGCGCCACCCGGTCCTCGAGGGGCCCCGGCTCGCCCGCCCACCGGGCGAGCAGGGCCAGATCCCGGTCGGCCAGCCGCTCCAGGTACAGCAGCCCGTTCATGCCCCTCCCAGGCTTCCATTGTGCTCGAGCCGGGCCCGGGGGACCACCCTGCGCAGGGACCACTCCGGAGGCCGGGCCCGGCCACCTAGACTGGTGGCGTGGTGCGGACCGGGCTCGCCGACCTCCCCCTGCACGGGGGGCGGGCGCCGCGGTGGCTGTTCGACCGGATGACGGCCCTGGCTCGGGAGCTGGCCGTGGCCGTGGTGGAAGCCGAGGGCCCGGAGGGGCTCCTGCGCCGGGTGGCGGACCCGTTCTGGTTCCAGGCCTTCGGCTGCGTGCTGGGGTTCGACTGGCACTCGAGCGGCCTCACCACGACGGCCTGCGCCGCCCTCAAGGAGGGAGTCCGGCAGGTGAGCGGGCTGGGCCTGTGGGTGGCCGGGGGGAAGGGCCGGGCCTCCCGCCGGACGCCGGCGGAGATCGAGGCCGCCTGCGAGCGGAGCGGGGTGGACCCCTCGCCCCTGGTGCGGGCCAGCCGCCTCACGGCCAAGGTGGACTCGGCCGCCGTCCAGGACGGGTTCCAGGTCTACCACCACACGTTCCTGTTCACCGACTCGGACGATTGGGCCGTGGTCCAGCAGGGGATGAACGAGGCTACGGGGATGGCCCGCCGCTACCACTGGCACCAGCCGGCCCGGTTCGACGCCGACCCCCACTCGGCTGTGGCCGGGTCCGGGAGCCCGGCGGTCCTGAACCTGGTGGCCGGGGAGGCGGAAGGGAACCGCCGGACGTCGGTGG
Organism: Actinomycetota bacterium; assembly: GCA_035573915.1. Classification (GTDB taxonomy): domain Bacteria; phylum Actinomycetota; class UBA4738; order UBA4738; family UBA4738; genus DATLZQ01. The sequence goes on along the minus strand of DATLZQ010000074.1, from coordinate 13,610 downwards.
CCCTGGCCCGGGAGGCCCCCGCCGCCGTGGTCCGGGAGCTGTGGCGGATGCGGGAGCTCTCGCTCCCCCCGCGCCACGCCCTTCACCTCTCGGACCTCGACCCCGTCCGGGTGGAGCGGGTCCTCCTCCGCGCCTACGAGGCCCAGCCTGAGGACTACACGGCCCTCCTGGAGGTCCCCGGTGTGGGGGCCAAGGGACTGCGGGCCCTGGCCCTGGTGGCCGAGCTGGCCTACGGCGAGCCCACCTCCGTGCGCGACCCCCTCTCCTATGCCTGGGCCCACGGAGGCAAGGACGGGGCGCCGTACCCGGTGGACCGGGCCACCTACGACTCGACCATCGCCTCCCTGCGGCGGGCCCTGGCCGAGGCCCGGGCCGGCCGGACCGAGCGGGTGGCGGCGCTCCGCCGGCTGTCCCGGCTGGAGGCGGCCGGGCCGCCGGGTGGGCCCGCCGGTGGGAGGGACTGAGCCGTGTTCGGCTCGTCCTGGCGGCTGGGGCGGATCGCGGGCGTCGAGGTCAGAGTGGACAGCTCCTGGACGGTGGCCGCCCTGCTCGTCACCTACAGCCTCTACCTCAGGTTTTCCGCGGTGTACCGAGGCCTCAGCCCCGGCCGGGTAGTGGCCCTGGCCCTCTTCACGGCGGTCCTGTTCTTCGGCTCGGTCCTCACCCACGAGATGGCCCACGCCCTGGTGTGTCGGGCCCGGGGCATCCGGGTACAGGACATCACGCTGTTCCTCTTCGGCGGGGCCACCCGGGCCCGGGTGGAGTCCCGGGGCCCGGCGGACGAGTTCCTGGTCGCCGTGGTGGGTCCCCTCACCAGCGCCGGCCTGGCCCTGGGCTTCGGGCTGCTGAGCACCTTCGGGCGGGAGGCGCTGCCCGGTGCCGTGGCCGGGGCCCTGGGCTACCTGGCCTGGGTGAACCTCATCCTGGCCGGCTTCAACCTGGTCCCCGGGTTCCCCTTGGACGGCGGGCGGCTCCTCCGCTCCGCCGTCTGGCGGGCCACGGGGAGCCTGGCGCGGGCCACCCGGGTGGCCTCCCTGGGCGGCCAGGGGGTGGGGTGGCTCCTGGTGGCGGCCGGCGTCGGGTCCCTGGCCACGGGGCGGGTGGCGGGGGGCGCCTGGCTCGCCTTCATCGGGTGGTTCCTGATGCAGGCCGCCCGGGCCTCCTACGAGGACCTCCAGGTCCGCACCGTTCTCCGGGGCGTGGAGGCCCAGGACGTGATGGCCCGCGACCTCGTCCCGGTCCCACCTACCATCACGCTCCAGGAGGCGGTGGACCGCTACTTCATGCGCTACGACCACGGGGCGTTTCCCGTGGAGGAGGAGGGGCGGACCGTGGGTCTGCTTACCCTGCGCGGGGTCCGCCGAATCCCCCGGGAGGAGTGGCCCCACCGGCTGGTTCGGGACTCCATGCTCCCCCTAGGCGACCAAGTCATGGTGCCGCCCGAGGCCCGCATGGACGGCGTGGTGGCCAAGCTGGAGGCGTGTGAGGGGCGGCGGGTGCTCGTGGTGCGGGACGGGGAGGTCGTTGGGATCATCACCCCGTCCGACGTGGCCCGGTGGCTGAGGCGCTGGGAGGCATTGGGCGGTGGCGCGCCCTGAGGATCAGGTGGGACCATGATGAGGGCCTCGGGGATGGGAGGGCGTCGGTCTCCGGGGTAGGCTCGAAAGGAGGCGTGATGGCGGAGGAGAAGGCGACCTTCGGAGCGGGCTGCTTCTGGGGCGTGGAGTACGTCTTCAAGCGCGTCCCGGGGGTCATCTCAACCCGGGTCGGGTACAGCGGAGGCTGGACCCGGGACCCGACCTACGAGGACGTCTGCTCCCACACCACCGGCCACGCCGAGGTCTGCGAGGTGACCTTCGACCCCGAGCGGGTCTCCTACGAGCAGCTCCTCGAGGTGTTCTGGGCCATGCACGACCCCACCCAGGTCAACCGGCAGGGCCCCGACGTGGGCGACCAGTACCGGAGCGCGATCTTCACCCACTCCGCCCGCCAGCAGGAGCTGGCCGAGGAATCCAAGCGGCGGGCTCAGGCCCGCTTCGACCGCCCCATCGCCACCCAGATCGAGCCGGTAGGGGTGTTCTACCCGGCGGAGGAGTACCACCAGGACTACTACGCCAAGACCGGCCACGAGCCGTACTGCCACCGGGTCCCCACCGAGGTCCTCCGGGAGCTGGGGCTGGTGCCGGCCAGAGATTGACGGCCGCCCCCGGGCCGCCGCCGAGCCCGGGCCGGGAGGGACCGGCCCCAAGGCCAAGCCGCCCGACCCCTCATCCGCCCCCAGGCCCCCGCGACGTCCGCGGGCCCGGGGCCGTCCTCCCCTTCCACAGGCCTCCCCGTCCCCGGAGGTGGCGGAGGGCCGAGTCCACGGTCATGGCCAGGTAGAGCAGGGCCACCGCCGGGAGGACGAGGCCCCGGACCGAGCTTAGGCCGTAGCTCCTCGCCGTGGGGGCGTAGCTCAGGGCCATGAGCGCCCAGGCCGCCGCGCCGGTCGACAGGAGCAGGCGACTCGCCGCTGAGGGGGAGGCCAGGGTGGCCGCCAGCCCGGTCAGGGCGGCCAGGGGCGGGAGGGCGTAGGCGAAGAGGAGCCCGGCCGCCGTGGCCACCAGGAGCAGGGGGGAGTGGCGGAGCTCGGTGTAGGCGGTCCGGGCCACCAGGTCCCAGACGTCACGGAGCCGGGGGTGGGGGCGGAGGCTCCGGATGTCCCTGCCGTGCCCCAGCCAGGTCCCCCCCGGGGAGCGGGGCTTGAGCAGGCGGGCCAGGGCGACGTCGTCGATGAGGGCGCCGGCCACGGCCTCGAGGCCGCCGGCTTCGCGGAGGGCCGCCAGCCGGACGAGCAGGCACCCCCCGGCGGCCGCCGCCGTCCTTCGGTCCGGACGGTTCACCCACCGGAAGGGGTAGAGCTGGGCGAAGAAATACACGAAGGCCGGGATCAGCAGCCGCTCCCAGAAGGAGTCCGCGTGCAGCCTGGCCATCTGGGAGACGAGGTCGAGGCCCCGGGCCTCCGCCGCCCGGACCAGGGAGGCCAGGACGTCGGGGCCGTGGGCCACGTCGGCGTCGGTGAACAGCACGTACTGGGCACCGCCACCGGCCGCGGCCAGGCCCTGAGCCATGGCCCAGACCTTCCCCGCCCACCCGGGCGGTGGCTCCGTCCCCCGGACCACGGTGAGGCGGGGGTCGCCGGCCCCGAGCGCGCGGGCCACCTCGGCCGTCCCGTCCCGGCTTCGGTCGTCGACGAGGACCACGCGGAAGGGGCCCGGGTAGCGCTGGGACAGGAGCGTGGGGAGCGTGCGGGGAAGGAGGGCGGCCTCGTCGCGGGCCGGGACCACGGCCGCGACCGCCGGCCACCGGGCCGGGTCGGGCAAGGCGGGGAGGGTCTGGTCCGGGACCCAGAAGTGGCCCCTGGCGAGGACCAGGTAGGCCCAGAGCAGGAGCGCTGCCGTCGAGACCCAAGCGAACCAGGCCACGGACCCTCCTCGGCGCGGTGGCCACCGCCCCTCCGCCGCGTGGGGCGGCCCCGATTCTCCCGCCCGGGCGGGCCGGGGAGGTCGGGCCCCGGCGCGGTCAGCCCGCCGCCGTCCGCACCCGGTCGCCCCCCTCGGCCCTGGCCTGCTCCAGGGCGTGGAGGGCGGCCGCCAGGAGCTCGAGTCCCGTGCTGCCGTTCTCGGGGAACGTGGCCAGGCCCACGGAGGCCGTCGCGGGCCAGGGCCCCAGGCTACCGGGCGGGAGGCGCTTGACCGCTTCCCTGATGGCCTCGGCCCGCTGGCGGGAGACGTCCCACGGCGCCCCCGGCAGGACCAGGACGAAGCGGCCGCCGTACCGGCAGGCCACGTCCTCGGCTCGGACGTTCGCCGCCAGGAGCTCGGCCACCCGCCGCAGCGCCTCGGCCGACCCGCCCCTCTCTGGATCGGGACCCTCCTGGTCGACGGCTACCGCCAGGACGGACAGGGGTTGGGCCGCTCGTCCGACCCTGCTGACCTCCCGCTCGAGGGTCTCCTCGAGGTACCCCGGGCCGAACAGCCCGGTCAGGGGGTCGCGGACCGACCCAAGGCCCTCGTCCCACCCGAGGGAGGCGCGGGCCGACGACGCCCGGTGGGCTGGCTGGGTGGACTCGGACATGGTTCCTCCCGTCGCTCGTCTGGGGCGGGCTCGGTTCCCTGGAGGGTGCTTCGGCTGGAGGGTGGCCCTGCCTTAGCCCGGTCCCGCTGGCCGGGCCCAGGACGACGGTACGGCCCCACCCCCTGGTGAGAGGGCACAGAAGTCCCCCCGTTCGGGGGATCAGCCCGTCCTTCCGCCCTGCCGATACCTCCGGTTGAACTGCCGACGAAGGGAACGGCCATGGTCTTCTCGGACGCTCGGGGGATGGTCCTGGCCCTCCTGGCCGGGGCGGTCCTGTTCGTCGCGGGGTACCTCCTCGGGGCTCAGCACGTATTCCCGGGGGTGGATTGCTTCTTCGGGATCGGCAGCCCCGGCCTGATCTGCCGCTGACCCCTCGCTGTCCATCGGGGCTCCTCTTGCCGGCCGCCCCCGCCGGGGGAGGCCGGGAGGGTCGCCTCCGGTCGAGTCCGGGGCCATGGGCCAGGGCGAGCGGGAGGGACGATGAGGGCTGGGGGTGAGTCCCGCGGCCCGCACCGGGGGGCGGGCTCGCTGCTGGCGTTCTCCGGCGAGTGGGGCTGGGCCGGGCTGCTCCGGATCGGGCTGGCCCTCACCCTGGCCGGGACGGTCCTGGCCGACCCCGGCGGCCCCGCCCGGCCCCTGCCCGTGCTGGTCACGGTCCTGGCCGTGGCGGGGGCCCTGGTGGTCCTGGGGGTGGCCCACCTCACCCCGCAGCTCCGGTCCTCCCGCCCCGCCGCCGTCGGGCTCCTCGCCGTGGACGCGGTGGCGGTGCTCGGCGCCCTGGCCCTCGACCCCTCCCCCCACGCCTCCGTGCACGGGCTCGTGGTGGTGGTGCAGGCCGAGGCCGGCGTGGTGCTGGGGCTGGCCGAGGGGGTCCTGGCCTGGCTCCTGGTGACCGGGGGCTACTTGGCGGCGGTGGGGGCAGCCGACGCCCCAGGGGGCCCGGGCCCGCCCCTCCTAGCGGTGCTGCTCCGGGTGGGCCTGGGGCTGCTGCTGTGCCTGCTGGGCGGGGCCCTGTCCGAGGTGCTCTCGGGGGAGTGGGTCCGCCGCTTCGCCGACCAGGAGCGAGAGCTCCGGGCCGCCCGGGAGGTGGCCGTCCGGTATCGGCGCCTGGTGGAGGGGACCCCGAACGTGAGCTACACGGCGGACGCGGAGGGACGGCCCACGTACGTGAGCCCCCAGCTGGAGGGCCTCCTGGGCTACGCTCCCGAGGAGTGGGTGGCGGACCCGTCGCTGTGGTCCCGGGCCATCCTCCCGGAGGACCGGGCGGCCGTGGCCGAGGACCGCGCCCGGGCGAGGCGGGCGGGCCGCGCCTTCCGGGCCGAGTACCGCTTGCAGGCCCGGGACGGGCGGATCCTCTGGGTCCGGGAGGAGGCCACGCTCGTGGGCCGGGGCCGGTCCCGGACCTGGCACGGGATCCTGGCCGACATCACCGACCGTAAGCGCTCGGAGGAGCGGGCTGCCTTCCTCGCCTACCACGACGCCCTCACCGGGCTCCCGAACCGGCGGATGCTGGAGGAGGTCCTGGAGCTGGCCCTGGCCCGGGCCCGCCGCAGCGGGCTCGTGGTGGCCGTGCTGTACGTCGACCTGGACCGGTTCAAGGAGGTCAACGACGAGCTGGGCCACGGTGCGGGGGACCAGGTCCTCAGGGCCGTGGCGCGCCGCATGCGCTCCAGGGTCCGCGACACCGACGTGGTGGCCCGCCTGGGGGGCGACGAGTTCGTCGTGGTCCTCGCGGACCTCCCTCCCGGCCCGGGCCCCGGGAGCAGCGCCGAGGCCCAGGGCGTGGCGGAGGCGGTGGCCCGGCGGGTCCTCCAGGCCGTGGCCCGGCCGGTGGAGGTGGCCGGGCGGAGCGTGAGGGTGGGGGCCAGCATCGGGGTGAGCCTGTACCCGGACGTGGCCAGGGACGCCCGCGGCCTGCTGCGGGAGGCCGACGAGGCCATGTACCGGAGCAAGCGGGAGCCGGAGCGCGGTGGGGTAGTCGTGGCCTGTCCCCGGCGCCGACCGGCCGGTCAGCCCGGCCGGCCCGGCGGGGGCCGCGGGTAAGACCGGTACGTACCCGGGCGCCGACCGTGGCTCGCCCGTGCGCCACCGAGCTCGCTCGCCGGTGGGCAGCAGCGCCCTGGCGTACCGGTCAGGCGGCCCCGTCCACGGGGGAGCCGGGCGGCTCCGGGGCCCCTCGAGCCAGGTCCCGGGCGGCCTCCGCCAGGGCCATGCGCAGGGCTTCCCGGTGGCCCAGCCCGTCCCGGACGTGCCCCACGTAGAGCCGCCCGGCCAAAAACCCAAGGGACAGCCCCTGGGCGAAGGCCTCCGCGGCCACCTCGGCCAGGACCTCCTGGGCCTCGTGCTCGGCGATCCTGGGCTGAGGGGGCCGCGGGATGGCAGGGGCGCGGGGCTCCGCGAACGCCCGTGGAGCCTGGAGGTCGGCCGCCACCGAACCGTTCATCCCCACCCCCTCGCCCGGGCGGCCGCCCGGCCGCCCGCCGGGGCACGGCCCCAAGGATACCCCGGACGTCCCTACCCCTGCAGGGCCGCCCACCGCCGGCCGGGGCCCCCTCGACCACTTGCAATCTGTGACATTTGGGTGCAAGAATCTGCCCGGCTCCAGACGTCCGAGCCGAAAGGTTCGGCGGAGGCGGCGGCGCGACGCGGGCACGCGCCGCCGCCTTTCTTTCGCGCTGGTATCTTGTCGGTCGCGGGCGCGTAGCTCAGTGGGAGAGCGCTGCGTTCACACCGCAGAGGTCAGAGGTTCGAAACCTCTCGCGCCCACCCTCCCTGGTCGTGCCGCCCGGCCGGTCCCGGGCCGCCCACTATCATCGGATGACCATGCCCAGGGTGACGCTCGGCCAGGGCCAGGTGCGGGAGGTCCCCGCCGGCACGCCGGTGGGGGAGGTGCTCCCGCCCGATGCCCTCTGCGCCCGGGTGGACGGGGAGCTCGTGGACCTCTCCTGGCCGGTGGACCGGGACGTCCGGGCGGAGCCCGTCACGGCCTCCGAGCCGGACGGCCTGCGGGTTCTGCGGCACTCCACGGCCCACGTCATGGCCCAGGCCGTCTGCGACCTCTACCCGGGGGCCAAGTACGCCATCGGCCCCCCGGTGGAGGACGGCTTCTACTACGACTTCGAGCTCCCGGTGGCCCTCACCCCGGAGGACCTGCCCCGGATCGAGGCCCGGATGCGGGAGATCGTGGCCGAGGACCAGCCCTTCGTGCGGGAGGAGGTGTCCCGGGAGGAGGCCCTGGCCCGGTTCGCCGGCCAGGACTACAAGCGGGAGATCATCGAGGCCGCTGAGGCCTCGGAGGGGGCCCTGGGCGACCGGTTCTCGATCTACCGCAACGACGGCTGGGAGGACCTCTGCCTGGGCCCCCACGTCCCCCGCACCTCCCGGCTCCGCGCCTTCAAGCTCCTCAGCCTGGCCGGGGCGTACTGGCGGGGCGACGAGCGTCGCCCCCAGCTCCAACGGATCTACGGGACGGCCTGGGCCACCGAGGAGGACCTCCAGGCCTACCTCCGCCGGCTGGAGGAGGCGGAGCGGCGGGACCACCGCAGGCTGGGGCCGCAGCTCGACCTCTTCTCGTTCCCCTCGGAGCTGGGGGCAGGGCTGGCCGTCTGGCACCCTCGCGGCGGGGTCTTCCGCAAGCAGCTCGAGGACTACGTCCGGGACGTCCACCTGGCCCGGGGCTACGACCTCGTGGTCACCCCCCACCTGGCCCGCTCCGCCCTCTGGGAGACCTCGGGGCACCTGGAGAAGTACGCCGAGCTCATGTACCCGCCCATGCAGGGGGAGGGCGCCACCTACTACGTCAAGCCCATGAACTGCCCCTTCCACGTCCTCATCTACAAGGCCCGCACCCGCTCCTATCGGGACCTGCCCCTGCGGCTGGCCGAGCTGGGGGCCGTGTACCGCCAGGAGCGGGCGGGGGTCCTGCACGGGCTGCTCCGGACCCGGGGCTTCACCCAGGACGACTCCCACATCATCTGCCGCCCCGACCAGCTGGTCGACGAGATCCTGGGGGTCTTCGACCTCACCCTGGAGATCTACGCCACCTTCGGGTTCCGGGACCCGGAGATCACGCTGTCCACCCGCCCCGGGCAGGCCATCGGGGACGAGTCCATGTGGCAGCGGGCCACGGACGCCCTCCGGGCCGCCCTGGACCGGAGCGGGCTGCCATACCGGGTGGCGGAGGGGGAGGGGGCCTTCTACGGGCCCAAGGTGGACTTCCACTTCCGGGACGCCATCGGCCGGCTGTGGCAGCTCACCACCGTCCAGTGCGACTTCGCCCTGCCCGAGCGGTTCGACATGGAGTTCATGGACGAGGAGAACCGCCGCCGCCGCCCGGTCATGGTCCACCGGGCCATCCTGGGCTCTGTGGAGCGGTTCGCCGGAGTCCTCATCGAGCACTTCGCGGGGGCCTTCCCCGCCTGGCTGGCCCCGGAGCAGGTCCGGGTGGTCCCGGTGGCCGACCGGCACACGCCGTACGCCGAGGCCCTGGCCCAGCGGCTTCGGGCCCGCGGGATCCGCGTCCAGGTCGACGCCAGCCGGGAGACCGTCCAGAAGAAGATCCGGGAGGCCCAGCTGCTGCGGGTCCCCTACACCCTGACCGTGGGGGACCGGGAGGTGGAGGCGGGGACGGTGTCCGTGCGGGACCGGGCCGGCCACGACGTGCGGGGGATGCCCTTCGAGCCCTTCGTGGAGGCCCTCCTGGCCGAGGTGCGAGAGCGGCGGCTGGAGGGGGTGGACCTGGAACGGCTGCGGGCCGGGGAGGAGCCGGCCCGGAGCGGCTGAGGGGCCGGGCGTGGAGCGGCTGTGGTCGCCCTGGCGGATGGCGTACATCGAGGCCGCCCGGGAGGGGGCCGAGGGGTGCTTCCTCTGCGAGAAGCCGGCCCTCGGTGACGACGCCGCCGCCTACATCGTCGGGCGGACGGAGCTCGCCTTCGCCATCCTCAACGCCTTCCCGTACAACCCCGGGCACCTCATCGTGGCGCCCCTCCGCCACGAGGGGGAGCTCGAGGACCTCCGGGACGACGAGCTCCTGGACGTCGCCCGCCTCCTCCAGCGCTGCGTCCGGGCCCTCCGGGAGGTGTCCTCGCCGGACGGCTTCAACCTGGGCGTGAACCTGGGTCGGGTGGCCGGGGCCGGGTTGCCCGAGCACGTCCACTGGCACGTGGTCCCCCGCTGGGAGGGGGACACGAACTTCATGCCGGTGGTGGCGGAGACCAAGGTCCTCCCCGAGCTCCTGGCCCGGACCTACGAACGGCTCCGGGGCCGGGTCTGAGCGGCTCCGGGGAGCCCGAGCGGCCTGGGCTCCCGGGCGGGACCTCAGCGGGCCCGGAGGACTACCAGGGCGATGTCGTCCCTGGCCTCCACGCCCTCGAGGTGGGCCCGGAGCCGTTCCAGGGCCTCCGCCGGGGCCAGCCCCGCGCACTCCTCGAGCCACGCCACGAGCTTCTCCCCGATGGCCACCTCCCCCCAGGCCCTGGGGTCCACCAGGCCGTCCGTGTAGAGGACCAGGAGCTCCCCCGGCCGGAGGACCCAGGCGTGGTCCGCCACCAGCGGCTCGGGCAGGATCCCCAGGGGCTGGCCCGGGACCCCCACCGGTCGGGCTCCCTCCCGCCCCACCAGGTAGGGGAGGGGGTGGCCGGCCACGGCCAGGGTGAGGTGCGCCCCGTCCTGCCCTGGCCGGACCGAGGCGTAGCACATGGTGGAGAAGCTCTCCGCGCCCGTCTGCTCCAGCAGGAGCCGGTTCACGTGGCCCAGGACCCGGCTGGGGCATCGCTCGAAGAGGGCCACGGCCCGGACCGAGTGGCGGACCAGGCCGGTCAGGGCGGCCGCCTCCGGCCCCTTGCCGCAGACGTCCCCGATGAGCACGGCCCACTCGCCGGGCGCGGGCTGGAAGGCGTCGTAGAAGTCCCCCCCGACCTCCACTCCCTCCCCCACGGGGAGGTAGACGGCGGCCAGCTCCATCCCAGGGATCTCGGGCAGCGCGGGAGGCAGCAGTCCCCGCTGGAGGGTGTGGGACACGCGGTCCGCCTCCGCCCGGGCCGCGGCCTCGAGCTGGTGGAGACGGGCGTTCTCGATGGCCAGGGCGGCCCGGTCGGCCAGGTCCTCTGCCAGCTGGCGGTCCTCGTCCGTGTACTCCGGGCCCCGGGCCGCCACCAGGGTCAGGGCCCCGAAGGTCCGCCCCCGGGCCGAGAGGGGGGCGATGATGACCGAGGCCAGCCGCCCCGCCTGCGGCACCGGCCCGCGTTCCCGCTCCACGAGCAGGGCCTCCGGCACCCGGGGGTAGAGCTCGGTCCTGCCCGACCGGACCACGTACCGCACTCCCCGGCGGGCGTTGGGGTCCCGGGGCAGGGCGGCCAGGCCTTCCCGGGCGTCGGGCGCCGTGGCCACCGCGGCGTTCGTGATGACCCCGTCCTCCCCGAGGAGGTCCACCGCGCACCAGTCCGCGAGCCGGGACACCGCCAGCCGGGCCAGGTCGTTCAGGGTGCGGGTGTAGTCGAGGGAGGCCCCCAGGATGCTGCTGGCCTGGACCAGGAAGGCGAAGCGCTGCTCGGCGGCCCGGGCCTCCGTGCGGGCCCGCTCGAACCGCGCCAGGAGCATCCCCGCCACCAGGGCCACGGCCGCGAAGCCCACGAGGGCCGCCACGTTGGTGGCGCTGGAGAGCGAGAGCATCCCCGTGGGCGGCAGGACGTAGTAGTCGAGGAGGGGGGCGGAGACGGCCACGGCCACCAGGCCGGCCACCACCCCTCCCAGGAACGTGGCCACCACCACCACAGAGGCGTAGAGCAGGGAGGCCAGGGGCCGCAGGACCCCGATGGTGGCGACGGGGGTCACCAGCCAGGGTCCGCCCAGGGCGGCCACCAGGCCCAGGGCGCGGCGGAGACGGCTCCGGGCAACGGCGGGGAGGCGAGCGGCTCGGCGGATCATGGGGCTGGGCCCATCTTGAGCGAGCCGGCCCCCGGGCTCAACCGCCCGGGGGCCCTTCGAGCGCCCGGGGCCCGGTCAGGACTCCTCTCGCTCCCGCCGGGCCTCGGCGATGACCTTCTCGGCGAGGTGCGGAGGGACTTCCTCGTAGTGGTCGAACCGCATGGTGAAGACGCCCCGCCCCCCGGTCATGGACCGGAGGTCGATGGCGTACCGGGTCATCTCGGCCAGCGGCACTAGGGCCCGGATCCGGGTCTTCCCGGCCCCGGTGGGCTCGGCCCCCAGGATCCGGCCCCGGCGGGCGTTCAGGTCGCCCATGATGTCCCCGGTGTAGGCGTCGGGGACCACCACCTCCACCAGCATGATGGGCTCCAGGAGGTTCACCCCAGCCTTGGCCGCCGCCTCCTTGATGGCCAGGGCCCCGGCGATCTGGAAGGCGATGTCCGAGGAGTCCACCGGGTGGTGCTTGCCGTCGTAGAGCGTGACCCGGACGTCCACCATGGGGTAGGGGGTGACCACCCCTTCGGCCATGGCCTTCTCGATCCCCTTCTGGACGGAGGGGATGAACTGGCTGGGGATGACCCCGCCCACGATGCGGTCCACGAACTCGAAACCGGCCCCCCGGGGCAGGGGCTCCACCTCGATGTGGGCGATCCCGTACTGGCCGTGGCCGCCGGTCTGCTTCACGTGCCGCCCCATGGCCTGGACCTTGGCCCGGATGGTCTCCTTGTAGGGGACGCGGGCGGGGCGGGTGACCACGTCCACCCCGAACTTCCGCTTCATCCGCTCCACCATCACGTCCACGTGGGCCTCGCCCATCCCGTAGAGGACGGTCTCCCGGGTCTCGGCGGAGCGCTCCACCCGGAGGGAAGGGTCGTCCTCCTGGATCCGGGCCAGGGCCGTGGAGAGCTTGTCCTCGTCCCCCTTGGTCTTGGGCTCCACGGCGATGGCCAGCAGGGGCTCGGGGAGCTCGATGGGGGGGAGCAGGAGGGGCTCGGCCTTGGAGGTGAGCGTGTCCCCGGTGGCCGTGTGGGCGAGCTTGGCCACGGCCCCCATGTCCCCGGCCGGGACCTCGGCCACGGTCTCGTGGTCCTTGCCTCGCAGCGTGAAGACCTGGGTGACCCGCTCGTCCACGCCCTTGGTGGCGTTGTGGAGGGTGGAGTCGGGACGGACCCGGCCGCTGAAGACCCGGAACAGGTTGATCCGGCCCACGTAAGGGTCGGAGATGGTCTTGAAGACCAGGGCGGCCAGGGGACCCTCGGGGTCGGGGGTCAGGGACCGCTCCTGCCCGTCCTTCGTGGAGGCCACCGCGGGCGGGCGGTCTAGGGGAGACGGGAAGGCCTCCGCCACGAAGCTCGCCAGCCGGTCCGCGCCCACGGGCACGGAGGCCGCTCCCACCAGGACCGGCACGAAGCGGGCCTGGGCCAGGCCGGCCTTGACCCCCTGGACGATCTCCTCGGGTTCCAGGGCCCCCTGCTCGAGGTACCTCTCGAGCAGCCGGTCGTCGGCCTCGGCCACCGACTCCGTGAGCCGCTCCCGGTAGGACGCGGCGGTGGAGGCCAGCTCCTCCGGCCAGTCCTCCTCCACCCCCCGGGGGCCGGACGGGTAGCGGTAGGCCCGGCCGGAGAGGAGGTCCAGGACGCCGGCGAAGGCGTGCTCCTCGCCCATGGGGAGCTGGACCGGGGCCACCTGGGTCCCGAAGGCCTTGACCAGCTGTTCCAGGGTCCGCTCGAAGGAGGCCCGCTCCCGGTCCATCTTGTTCACGAACACCGCCCTGGGGAGGCCGGCCTCCACGGCCATCTCCCACACCACCTCGTGCTGGACCTCCACGCCGTCCACGGCGGACACCACGAACAGGGCCGCGTCGGCGGCCCGGAGGGCGGCCCGGACGTCCCCCACGAAGTCGGCGTACCCGGGAGCGTCCAGGACGTTGACCTTCACCCCCTCCCACTCGAAGGGGAGAAGCGAGAGCGACACGCTGATCCCCCGGCGGATCTCCTCGGGGTCGAAGTCCGAGACGGTGTTGCCGTCCTCTACGTTGCCCATGCGGGTGATGGCCCCCGCCGTGTACAGCAGGGCCTCCCCCAGGGTGGTCTTGCCCACCCCGCTGTGGCCGACGAGGACGAGGTTACGGATACGGCTGGGCTCGTAGACGTTCATGGTCCTCCTCGAGGAGCGGTCTTCGAGACGGACGCCTGTCCCGGAGCCGGGCGATTATAGGCCGCGCCCCGCGCCCGGCTGCCACCCGGCTTGCGCGGCGGCCCCGGTCGCGGCCTCCTCCGATGATAGGCTCCCGGCCGGATGGCGGACGCGGTCTCCCCTCGCTGGCTGCAGGGCCCGGGGTGGTCCTCCGTGGCGCTGGCCATAGCCCTGGCCCTCTCCGGCATCGGTGCCTGGCTGGTCCTGGACGGGCACCCTCGCCTGGCCGGGGGCGCGGCCCTGGCCGCCGCGGTGGCGGTCCTGGCGGCGACCAGGGGCGCGACGGGGAGGGAGCGGTTCGCCGCCCTGGTCGTGGACCGCGTGGCCGAGGCCGCCGTGCTGGCCTCCCTGGCGTGGGCGGGGCGGGGCTCGAC
>DATLZQ010000073.1:0-12518 GCA_035573915.1 Actinomycetota bacterium | reverse complement strand
AGGATGTCGTTGTCCATCGTGAGCTCCCCGATCTTGCGCTCGGCCTCCTTGAGCCGGCGGTCCTCCGGGGATGCGGGGCGCTCCTTCAAGCCCCCGGTGCCTGAGGCGATGAACTCATCCCGCCAGGAGGCCAGCCGGTGGACCTCCACCCGGAGCTCGCGCGAGACCTCGTCCAGGTCCTCGCCCCGGAGCAGGCGCATCACCGCGTCGGCCTTGCGCCTGGTCGACCACCGGACCTCCCTCGGCCGTTCTCCCTTCCCCCTCGCTGCCACAGCGGACCTCCCGGTTCTCATGGCCGCGCACCCTCCATCCTCTTACCGGGTGTCCAGGGAAACCGGGAGCGGTGGAGCTATCGGTTCACCGATCGGGCTGGCCCCGCCACGTCCTGGTTCGCGTTCACCACGGGGTGGTGGGAGGAGCATTCCTGGCAGGGTCTTGAGGAGCGCGGAGGCAGCTTAGAGGTCGCCTTCGGATCCGGGGTGCTACGCCTAACTCCCATCGCCCCGGGGCAACTGGACTGGGAGGTCGTCATGGCGACCCCGGCCCGAGCTCGCTTGGAGCCTGCCGAGCTCGGAGGCTGGAAAGCAAGTTTCGAATCCGGGCAACTGCGACTTTCCTCTCGGGACTGGTCCCGATCGCTGTTCCCCCTGCGACTCTTGCGGCGGGCGGGTGCGTGCGAAGAGCTCGAACTCGCCTGGGAACTCGAGCCCGATGAGCACATCCTCGGCACGGGCGAACGCTACGACGCTCTAGACCAGCGTGGCCGGAATCCAGACGTCCGGGTCTACGACCAATACAAGGGCCAGGGGTCAAGGACCTACTTCCCCGTGCCGTTCTTCCTCTCCTCTTCCGGCTACGGGTTGTTCGTCCAGTCCGGGGGACGAGTCCGCTTCGACTTCGGGCACTCGGCACCTGAGGTGCTGCGGATCAGGGTGCCCGTCGCGGGAGACGGAGTCGGCGGGCGTCTCTTCCTCGGTGACCCAAAGCAGGTCCTCCAGGGCTACGCCGCCCTCGCTGGGCGCCCCGGCGTCCTGCCCGACTGGGCCTACGGGCCCTGGATGTCGGGCAATGAGTGGAACAGTGAGACTCGGGTGCGGGAGGTCGTGGAGCGCACCCTGACCGAGGGGATCCCCGCGACTGTCATCGTCATCGAAGCGTGGTCAGATGAGACGACCTTCTACCTTTTCGCCGATGCGGAGTACGAACCCGTTCCGGGGTCGGACCCCATCCCCTTGTCCGCGCAACGGTTCGGCGGTCGATGGCCCGACCCAGTAGGTCTCGTCCGCTGGCTTCACCAGAAGGGCCTCCGCCTGCTCCTCTGGCAGATCCCCGTCCTCAAGGACGAAGAAGGCCATCCGCAGCACGACCGAGATGTCACCCACGCCGAGGACCACGGCTTCTGTGTGCGGACCGTGGAGGGCGGCTGCTACCGAAACCGCGGCTGGTGGTTTCCGGGTGCCCGGGTGCTGGACTTCACGAACCCGGAGGCACGCAGGTGGTGGTTCGCAAAACGCAGGTACCTCGTGACCGAGCTCGGGGTCGACGGGTTCAAGACCGACGGTGGCGAGCATCTGTGGGGCGCCGACGTGGTTACCCTCGGCGGCGAGCGGGGCGATGAGGCAGCGAATCGCTATCCGGTCCACTACCAGGGCGCCTACCATGACTTCCTGCGTGCTTGCGGACACCAGCGGCCCCTCACCTTCAGTCGCTCCGGCTTCGCGGGTGCACAGCGCTTCCCCGCTCACTGGGCGGGGGACGAGGACTCAACCTGGGAGGCGTTCCGAGCATCGGTGACCGCCGGGCTCTCCGCCGGGGCATCGGGGATCGCCTACTGGGGGTGGGACCTGGCTGGGTTCTCGGGGTCCCTCCCATCGGCGGAGCTGTACTGCAGGGCCGCGGCCATGGCCGCCTTCTGTCCGATCATGCAGTACCACTCGGAGTTCGACGAGCACCGGGAGCCGCCCATCGATCGGACGCCCTGGAACGTGGCCAAGCAAACAGGAGACCCGCGGGTCCTTGATGTCTACAGGCTGTACGCGCGGCTTCGCATGCGGCTGATTCCCTATCTGGCGCAGATAGGGAAGGAGGCTGCGGAGACCGGGCTTCCTCTCATGCGGGCCATGGCTTTGGAGTTCCCTGACGACCCGGTCTGTTGGGAGATCGCCGACCAGTTCCTGCTCGGTCCTGCCCTTCTCGTAGCCCCGGTGCTGAGGGAAGGTGTTACCGAGCGGCCTGTTTACCTGCCCCGAGTCGAGTGGCGCGACTTCTGGTCCGGGCAGGTCGCGAGGCACGGGTGGATCCAAGCCCATGCACCTCTCGATCGGATCCCGGTCTTTGTGCGTGAGGGTCCGTGGGCGGTCCCCCAACCCCCGCAGGAAGAGGTAGGCTGAACCGCCCCCGACTCCTTGCGGGCTTGCCATCCAAATGCTCCAGGCCCACCGGCGGCAGGTGAGGGAGCCCGAGATGCTGGACTTCTCGGCCCGGCTCTCCGTTCCGGCTACTCGATGGCAAGAAGATCAGGTCCGCTCAATCCTCCAGGATTTGGAGTCCACGGTCCCGGTCCAGCACCGGCCCCAGAGGCCCCACCACCGCCCTCCTCGGTCCGGGCCGTGGTGGCGGTCGGCGCGGCGATCCCGGGGGCGGTTGACCTCGAGGGGCTGGCGACCGACCCGCCGGACCGGCGCGTGGAGGAACCCGTAGACCCGGCGGGCTCCTCCTCCCCCCACACCTCTGGGACCACCGGTCGACCCAAGGGCGTCATGCTCACCCACGCCAGCGTCACCTGGAAGGCGGTCAACCTCCTCACGCTCGTTGACCTCCGCACCGGGTGACCGTGGGCTTCGCCAGCTCCGACCTGCTGGACAGCCTGACCCGTCCCCATTGGCAGGATGCGGACCTCTCGAGCATCCGGTTCTTCCTCACGCGCGGAGCTCCCGTCCCCGAGCCGCTCGTCCGCACCTACCGGGAGCGGGGCGTGTCGCCGCTGCAGGGCGACGGGCTTTCCGAGGCCGCCCGGGCCGACGAGGAGGGGTTCGTCTGGGCTCCCCCGGGCCGAGCTCCGGGCCCTCCGCTGAGACCAGCGCCCTCCCTCGCCCGCAGGGGGGTCGCCGGCTACCCGAGGTTCGTCCTCGAGGGCTCCCCGTGCACCGGGCAGGCCACCTCTTCCTCCAGCTGGTCGTCCTCCAGGACATCGGCCGGGAGCACCAGGTCGCAGCGGTCGCAGTACCACGTCCCGAGGCGCACCGGTCCCAGGTCGGGCGGCCTGAGCCCCCCCAGACAGCACGGGCACGGCATGCCCACAGTCTACGGGGCCACCCGCCCCCGACAACGCTGGCCGACGCCTCCGGGCGGGGGCGGCGCTATCCTTCCCCCTAGGAGGAGCCGTGGCTGTCCGCACCGTCCCCGTCGACCGGACCTGGCTGGTCTCGCGGGACTGGCGGCCCGCCTACCTCGACCTCGGGGCCGAGGAGCTGGCCCGCCGAGCCCGGGAGGCCCTTCCCCTGCTTGGCGAGTCCCGCTGCGTGGTCTGCCCCCGGGAGTGCAAGGTGGCCCGGCTCCACGACCAGAAGGGGCTGTGCGCCATCGGGCGGCGGGCCGTGGTGGCCTCCTACTTCCCCCACTTCGGCGAGGAGGACTGCCTGCGGGGCTCCCGGGGCTCGGGGACGATCTTCTTCTCCGGCTGCAACCTCCGCTGCGTCTTCTGCCAGAACTTCGACATCTCCTGGGAGGTCCAGGGGGAGGTGGTGACCCCGCTCCGCCTGGCCGGGATGATGCTCGAGCTGCAGGCCTGGGGCTGCCACAACATCAACTTCGTCACCCCCGAGCACGTGGTGCCCCAGATCCTCGAAGCCCTCCCCCTGGCCGTGGAGGGGGGCCTTCACCTCCCCATCGTCTACAACACGAGCTCCTACGACTCCCTCGACAGCCTCCGGCTCATGGAGGGGGTGGTGGACATCTACATGCCGGACTTCAAGGTCTGGACCTCGGAGCGGGCCCGCCGCTACCTCCGCCGCCCGGACTACCCCGAGGTGACCCGCCGGACGGTGAAGGAGATGCACCGCCAGGTAGGTCCGTTGCGCTTCGACGAGCACGGCCTGGCCGCCCGGGGCCTGCTGCTCCGCCACCTCGTCATGCCCGGGCTCCTCGACGAGACCGAGGCCATCCTGCGGTGGGTGGCCGAGGAGCTGGGGCCCGACACCTACGTGGACCTCATGGCCCAGTACTACCCGGCGGGCCTGGTGGGCAAGGGCGAACGGGACGCCTACGAGGAGATCGACCGGCACCTCTGGCGGGAGGAGTACGAGCGGGCCCTGGAGGTGGCCGAGGAGCTGGGGCTGCGGCTGGACCGCCGGAGCGTGGCCTCGGGCCGCAGGCTGGCCCCTGCGGGCCGCGCCCGAGGGCCGACTGACCCCCAGGGCGGGCCCCCCGGGTAGGATGAGCCCGAAAGGCTGAGACGTCGGTGACACGCGGCGGCCCGCGCGGCGGGCCCCGCTCGACGAGGAGGAGGCGATCCGAGGTGCTCACGCTGTCGATCATCAAGGCCGACACCGGGGGCTACGTGGGGCACTCGGCGGTGCACCCCCGGATGCTCGAGGCGGCCAAGGAGGCCGTCGACCGCGCCCGGGGCGACCTTCTCATCGACGGGCAGGTCGCCTACTGCGGCGACGACATCTCCCTCATCATGACCCACCGCCACGGCCTGGAAGCCGAGCCCGTCCACCGCTTCGCCTGGGAGGTCTTCACGGAGACCACCCGGGTAGCCAAGGAGCTCGGCCTGTACGGGGCGGGGCAGGACCTCCTCTCGGACGCGTTCTCCGGGAACCTCAAGGGGATGGGGCCAGGGTTCGCGGAGATGGAGTTCGAGGAGCGTCCCTCCGAGCCCGTCCTGTGCTTCCTGGGGGACAAGACCGAGCCGGGGGCCTGGAACCTGCCCCTGTACCGGATGTTCGCCGACCCCTTCAACACCGCCGGGCTGGTCATCGACCCCAAGATGCACGACGGGTTCCTGTTCGAGGTCCACGACCTCGTCGAGGACAAGCGAATCCTGCTGGACTGCCCGGCCGAGGCCTACGACCTGCTGTTGTTCATCGGCTCCCCCGCCCGGTACGTCATCAAGCGGGTCCTCTCCAAGGCGCTGGGGGAGGTGGCCGCCGTCACCAGCACCCAGCGGCTGTCGCTCATGGCCGGCCGGTACGTGGGCAAGGACGACCCGGTCATGATCGTCCGCACCCAGTCCGGCCTCCCGGCCGTGGGCGAAGCCCTGGAGCCCTTCGCCTTCCCCCACACCGTGGCCGGGGGGATGCGGGGCTCCCACCACATGCCGCTCATGCCGGTGCCCCTCTCCCAGGCCCACCCGGCCCGGTTCGACGGCCCGCCCCGGGTGGTGTGCCTGGGCTACCAGGTGAAGGACGGGCGCCTGCACGGGCCCCGGGACATGTTCGACGACCCATCGTTCGACCGGGCCCGGCAGCTCTGCAACGAGATCACGGACTACCTGCGGCGGCACGGCCCGTTCGAGCCGCACCGCCTGCCCCTGGACGAGATGGAATACACCACCATGCCCTCGGTGGCCCAGCGGCTCAAGGACCGCTGGGAGCCCACGGACGTGACCGTACCCACCGTGGCCAAAGGCGGGCGGCAGCCCGTGGCGGGCGGGGCCGAGGACGCCGACTAGGGCCCGCCCGGGGGCGAGGCGGCCCGTGCGGTTCCTCGAGCGCCGTCCGGGCCGGACCGCCGGCGAGGAGCGGGTGGTGATCGGGGACCGGGCCGGGCGTCCGGTCGCCCGCGGCCTGTGGTTCCACGGACGGACCGCCGCGGGCGTCCGGCCCTGGGCCGACCTGGTGGTGGAGGACCCCTCGGTCCTGCGCGAGGTGGCCGCGGCCCTGGGCCCCGGCGCCTCCCTCATGGTGGCCTACCAGGGGGACGAGACCGAGCGGGCCCTCCGGCGGCGGGTGCCGCCGGCCGCCACCCCCCTCGGGCTGGCCCTGCTGCGGGCGGGGTGCCGGTGGTTCAAGGACTGGTACTACCCCGAGGGCGGCCGGGAGGGAGGGACCAAGCTCCAGGGGACCCTGCCCCTGGACGAGAGCCACCGGCGGCGGGCCGAGCGGGCCCTGGCGGAGGAGCTCACGGCGTTCCTGGCGGCGGGGCCGCCCGAGCCCGACGCCGGGCGGGCCAGGGAGGCCCTCAGGGTCCTGGGCCGGCCCGAGCCGCCGAGCTGACCCTCGACGGCGCCCTCAGGCCACCCAGCCCGGGCTCCCGTCGGAGGCCACGATGGGGAGGCCCGAGGCCACCCACCGTTCGGTCCCCCCCTCCAGGTTGTGGGCGTCGTAACCCCGGGCCTGGAGCATGAGGGTGGCCAGCTCGCTCCGGTTGCCGGTCTTGCACACGACCACCACGGGCTTGCCGGGGTCCAGCCGCCCCTGTTCCTTGCCAGCCAGCACGTCGTTGAGGGGGATGTGGATGGCCCCCTCGATGTGCCCGGCGTCCCACTCGTACAGCTCGCGCACGTCGAGGATCTGGACCTCCCCGCGCCGGGCGTGCACGGTCTGGGGGTCGTTCAGCATCCCGCCGCTCCTCTCCGCCTGGTCAGCGTGGTGCCTACCATCCACTTACTGTAGCGCCTGGCGGCGGAAGGGCCGGGCGGAGCGGTCGGCTCCCCGTCGGCACGGTTGGCTCCGCCCGAGCCCGGCGCTATCGTCCCCGGGCATGCCCGGGGAAGGGGGAACGAGGGGACCGGACGAGGCCTGGGACGACGACGGCGCGGAGCTCGCCCCGCCCCTCCCCCCACGGGCCCGGGCCGGGGCCTTCCTCCGGCGCCTGGCCATCGACGTCACCCCCCTTCGGGTCTCCCGCGACTACCGGCTCCTCTGGACGGGGCAGCTCATCTCCACGGTGGGCCGCCAGGTGACCCTGGTGGCCCTCCCCTTCCAGGTCTTCCAGCTCACCCGCTCCTCCCTGGCCGTGGGGCTCATCGGGCTGGCCGAGGTGGTCCCCCTCGTCCTCTCCTCGGTGGGGGGCGGGCCCCTGGTGGACCGCTTCGACCGCCGCCGGCTGCTGCTCGTGACCGAGGTGGCCCTGGCCGTGACCACCTCCCTCCTGCTCGTGGGGGCCCTTATGGGCGATCCGCCGGTGGGCTACCTCTACGGGGTGGCGGCCCTCCACGCCGCCATCTCCGGCCTCAACTGGCCCACCCGGTCCGCGGTCATCCCGAACGTCGTCTCCCGGGAGCAGCTCCCCGCGGCCATGGCCCTGAACCAGGTCCTGTTCAACTCAAGCACCATCGTGGGACCGGCCCTGGCCGGGCTGCTCATCGCCCAGGGCCTGCCCTGGGCCTACGGCACGGACCTGGCGTCGTTCGTGGGCTCCATCTCGGCGGCGGCCCTCCTCCGTCCCCTGCCTCCGGCCCGGGCCGAGGGCCAGGGGGCCCGGGGCGGCCTGGGGGCGGTGGCCGAAGGCTTCGCCTACCTCCGCCGCCAGCGCCTGCTCGTCTCGACCTTCGTCATCGACCTGGTGGCCATGGTCTTCGGCATGCCCAGGGCCGTGTTCCCGGAGCTCGCCGAGGAGGTCTTCCGGGTGGGGGCCCAGGGCCTGGGGCTCCTGTACTCGGCCCCCGCCGTGGGCGCCCTCCTGGGGGCCCTGACCGCGGGCTGGGTGGGCCGGGTCCGCCGCCAGGGGGTGGCGGTGGTGGCCGCCGTGGTCGTGTGGGGGACGGGGATCACGGCCTTCGGGCTGTCCGGGGACCTCTTCCCCCTGGCCCTCCTGTTCCTGGCCCTGGCCGGGGCGGCTGACGTGGTGAGCGCCGTCTTCCGGGGGACGATCCTCCAGCTCACCGTGCCCGACGCGCTCCGGGGACGGATCTCCGCCGTGAACATGATGGTGGTGGCCGGAGGGCCCAGGCTGGGGGACGTGGAGGCGGGGGCGGTGGCCTCCCTGGTCTCCCCCTGGTTCTCGGTGGTGTCGGGCGGGGTGGCCTGCGTGGTGGGGGCCCTGGCCGTGGCCCGCTGGTTCCCCGAGCTCCGCCGGTACCGGGCCCCGGTGGGCCGCTGAGCCGGGGCCTCCGGGACGGCGCCCCTACCGGGCCCCGGTCGGCCGCCGGCGGCGGGCCCGAAACAGCCAGACCCCCACGCCCAGCCCGGCCAGGGCCAGCAGGAGGAGCAGGGCCCGCTCCGTCCAGCTCCCCGGGCGGGCCGGGCCGTCCTCGCTCGGCGGCCCGCCGGAGGAGGACGTGCGCTTCACTCGCTCAGCAGCGCCGCCAGCGTGCTCGCGCTGCGCACGGCGTAGTCGCGGTAGCAGTTGTTCATGATGACGTGGGTCTCCCGGGCCTGCTCCGAGAGGGCCCGGATGCGAGGCACCCACTCCTCGAGCTCCTCCCGGCGGTAGTCGTACCGGAAGCGGTCGGCCGCGGTGCCCGAGGTGCTGGCCCAGGCCTCCGGGTCCCGGCCGTGGAAGCGGACCACGGCCAGGTCCCTGGAGGTGGCCGCGGCCACCGGCGGGACGCTCGAGTCGAACCCCTGCGGCATGTCCACGCACACGTAGGGGATCCCGTGCTCCTCGAGGAACGAAAGGGTCTCCTCGCGGTTGCGCTCCTCCATCCACGACCGGTGGCGGAACTCCACGGCCACCCGGAAGTCCCGGAGCCGCTCCGCGCACTCCACGATGTACTCCCGGTTGCGTCGGCCGATCACGAACCACTGGGGGAACTGGAAGAGCACGCCCCCCAGCTTGCCGGCCGAGTGCAGGGGCATGAGGGCCTCCCGGAACCGCTCCCAGACCTCGTCCACCAGGGCCGGCGGGAGGTGCTCGAGGTAGACCCGGCGCTTCTCGGCCACGGCCCGGGGGAGGGCCTCCCGGACCTCCCGGTGCAGGGAGTCCACCCTGGTCGGGTGGTGGGTGAGGAGGGAGTAGGCCTTCACGTCGAACGTGAAGTGGGGCGGGGTCCGCTCCGCCCACAGCGCGGCGTTCCGCTCGCTGGGCGGGGCGTAGTAGGTCGAGTCCACCTCCACGATGGGGAACCGGGAGGCGTAGTACCGCAGGCGCGCCTCGGCCGTGCGGGCCTCCTTGGGGTAGAAGTCGGTCTCCTTGACGAGCGTGGGCTCGGTCCAGGAGGAGATCCCCACCAGGACGGTGCCCCGCGGGGCCGTCACCGGGACCGGGTCCCCGCGCCGGCGCGGCTCAGATCCACCCGGCGGCGTTGATGATCTCGGACTGGCGGAGCTTGCGCAGCGCCTCCCGCTCGATGAGTCGGACCCGCTCCCCCGAGAGCCCCATGATCTTGCCCACGTCCCGCAGGCTCATGGGGTGGCCGTTGCCCAGGCCGTAGCGGAGGGCGATGACCTTCCGCTCCCGGGGGTCCAGGACGCTGGAGACGGCCTGGCCGATCTCTTCCCGGAGCATGGCGTCCTCCACCTGGTCGAGCGGGCTCATCTCCTCGGCCTGCTCGAGCAGGTCTCCGAGCTCCGTGTCCTCGCCCACCGGGGCCTGCAGGGAGACGGGCTCCCGCCGCTCCGCCTCGAGCAGCCGCTCCACCTCCTCCACGGGGAGGTCGAGGAGCCGGGCCAGCTCCTGGGGCGTGGGGTCCCGGCCGTGCTTCTGGCTGAACTGGACGAACGTCCGCCGGAGCTTGCGGATCTGGTCGTGGACGTGCACGGGCAGGCGGATCTGCCGCCCCCGGTCGGCGATGGCCCGGGTGATGGCCTGCCGGATCCACCACGTGGCGTAGGTGGAGAACTTGAAGCCCCGCCGCCAGTCGAAGAGCTCCACGGCCCGCATGAGCCCGATGTTGCCCTCCTGGATGAGGTCGAGGAAGGGCAGCCCCTGCCCCTGGTACTTGCGGGCGATGGACACCACCAGCCGCAGGTTGGCCCGGATGAACCGCTGGCGCGCCTCCTCTCCCTTGCGGACCTGCTCCTTGAGTTGTCGGATGGTCTTCTCGCTCCGGACCCGCCCGGCCTTGAGCTTCTGGGCGGCCTCCTCCCCCTTCTCGATGGCGCGCGCCAGCTCCACCTCCTCCTCCTTGGTGAGGAGGGGCTCGCGGGCGGCAGCCTCGAGGTAGAGACGGACGTCGTCCGCCTCCCCGAGGGCCCGGGTCGGCTCCGACCGCCGGCTCGGCTTCGGTTCGGGATCCGCCATCTCTCTACCTCAGCGTACGGCCAAACGAGAAAATCGGGGAAAGCAGTTCCTCAGAAGTTTTCCCAGGCCGGACGTGGCGGCACAACATACACCGCCGAACCTACCCCCGGCCGCGAAAAAACTCCACGTAACTATAACAGAGGGACGCAAGCCCCCCTTCCCGCTCAGGCCCGGCCCGTCCGCCGCAAGGCCTCCAGGTAGTGAGGCCAGTACCGGAGCCGGGCCGGGAGCAGCGGGAGGGCCGCCCGGACCGAGCGGGCCAGGGAGGCGAAGGCCGCCCGCTCGGCGGCCCCCCAGGGCAGCCCGAAGGCCTCACGCAGCCTCGCCGGGAGCAGGCCCGCCGCCGCCAGCCGCCCCGCCGCGGCCACGGCCACCAGGGCCGGGGACCCCCGTGGGCGGAGCACGTCCCGGGCCAGGGCCCGGGCTTCCTCGGTCACCGTCAGGGCCGGGCCTTCGACCATGGAGCCCACGTACCGCCGAAACTCCCCGTAGGTGCGGGGCATGACCTGCTCGGTCACCCCGAACAGCGCGGCGAACCGCTTCCCCTCCTCGAAGTAGCGGGCCCGCCGGGCCTCCCCCAGGGGCCCCACGAACCGCTCGTAGGTGTCCAGGGCCACCTCCACCAGCGTGGCGTGGACCCAGAGGGCCAGGTGGGGGTCCAGGGCCCGGTAGGGCGTCCCGGCCGGGAACGGGCCCGCCGCCTCCCGCAGGGACCCCCGCACCCGACGGTGGGTGTCGGCCACGGCCCGGGCCGCTTCCTCCGCCTGGCGGCGGTCCCCGAAGGTCACGGCCAGGGTGGCCCTCAGGGTGGCCCGGAGCCGCTCGAGCGGCCGACGCCGGAAGTCGCTGTGCTCGGCCACCCCCGCCGCCACCAGGGGGTGGGCCAGCTGGAGGAGGAGGGCGGCCTGGCCTCCGAGCAGGAGGACCCGTTCCCGGCCCACCCGCCAGGTCTCCGAGCCCGGGCCGAACAGCCCGGGGTCCCCCGGCTCCCCCGGGCCCGGGAGGGGGATGCCCAGGCCGAGGAGGGCGCCCAGGCCGCGCGCCCGGACGCGACCGGAGGCGGCCCCAGGGCGGGCGCTCACCCGGACGGGGACACGAGGACCTTGACCGAGGGGCCCTGGCCGTCGGCCAGCCGGGCCATGGCCCGGGGCAGGTCCTCGAGCCCGACCACGTCCGTCACCACCCGAAGCAGCTCCGGGCGACGCCCGAGCAGCTCCAGCGCCGCCCGCAGGGCCTCGAAGCTCGGGCCCTGGATGGAGAAGGACCGAAGCTCCCGCAGCGTCATCCGGAGGAGGGAGACCGGGCCCATGGGGACGCCCAGGATCCCCACCACCCCGCCGGGCCCGCAGGCGTCGACCACCTGCTGGAGCGAATCGGGGGCCCCCGCGCACTCCAGGGCCACCCGGGGGCCGTGGGGGTCCAGGGAGGTGGTCACGGCCCCGGGGTCCTCCTCCGTCGGGTCCATGACCCGCTCGCACCCGAGCTCCTCGCCCAGGGCCCGCCGCTCCTCCCTGGGGTCCGCCCCCACCACCCGGCACCCGGCCTCCCGCAGGGCCGCCACCGAGAGGAGGCCGAGGGAGCCCAGGCCGCTCACGTAGGCCAGGTCGCCCGGGCCCGCCTCGGCCAGCCCCACGGCACGGAGGGCCACGGCCAGGGGCTCGGCCAGGGCCGCTGCCCGGTCGTCGACCCCCTCCGGGACCGGGACCAGCTGGCCGGCGGGGGCCGTGCAGAACTCGGCGAACCCGCCCCCGTAGGTGCCCCCGTCCGGGGGGTCGAGGCAGTAGCGGAACTTCCCCTCCCGGCACCACACGCACCGCCCGCACCCCCGCCCTGGGAAGAGCACCACCCTCGTCCCGGGCCCCCAGGCCCCCGCGGGGTCGAGGTCCACGGCGGCCGAGACCTCGTGGCCCAGGACGACCCCCGGCCCGGCCAGGGCCCCAGTCTTGAAGAGGGAGACGTCCGAGCCGCACACCCCGCAGTACCGGACCCGGAGGCGGACCTCGCCCGGCCCGGGCTCGGGCACCGGGGCCGGCCGGACGGTGAACGTCCGGGGGCCCTCGAAGAACGCCGCCCGCATCGTGGCCACGCCGAACCGGCATCCTATACTCGCCGCTCGTCCCCGAGGCCCCACCGGCGGCCGCAGCTGGCTCCGGCGCGCCCGCGGTCGGGCCGGGCCACCGCCCGGGGGCAGGGGAAGGAGGTCGAGCCGTGGGAGAGGCCGCGCACGGAGGGGTCCTGGCCGCCCGGGCCCTGGCGGCAGCCGGGGTCCGGACCCTCTTCGCCCTCCCGGGCGGGCACGTCCTCCCCCTGTTCGAGGGGGCCCGCCTGGAGAGGCTTCGCCTCGTCGACACCCGCCACGAGGCGGGCGCGGTGCTCATGGCGGAGGGGTT
>DATLZQ010000072.1:0-9782 GCA_035573915.1 Actinomycetota bacterium | reverse complement strand
CAGGGGGCTCGGCCTCTGCCTCCTGGCCCTGGCCGGGGCGGGCCTCCTCGCCCTCCCCCTCGCCCTGGACCTGGCGGCCGCCGGGGGCGCCGGGCTGGGCCACCGGGTCCCACCGGCCTCGTTCGCCTCGGCCCTGCGTCTCGCCCCCGGGCCGGGGCCCGGGACGGGCTGGCTGGCCCTATGCCTGCCGCTGGCGGCCGCCCTGTCCCTCGCCTTCCTCCCCCCTGCCCTGTGGCCCGCGGGGGCCAGGGCCGGCCTGGTCGTCGTGGGCGGGGTCTACCTGAGCTGGGCGTCGGCCGCGGGCCTCGTGCCCGAGCCCGCCGCCAACGCCCCCGTGTACGCGGGGACGGCGGCCGTGGGGTCCGCCCTTCTCGCCGGGATGGGGCTGGCCAGCCTGGTCCCGGGGGTGGCCTCCGCGGCCTTCGGGCACCGACAGCTCGTGGCGGGCCTCCTCGTCCTGGCCGCCGGGGTCGGGCTTTCGGCCCAGGCCGCCCAGGCCCTCCGGGGGGACTGGGAAGTCGGAGGCCCGGACCGGGTCCCCGCCGCCTACGCCCTGGTGCGGGAGGGTGCCCCAGGCGGGCGGGTGCTGTGGCTGGGCGCCGGCGACGGCGACGCCTTCCCGCCCCCCGGGGGGCTCCCCGACGGCCTGGTGCGGGCCGGCCAGGCGACCGTCCGCTACGCGGTGCGGTGGGCGGGAGGAGCGTCGGCCCTCGACGTGGGGCGCTCGAGCGAGGGGCCGGGCTACCGGGCTCTGGAGGCGGTCCTGGCCGAGGTCCTCTCCGGCGCCACCAGGCACGGGGGCGCCCTGCTGGCCCCCTTCGGGGTCCGGTTCGTGGTGGCCGACCCGGCGGACCTCCCCGAGCCGGCCTGGATCCGCCTCCTCCGCCAGGTGGACCTGGACCCGGTCCCCGTGGGAGGCCTCCGGGTCCTGGAGAACGCCAAGGCCGTGCCGGCGGCCTCGGTGGTGGTCGACCCGGGGTGGACGGTCAGGGCCAGGGGCCCCGCGCTGGGCGCGGTGGACCTTCCCCTCCCCGAGGCCCGGCCGTTCCAGCCGCCGCGGCTGGAGGGCGGCGCGGGCCCTGGGGCCATGGTCCTTTTGGCCCAGGAGTTCGACCCCCGCTGGAGGCTCGAGCTCCCGGGCGGGGCCCGCCTCCGCCCGTTCCGGGCCTTCGGATGGGCCACGGCCTTCGCGGGGTCGCCCGTGCCGGGGGGTTCCGCCGTCGGGTTCGGGGGGCAGCGGGCCCACGCCCTGACCCTGGGAGGCCTGGCCGTCCTGTGGGCCGCGGTGACGGTGATCACCCGGAGGCCGCCCCGGCGTGGCTGAAGGGGGACGGAGCGGGGTGCGCTCCCGCCGGCTGGCGGTCCTGCTCCTCCTGGCCGCCGTAGCCGGGAGCGGGCTGGCCCTGGACCGCGCGGTGGCACCCGGAGCCCCGCCTCCGCCCGCCGCCACCGTGTGGAGCGGTGCGTGGTTCTGCCCGCACGGCGGCGGACGCGGGTGGCGGGGGTGGGTGGTGCTGGCCAACCCCGGCGACCGGGCGGCGTCGGTGCGGCTCACCTCCCTGGGGAGCCGGGGCGTCCGGGGCGTGGAGTGGGCCCGGGTCCCTCCGCTCGCCCTCCAGTACCGCCCGGTCCCGGCGGGACAGGCCGGGGCGGCCACGGTCGTGGAGGCGTTCGGGGGCTGGGTGGGGGCGGCCACGGTCCTCGAGGCCCCCGGGGGCGGGGCCGCCGCCTCCCGCTGCGTGACCGGCACCCGGTCCCGCTGGTCCGTGCTGGACCAGCCGACCGGGGAGGGGGAGCGGGCGTTCCTGGTGGTCATGAACCCCTTCGCCGTGCCCGCCCAGTTCGACGTGGTGATCCGGACCGAACGACGCACCATCCGCCCCAGCTCCCTCACCCCGGTGGTCGTGCCCCCTCGGACCTCGGTGGCGGTGAAGCTGAACGAGTACGCCCTGGAGGCTCCGGGGGAGCCCACGGTCACGGCCGAGGTGGTGCGGCGGACCGGCCGGGTGGTGGCGGGCGGGCTCGGCGTGACCCCGGGCGGGGTCCGGGGGGAGGTGGGCGTGGGGGCCCCCGCCAGCGACTGGACCGGTCCCGCTCCCGGTGCCG
Source organism: Actinomycetota bacterium (assembly GCA_035573915.1). Taxonomy (GTDB): domain Bacteria; phylum Actinomycetota; class UBA4738; order UBA4738; family UBA4738; genus DATLZQ01. The sequence goes on along the minus strand of DATLZQ010000072.1, from coordinate 7,676 downwards.
CCGGCGAGGCCGGGCTGACCGTCCTCAACCCCGGCGCCGCCTCGACGGAGCTGGCCCTGCTCTCCCTGGAGCGAGCGGGGGAGAGGGTGCTCTCCGCCCCCCAGGGCCTGTCGGTGGGGGCCGAGGGAGTCCTGAGCGTCCCCGTCCGCCCCCTCCGGGGCGGGCTGGTCCTGGAGGCCTCCGGGCCGCCGGGCGTGGCGGCGGCCCTCGTGCTCGGAGCCCGCGGCGGGGACACCGCGACCGTGGGGCTCGCCACCGCGGCGGGCCGGTCCTGGCTGGTCCTGCCGGCGGGCCCGCCCGACCGGCCAGAGGGCCGCCAGGTCGTCCTCCTCGTGAACCCCGGCAAGGAGCCGGCCCGAGTGCTGGTCAGGCTCCTTGGCCCTGGCGGGCTGCTCGGGGCTCCCCGGTGGGTGATGGTCCCCGAGGGAAGCTCCTTGCGGGTCGACCTCGAGGAGACGGGGCGTCCCGCCGGCCTGGCCCTCAGGGCCACCGGGGGCGGGGTCGTGGCCGGGGTGGCCTGGGTGGGGCCCGGGGGCCGGGCCGGAGGCGGGGGGCGGGAGTACGCCGCCACCCTGGGGGTCCCCTGGCCCACCCGCTAGCGCCTCCGCCCTTTCCGCGGGGCCCGCGGGCGGCACGTGGTCGGGCCCCGGTCCGTCCCCCGACCGGGGGACAGCCGTAGTGATCCCGGGCGCACCAAAACCACCTCCGATGACTATCGACGCCTGGCCCGGCGTACGCCGAAATCACGGGTGAGATGTCCGCCCGACACGAACGCTCCACCAGATGCCCGTCGTGCGGGTCCCGGGAGACGCTCCGGGTGACCCTGTCCCTCGCAGGGTCCCCCGCCTCCTTCACCGCCTGCTCGGTCTGCGAGTGGCGGGGGTGGGAGCGGGACGGAGAGACCCTCCCCCTGCAGTCGGTGCTGTCGCTGGTCGGCAGCCGCTGACCCGCCCTGTCATCGATGCTGTTGCCGGTCCGTAGCGGCTGACCCGCCCTGCAGTGGGTGCAGCTGCTGGTCGGCAGCGGCTGACCCGCCCCGCCGCGGCCCAGCCCGGCGGCGGCCACTCCCCGGGGAGCCGGGGGCGGTCCACTACAATCGGCCGCGATGGGGACCGACCTCCGAGCGATCTTCAAAGCCTACGACGTCCGCGGGGTCTACCCCGACCAGTTCGACGAGGATGCGGCCTACCGGATCGGCCGGGGCTTCGCCCGGTGGTGCGGCGAGCCCCGGGTCCTGCTCGGCCGGGACTGCCGGACGTCGTCCCCCGCCCTGGCCGAGGCCTTCGCCACCGGCGTCAACCACGAGGGGGTGGACGTGGTCGACCTGGGGCTGGCCACCACGGACATGGTCTACTTCGCCTCGGGCCGCCTGGGCACGGCCGGGGCCATGTTCACCGCCAGCCACAACCCCCCCGAGTACAACGGCCTCAAGCTGTGCCGGGCCGGGGCGGCCCCGGTGGGCTCGGACTCGGGCCTGGAGGAGGTCCGGGCCCTGGCCGAGGCCGAGCCGGGGCCTCCCTCCCCCCGCCGGGGTGGGCGAGAGGAGCGGAGCCTCCTCGGGGACTACCTCGATCACGTCCTCTCCTTCGCCGATGTGGAGCGGATGGCCCCCCTCGTGGTGGCGGCCGACGCGGCCAACGGGATGGCCGGCCTGGTGGTCCCCCCGCTGTTCGAACGGCTCCCCTGTCGGCTCATCCCCCTCTACATGGAGCTCGACGGGACCTTCCCCAACCACCCGGCCGACCCCATCCAGCCGGAGAACCAGGCCGACGTGAAGCGGGCCGTGATGGAGCACCGGGCCGACCTCGGGCTGGCCTTCGACGGGGACGCCGACCGGGTGTTCTTCGTGGACGAGCGGGGGGAGGGGGTGAGCGGCTCCCTGGTCACAGCCCTGGTGGCCATCGGGATGCTGGAGAAGTACCCCGGAGCCACCATCCTCTACAACGCGATCTGCTCCTGGGTGGTCCCCGAGGTCGTCAAGGAGCACGGCGGGGTGCCCGTCCGCACCCGGGTGGGCCACTCCTTCATCAAGAAGGTCATGGCCGAGACGGGGGCCGTCTTCGGGGGGGAGCACTCGGGCCACTACTACTTCCGGGACCACTACCGGGCGGACTCGGGCCTGGTGGCGGCCATGGTGGTCATGGACCGGATGTCCAAGGCCGGCCAGCCCCTGTCGGAGCTGCTGGCGCCCCTCAGGCGCTACCACGCTTCGGGGGAGATCAACTCGGAGGTCGCCGACCAGTGGGGGACCATCGAGCGGATCGCCGCGGCCTATCCCGAGGGGCGGCAGGACCGCCTGGACGGGCTCACGGTGGAGTTCGAGGACTGGTGGTTCAACGTCCGGCCCTCGAACACCGAGCCCCTGCTCCGCCTCAACGTGGAGGCCCGGACGCGGGAGCTGCTCGAGGAGAAGACGGCGGAGGTGCTGGCCCTGATCCGCGGGTCGGGGTGACCCGCGGGCGGGGGCGAAAGGAGGCTGGGTGCCGCTCGACAAGGAGCTCCTGGACATCCTGGTCTGCCCGAGCTGCCACGGGGACGTGGAGTACCGGGAGGCGGAGGAGCGCATCGTCTGCCGGGCCTGCGGGCTGCGCTACCCGGTGCGGGACGGGATCCCCGTGATGCTCATCGACGAGGCCGAGCGGCCCGAGGCCGGGGCCCCGTGAGGGCCGCCCCCGAGGCCGCCGCCCTCCTCGACGACCCCCAGGCCCTGGCCCGGGCCGACCCCAGAGGCATGCTGGAGGTGGTGGCGGGGAGCGGCCGCCAGCTCCTCGAGGGCCTGGCCGCGGGGCGGGCGGCCGGGGTGGTCCCTCCACCCGACCTGCGCTCGGTGGTGGTCTGCGGGATGGGGGGCTCGGCAGCGGCCGGGGACCTGGCCCGCTCGGCCCTGGGCGCGGAGCTCCCCGTGCCCCTGGCCGTGGTCCGGGGCTACGTCCTGCCCGGGTTCTGCGGCCCCGGGACCCTGGTCCTGGCCGTCTCCCACTCGGGCGACACCGAGGAGACCCTGGCCGCCTACGACGACGCCCTCCGGCGGGGGTGCCGGGTGGCGGCGGTGAGCGCCGGGGGTGAGCTGGCCCGGCGGGCGGAGCGGGACGGGGTCCCCCGCGCGAGCGTCCCCGGGGCGGACCTCATGCCGAGGAGCGCCGTGGGCTACCTGGCCGGGGCGGTGCTGGGGGTCCTGGAGCAGGCGGGGCTGGCCTCCGGGGCCGGGCCCGCCCTGGAGCGGACCGCCGCCACCCTGGAGGCCCTGGCCCGGGACCTCGGCCCGGAGCGGCCGGCCGAGGAGAACGAGGCCAAGTCCCTGGCCCTGTGGCTGATGGGGGGGACCCCCCTGGTGTGGGGATCGGAGGGGGTGGCCGAGGGGCCGGCGATGCGCTGGAAGACCCAGCTCAACGAGAACGCCAAGGTCCCCGCCTTCCACGCCGTCCTCCCCGAGCTCGACCACAACGAGGTGGAGGGCTGGCACCCGGGGGCTGGGGCCGGCTACCGGGCCGTGGTCCTCCGCCACCCCGGGGAGCACCCCCGGGTGGCGGCCCGGGTGGAGGCCACCCTGGCCTCGCTCGAGGGGTCGGGCCTGGCCTTCCGGGCCGTCCAGGCCGTGGGCGACACCCCCCTGGAGTGGGTCTTCTCCCTGGTCCTCAAGGGCGACTTCGCCAGCACCTACCTGGCCCTGGCCAGGGGGGTGGACCCCACCCCGGCCCCGGTCCTCGCCGCCCTCAAGGAGCGCCTCCGGCGGTGAGGGAGGTCCCCGGGCCCGGCGACGCCTGGGACGAGGAGGGGGCCCGGCGGGTCCGGGAGCGGACGCCGCTCCTCCCCAGGGTGGCCCTGGTCATGGGGTCGGGCCTGGGCGAGGCCGTCCTCGAGGACGTGGGCCCCCACGAGGGCTTCGCCTACGGGTCCCTCCCCGGGTTCCCGCCTTCCTCGGTCCCCGGGCACGAGGGACGGCTGCTCCTGGGGGAGCTCCACGGGGTCCCGGCCGCGGTGTTCCTTGGCCGGGTCCACTACTACGAGGGGCACGGGGTGGGGGCCACCACCCTCATCCCCCGGCTGGCCCGGGCCCTGGGGGCGAGGGTCCTCCTCCTCACCAACGCCGCCGGGGCCTTGCGCCCCGGCCTCCGGGCGGGCCAGCTCATGCTGGTGGAGGACCACCTCAACTTCCTCGGGGTCAACCCCCTGGCCGGGTGGCGCTTTCCCGACGGCACGCCCGCCTTCGTCGACCTGAGCCGGGTCTACGACCTCGAGCTCCGGGCCCTGGCCCGGGAGGCGGCCCACCGGGCCGGGGTGGAGCTGGCCGGAGGGGTGTACGCCGCCGTCCCCGGCCCCTCCTACGAGACGCCGGCGGAGCGGCGGTTCCTGGCCTCGGCCGGGGCCGACGCGGTGGGGATGTCGACCGTCCCCGAGGCCGTGGCCGGGGTGGCCCTGGGGATGCGGGTCCTGGCCGTCTCCTGCATCACGAACGTGCTGGGCAAGCCCACCTCTCACCGAGAGGTCCTGGAGGCGGCCCGGGGGGCGGGGCGGGACCTCCGACGGCTCCTGGCGGCCCTCCTCCCGGCCCTGGGCTAGGGCCTGCCATACTCGGACGGGACCGAAGGAGGGCGCATGGACTGCGACGTGAAGGACCGGAAGCTGGCGGGGACGGGGCGGGCCCGCATCGAGTGGGCCGACCAGGAGATGCGGGTGCTGGCCCAGGTCCGGGAGCGGTTCGAGAAGGAGCGCCCCCTGGCCGGGGTGCGGGTCGGGGCCTGCCTGCACGTCACCACGGAGACGGCCAACCTGGTGCGGACGCTCGTGGCGGGAGGGGCGGAGGTGGCCCTGTGCGCCTCCAACCCCCTCTCCACCCAGGACGACGTGGCGGCCGCCCTGTGCGAGGAGGGGGTCCGGGTCTTCGCCATCAAGGGGGAGGACCAGGCCACCTACTATCGCCACATCGGTGCCGTGCTCGACCAGCACCCCCAGGTCACCATGGACGACGGGCTGGACCTGGTCTCCACCCTCCACCGGGAACGCCCCGGCCAGCTCCGGGAGGTCCTGGGGGGCACGGAGGAGACCACCACCGGGGTCATCCGCCTCCGGGCCATGGCCGCCGAGGGGGTCCTGGCTTACCCCGTGGTGGCGGTGAACGACGCCCGGACCAAGCGGCTGTTCGACAACCGGTTCGGGACCGGCCAGTCCACCATCGACGGTGTGCTGCGGGCCACGAACCTCTTGCTCGCGGGGAGGACGGTGGTGGTCTGCGGGTACGGGCAGTGCGGGCGGGGGGTGGCCTCCCGGGCCCGGGGCCTGGGGGCCCGGGTGGTGGTCTGCGAGGTGGAGCCCGTGGCCGCCCTGGAGGCCCTCATGGAGGGCTACCAGGTCATGCCGATCCGGGAGGCGGCCCGGGTGGGGGACCTGTTCATCACGGTGACCGGGGACACCGGGGTGATCCGCCGGGAGCACCTCGAGGTCATGAAGGACGGCGCCGTCCTCGCCAACGCCGGCCACTTCGACGTGGAGATCGACAAGGCGGCCCTGGGGGAGATGGCCTCCTCGGTGCGCCGGGTCCGGGACTTCGTGGACGAGTACCGCCTGCCCGATGGCCGCCGGCTCTACCTCCTGGCCGAGGGCCGGCTGGTCAACCTGGCCGCGGCCGAGGGGCACCCCGCGGCCGTCATGGACATGTCCTTCGCCAACCAGGCCCTGTCCGTGGAGTGGCTGGCGCGGGAGGGGCGGGGGTTGGCCCCGGCCGTCTACCCGGTGCCGGCCGAGATCGACCGGGAGGTGGCCCGCCTCAAGCTGGCCGCGATGGGCGCGGAGATCGATGAGCTCACCGAGGAACAGGCGGCCTACCTCGCGTCCTGGCAGCAGGGGACCTGAGGGCCGGGCCCAGCGGGCCCTGGGCGTGAGCGGCCCTCCGGGGCGCCGGTCCTCCCTGGTGGCCGCCCGCCCGGTTCGGTGGCGGGACGGGACCGTCCTCATCCTGGACCAGCGCCGGCTCCCGGCCGAGGAGCGCTACGTCGAGGCCAGGGAGCCCCAGGAGGTGGCCGAGGCCATCCGGGCCATGGCCGTGCGGGGGGCGCCCCTCATCGGCATCGCGGCCGCCTACGGGGTGGCCCTGGCCGCCCTCCGGTCCCGGGCCCGGAGCCGGGCCGCCCTGCTCGAGGACGTGGAGGCGGCGGGCCGGCTCCTGGCCGGGGCCCGCCCCACGGCCGTGAACCTCTCCTGGGCGGTGGGGAGGGTGGTGGGGGCCGTCCGGGCAGCCCTGCCGGTGGGGCTGGAGGCCATGCGGGGGGCGGCCGTGGCCGAGGCCCGGGCCATCGCCCGGGAGGACGAAGAAGCGTGCCTGGCCATCGCCCGGCTGGGGGCGGAGCTGGTGCCGGCCGGGGCCCGGATCCTCACCCACTGCAACACTGGCTCCCTGGCCACCGGCGGGTGCGGTACGGCCCAGGGCGTCATCTTGGCCGCCCACCGGGAGGGGAAGGTGGCCCACGTCTGGGTGGACGAGACCCGCCCCCTGCTCCAGGGGGCCCGGCTCACGGCCTGGGAGCTCCGACGTCTGGGGGTCCCCATGACCCTGGTGGCCGACACCGCCGCCGGGTCGCTCATGGCCCGGGGCCTGGTGGACCTGGTCGTGGTGGGGGCGGACCGGGTGGCGGCCAACGGCGACGTCGCCAACAAGGTGGGCACCTACCAGCTGGCCGTGCTGGCCCGCCACCACCGCATCCCGTTCCTCGTGGCGGCGCCGGTCTCCACCCTGGACCCCGCCACCCCCCGAGGGGACGCCATCGTCATCGAGGAGCGGGACCCCGGGGAGGTCCTGGCCCCCCTCGGGGTGCGGTTCGCCCCGGAGGGAGCGGCGGCCGCCAACCCGGCCTTCGACGTGACCCCGGCCCGACTGGTGACCGCCATCGTGACGGACCGAGGGGTGGCCGGGCCCCCGTACCGGTCCTCGCTCCGGGCCCTCCTCGAAGGCCGCGCCGGCGGCGCCACCGGGTGGCCGGGGGCGGCCGGCCAGGGGGCGGGGGCGGCCGCGGCAGGGCCGGGGGCAGCGGCCGGGCCGCCGTCCGAGAGGGCCGCCACGGCGGAGGTGGGGCGCTGAGCACCAGCCCCTCGGGCCCGGCCCCGGTGGAGGTGCGGATCCGCTTCGAGCGGTTCCCGCTGGCCGTGAAGGGGGCCTTCGTCCTCCGGGGGGCCGACGGCAACCCCCACCTCGTGGAGTTCGACTGGGCCCACGTGGCCCGGGTCCCGGGCGGGCTCACCCGGCCCTTCCCCGTGGAGGCCCGCCAGTTCGACGTGGCCCCCACCAGGGACCTGTTCGTCCCCTTCGAGGTCCCCCTGGTCGAGCTCCCGCCGGGCTGGTACCGGATCGAGACCGCGGTCCGGGTGGACGGGGCCCGCTCCTGGCCCTTTCCCTCCAGGCTCCTCCTGCTCCCCTGGCCCAGGAGCGAGGTCCGGCGGGGGGTGCTGGAGGTGGGACGGCCGGCGCGCGCAGGTGGCCGGTCGTTTCGGGTGGAGCGGGTGGAGCTCACTGCGGACTCGGCGGCGGTCCTCTGGCGGGCCGAGGAGGGGGAGGCCCCCGAGGGGGAGGCCGCCCCGGGGCGGGCGGTCCTGGTGGCCGACGGGGAGGCCCTGGACGCCCTGCCCGACGAGGCCCCGGCGGCGGCCGCCAGGGCCCGGGCCCGCGGCTGGCGGTCGCTCACCTA